>CADAPN010000167.1 GCA_902789835.1 Oscillospiraceae bacterium
ATGCGGATCCTGAAGCTCTTCGGTCATACGGATGTCAAGCGGGTGGTCACCAATGTGGGTCCTGAGCAGGAATACTTCCTGGTGGACCGGGACATGTACCTGAAGCGGAAGGACCTGATTTATACCGGGCGTACGCTTTTCGGAGCCAAGCCGCCCAAGGGCCAGGAGCTGGACGACCATTACTTCGGCGCCATCAAGCCGAGGGTCAAGGCCTTTATGGAGGAGCTGGACGAGGAGCTCTGGAAGCTTGGCATCTATGCCAAGACCGAGCACAACGAAGTCGCCCCGTGTCAGCATGAGCTGGCCCCGATCTTCACAACGGGCAACATCGCCTCCGACCACAACCAGTTGACCATGGAGATCATGAAGAAGGTTGCCCGGAAACACAATCTGGTCTGCCTGCTTCATGAAAAACCCTTTGCCGGCGTCAACGGCAGCGGCAAGCACAACAACTGGTCCATGGCCACGGACAAGGGGGTCAACCTCCTGAGCCCGGGCGAGACAAGCGGCAAGCACAACAACTGGTCCATGGCCACGGACAAGGGGGTCAACCTCCTGAGCCCGGGCGAGACACCTTATGAAAACGCCCAGTTCCTGCTCTTCCTCGTGGCGGTGATTCAGGCCGTGGACGACTATCAGGGTCTGCTGCGCATGAGTGTCGCCTCCGCCGGGAACGACCACCGCCTCGGCGCGAATGAGGCGCCTCCGGCCGTGGTATCCATGTTCCTCGGCGATGAGCTGACGGCGGTCCTCGACGCGCTGGAGAACGACAGCCCCTATGCCGGAACCGAAAAGCACCGCCTGCGCCTTGGCGCGGATGTGCTCCCGCGCTTCAACCGCGATACCACGGACCGCAACCGTACGTCTCCCTTCGCCTTCACGGGCAACAAGTTCGAGTTCCGTATGGTGGGCTCCAACGACTCCATCTCCTGCGCCAACGTCATGATCAACGGCGCCGTTGCGGAATCGCTCCGGCAGTTTGCCGACCGCCTGGAGAACTGCGAAGGCGATTTCGACACCTGCCTGCACGATCTGATCCGCGAGACCATCAAGAAGCACAAGCGCATCCTCTTCAACGGCAACGGCTATGACGATGCCTGGATCCGGGAAGCCACCGAAGTCCGCGGCCTGGAGAACCTTCGTACCACGCCGGACGCGCTGCAGATGGTCCTGGATCCGGAAAACATTCAGATGCTGACCAGCCACCGGATTTATTCCGAGACGGAGCTGCACTCGCGCTATGAGATCTCCATGGAGAACTATGTACGCACGGTGCGGATTGAGGCCCTCACAATGGTCGATATGGCCAGAAAGGAGATTCTGCCGGCAGTCGTCCGTTACTGCGGTGATCTGGCCTCGGTGCTGAATGCCAAGAAGGCCGCCGCGCCGGAGCTCGGCTTTGCCTATGAGAGCAGGCAGGTCAAACGCCTCTCCGTCCTCATCGACAGCATCGACGAAGCAACCGAAGCGCTGGAGAAGAGCGTACTGGCCCTGGACGGGGACAACACGAAGCAGGCCTTTCATATCCGGGACGAGGTGCTGTGTAAAATGTCGAAGCTGCGCGCCCTGTGCGACGAGACCGAAACCATCACGGCTGCCGACTACTGGCCGTTCCCGACCTACGGCGACCTGCTCTTCGGCGTGTGAAAATCAGAAGAATTCAGTATACCCCCGCTGCAGAACATGTTGCAGCGGGGGTATACTGCTGTCAGAGGAGAGAAAAGAACGCAGCCCGGATGCCGGAGAGAGTCAGCCGGTTATGCCCCTGTATCATGAAAACAGATTTCTCTTGCCCAAACAGGAGAAAACCTTTATAATAAAACGTCAGAAAGCAGCATCATGGGTGCAGAGAAGTGCGACAGAAAGAGTCCGCCTGCGGGAGTGCCTGAGGAGAACAGACAGACATGAGATTGATCAATAAAATCAGTAAGAGCATTGCGTTTCGCAGCATCCTGATCGTCGTGACGCTGCTGATTGTCTATTCGGCGGTCTCAGGCATCCTCGGATATCGCGTCACCAGTCAGTCGCTCTATGACCAGTACACGGAGGACGCGTTTCAGGTTGCAAACGCAGCTGCATTCTTCATCGACGGAGATTCGCTTGATGAGATGCTTGAGGCCGGAGAGGACAGCGAGCTCTATCGCGAAACCTGGCTGCGGCTGGACCAGCTCTGCAATGCGTTCGACGCAACCTTTGTCTATGTGATTCGGCCGGAGCTGCCAGACTATGACAAGATTACCTTTCTCTTTTCCACCGTCCGCTGGGAGAGCGAATATACGCCCTATGAGCTCGGATATGTCAGAACCACAACCAACGACGAATACAAACTGAAATACCGGAACCTGTATGAGGGGAGCTCGAATCAGGAACTCCTGCTGCTGAACGGTGCAAATTATAAACGTTCTTCCCACCACATCACTGCCATGGTTCCGGTGAAGGACACGGATCAGCGCACCAAGGCGATCATCTGTGTACAACGGCCGATGGACGAAATCCGTCATATTCAGATGAGCTATGTATCCCATATCCTCAGGAGACTGTTGATGCTTGCAGCCCTGGAAATCATCGGGATTGAGCTTTATCTGAGTGAGCAGCTCATCAAGCCGGTCACGAAGATCACGGAAGAGGCGAGCCGCTTTGCGCGGGAGAATGAAACGGCGGAGAAGAAGCTGACCGACAGCATCCGCGGACAGGATGAAATCGGCGTACTGGCCCAGTCCATCGACCGGATGGAAGAACAGATCACAGACTATGTGCGGCATCTGACTGCGGTCACGGCGGAGAAGGAACGGATCAGTACGGAGCTGAATGTGGCCAGACGGATCCAGGCGGATATGCTGCCCAGCGTGTTTCCGGCTTTCCCCGATCACGATGACTTTGATATTTTTGCCAGCATGACTCCGGCCAAGGAGGTCGGCGGCGACTTCTATGACTTCTTCCTGGTGGACGACGACCATCTTGCCATGGTGATGGCCGATGTTTCGGGAAAGGGCGTGCCGGCGGCACTGTTCATGGTGATCACCAAGACCCTGATCAAGAACCGCGCCCAGATGGGCGACAGCCCTGCCGAGATTCTCTATCATGTAAACAATCAGCTCTGTGACGGAAACGAGAGCGACATGTTTGTCACAGTATGGCTGGCCATTCTGGAACTCTCCACCGGAAAGGGCATTGCCGCTAATGCCGGGCATGAGCACCCGGTTCTCTGCCGAAAGGGCGGCAGGTACGAACTGGTCGTATATCGGCACTCGATGGCGGTGGCCGCAATGGAGGATATCCCGTTTAAGGAGCACGGTTTTGAGCTTCACCCCGGAGACAGGCTGTTTGTCTACACGGACGGTGTTCCCGAGGCGACGAACATCAACAATGAGCTTTTCGGTACCGAACGGATGCTGGAAGTGCTGAACCGCGATCCGGACGCAGCGCCGGAAGAGCTGCTGAAAGCTGTCCGGGAGAGCGTGGATGAATTTGTCGGAGAGGCGCCGCAGTTTGACGACATGACCATGCTCGGCTTCTGCTACAACGGAGCTTCAGGGCAGAAGAAGACAGTCGCTCCCGAGCTGTGAGCATAGGGAAACGGAAGTCCCTGGAAGATTCAGAAGGTATTGAGTGAACATAAAACCGACAGGCATTCCGCCTGCCGGTTTTTCCGTCGAAAGAACATAAAATGGAAAACCGACGGGTTCTGCAGAAGGAAGCAGCCGGTAAATTGCGCAGCAAATCTGGAAAAATGTTGAACAGGGAAGGGGAAAAGCTCTTTTCAAAAAATAAAAAATGGTGTATGATATAAAAACGTATGACCGTATAAAGGAGGTGAGTGAATGGAAGAAACCACCCATGCATTGTTTTCCATCGGACCACTGGAAGTTACCGGCACCGTAACGACGATGTGGGCCATCATTGCTGTTCTTACGCTGCTCAGTTGGCTGGCTACGCGCAATATGAAGGATGTGCCCGGAAAGCTGCAGAACATTGCGGAAATGGCGGTAGGAAGCCTGCAGAATTACTTTAACGGCACATTGGGAACCAAGCTCTGCAAGAAGTATTTCCCGGTGTTTGCGACTTTCTTTATCTTCATCATTGTCAGCAACTATTCCGGCCTGCTCCCGGGCGCCGGACACCTGAAGGCGTTCCATGTGCCGACGGCAAGTCTTTCCGTGACGGCGGGACTTGCAATTGTCGCGTTCTTCACGACTCATTTCGTCGGGGTAAAGGAGAGAGGCTTCGGAAAGTATCTGATCGGGGTCCTTACTTCGATGACGATCCCGCTGTTTTTCCTGGCGATCATCGAGCAGTTTGTCCGCCCGTTCTCGCTGGCGCTCCGTCTTTACGGAAACCTCTATGGAGAGGAAGCGGTGACCGAGAATCTTTATAATATTTTCCCGATCCTGGCTCCGCTGGTGATGCAGGTGCTGAGCCTGCTGTTCTGCCTGATTCAGGCATTGGTCTTCACGATGCTGCTCTCCATCTATGTCTCGGAAGCGGCGGAAGAAGAGGAAGAATAAGCTCATTACTACATTATTATTTTCATTAGGAGGAACAATTCTATGGCATCTTCAGGACTTATTGCTATCGCGGCTGCGATCGCTATCGCTGTCAGCACCCTCGGCCCGGCCATTGCGCAGGGCATCACCGCAGGAAAGGCGATGGACGCCATTGCCCGCCAGCCGGAAGCAGCAGGAAACATCCGCTCCACGCTGATTGTCGCCCTTGGTATGATTGAGGCACTGACGATCTACGGCCTGCTGATCGCGTTCATGCTGGTATCAAAGGTTTGATCCGGCGATTCCTATCGGATAACGAAGAGGAGACAGTCCATGATCAGTATCAACATATCTGAACTCATCTGGACAGTCATCAACTTCTTTCTGCTGCTGTTTTTACTCAATCGCTTTCTGGAAAAGGCCAGAAGCCGTGAAGAGGCAAAGAAGCTTCTTGCTCTGAACGCGGAAGAAATCGAAAAGCACAACGCGGAAGTGCTGCAGGAAGCAAAAAAAGCCTCGGTGCAGAACCGGAAAGATTCGGAAGCGGCACTTTCTCAGAGACAGGAAAAAACCGCGCAGCAGCTTCATGAGGCTGCGCCGGAGCTTGCGGCCATGCTGGCGGAAAAGCTCCTGAGCGAAGAGTAAACAGAATGAACCATTACGGCAGAAAGGAGGGATGACCGGACTATGAGAATGGGGTATACCCTGATTTACGGGTTGATTAACTTTGCCATCCTTGCGACGGCACTGTATTTTATCGGAAGAAAACTTGTACCGAAGATGCTCGGCGGGCGCAGAGCCCAGGTGGAAGAATCGCTCCAGGCGGCGGACGCTGCGTCGGCAAACGCAAAGACGCTTCTGGATGGAATCGACCAGACCAACAGTGATGCTGAGAAGGAGTGCGCCGGCATCCTGAGCGCGGCGCGCGAGTCCGCGGCTGCGGAAAAAGAGCGCGCGGAGGCCCTGAGCCGCAGAGCGGTGGAAGAGCTGAACGAGGACAACGAGAAGTCCCTTCAGTATCAGACAAAGTCCGCACGCACCGCCCTGACCCGTGACACCATGGAAGAGGTGATCAATCAGGCGTCGGTTCTGCTGGCGGACGAAAAGTACGCCGATGCCCGGGCCCGGATGACGGAACGCCTGATCGACCGGGCGGAGAAAAAGCTCCACATCACCCGCGGCGACCTGATGGCCTTTCAGGAAAAAGGCTTCATCCCGGTGGAGATGCACGGTGTGACAGAGACGCCGGAAAAGGACATCGTCCGGGTAAAGGCGGCAATCCTGCACGCACTGCGTGAGGCAGGGGAGGACGCGACAGAGGATCAGATCAGGATTACGGCCGGCGCGGATGAGAGCCTCATCGGCGGCGCCTACCTGAAAGTCGGCGACACCGTCTATGACAGCACCCTAAAGGGCATGCTGCAGCGGGTCAGAGATTCGGTCAATGTCCTGGAACACGATGACGAAGCGCTCATCGATGCGCTGAAGGAAGAGCTTGCCAAGGCAGACCGGGAAACGGCGGTCTACCAGAAGGGGACCGTTATCAGCGTCTCCGATGGCATCTGCCGCATCGCCGGCGTATCGGATGCCATGGCGGGCGAGCTGATTGAATTCAACCGGGATCTGCGCGGCATGGTGATGGACCTGGAGAAGGACAACATCGGCGTCGTGCTGCTGGGCGACTATAGGAAGGCGATGAGGTCCGCCGCAGCGGACGCATCATCGAAGTTCCGGTGGGCGAGGAGATGATCGGCCGTGTGGTCGATTCCCTCGGCAATCCCATCGACGGCGGCGGTGAAATCCACACCACCGAGACCCGGCCGATTGAGAGCCTGGCCCCCGGCGTGATTTCGCGCCGTCCGGTGTCGGTTCCGATGCAGACCGGTATCAAGGCCATCGACGCCCTGGTCCCCATCGGACGCGGCCAGCGTGAGCTGATCATCGGCGACCGTCAGACCGGCAAGACGGCGATCGCCATCGACACCATCATCAACCAGAAGGGCAAGGACATGATCTGCATCTATGTCGCCATCGGCCAGAAGGAGTCGACGGTGGCAGGCTGTGTGCAGAAGCTGCGCGAGCACAATGCGATGGATTATACCATCGTGGTCTGCGCCAGCGCGTCCGAGTCCGCCCCGATGCTCTATATCGCGCCTTATGCAGGCGCGGCCATGGGCGAATATTTCATGCACAAGGGAAAGGATGTCCTCATCATCTATGACGATCTCTCCAAGCAGGCGGTTGCCTACCGTGAGATCTCCCTGCTGCTGCACCGTCCGCCCGGACGTGAGGCCTATCCCGGCGACGTCTTTTATCTGCACTCCAGACTGCTGGAGCGCGCGGCAAGACTCAGCGAGGAAGCCGGCGGCGGCAGCATGACGGCCCTGCCCATCATCGAGACGCAGGCGGGTGATATCTCCGCCTATATCCCGACGAACGTCATCTCCATCACCGACGGACAGATCTTCCTGGAGACGGACCTCTTTAACTCCGGCGTACGTCCGGCGGTCAACGTCGGCCTCTCGGTCTCCCGTGTCGGCGGCTCGGCCCAGCTGGGCGCCATGAAGCAGGTGGCCGGACGTCTGAGAATGGATCTGGCCCAGTACAGAGAGCTGGCTGCGTTTGCGCAGTTCGGCTCCGACCTGGACAAGGCGACCCGTTCCACGCTGCACCGCGGCGACCGTATGACAGAGCTTCTCAAGCAGGGCCAGTATGCCCCGATGGAGGCTTCGGATCAGGTTATCTCCATCTATGCGGTGAGCGAAGGTTATGCCGACGGCGTTGAGCTGAAGGACATTGCCCGCTATGAAAAGGGCCTGTTGCCCTATGTGAACAGCCGGTATCCGGATCTGAAAAAGCACATCATGAGCGGCAAAAAGCTGGGTGAGGAACAGCTTGGGAAACTGAAGAAGCTCATTGCGGAGTACACCGAGAGCTTTGAAGCGTAAGGGGGCTGAAGCATGGCAAACCTGAGAGCCATCCGTACGCGCATCAAGAGCGTTGAGAACACCCGCCAGATTACCAAGTCCATGAAGATGGTCGCGGCGGCAAAACTGCGCAAGACCCAGACCGCGTTTGCCAGTCTCCGTGCCTATGCCGAGGAGAGCGGCAAGCTGCTGAAAGAGGCGTCGGCCGGACAGACGGGGATCGAGAATCCTTACCTGACGCCGCACGCGGAATGCCGGAAAATCTGCTACGTGTTGATCGTCGGCAACCGCGGCCTCTGCGGCACCTACAATCAGAGCCTGCTGCGCTACTGCGAAAACCTCATCAAGGACAATGGCCAGGAAAGCTATGTCATCGTCTGCGGACGCTGGGGCAAGGATTTGATCGCCGCTGCCGGACTGGAAGTCCGGGAGAGCTATGAGATCGGCGATACCCCGACCCATGAGGAAGCGCTGACACTGGCCGAGAGGCTCAAAGAGCTCTACCGGGAAGGGACCGTCGACGAGATCAGGCTGGTATACCAGCATTATCGCTCCGTCCTGTCGCAGGTACCGGAGCAGGCACAGCTGCTTCCTCTGCAGAAACAGGAAGAGACCGTGAGCTCGGAAAGAAGGACGATCTTTGAACCGGACCGCGACAGCCTTCTGAACACACTGCTGGACATGTACATCGGCAATACCGT
The DNA here is from genome assembly GCA_902789835.1 of Oscillospiraceae bacterium. The sequence continues at coordinate 8,113 of CADAPN010000167.1, forward strand.
CCATGCCATTCTGCTGGAGGCCCGGACCGGCGAGCATTCCGCCCGCATGACCGCGATGACCGCGGCGGCGGACAACACGGAAGAGCTCATCAACGATCTGACCCTGGAACTCAACCACGCACGCCAGGCAGCCATTACCACCGAAATCTCCGAAATCGCAGGCGGTGCGGAAGCACTTCGGAACAACACTGCCGGAGGATAAAACATGAAGAATGCAACAGTCAAACGGGTCATCGGCCCTGTGGTCGATATCCACTATCCGGAGGGGAAGCTTCCGGAAATCTATAACGCCATTGAAATCCAGCTGCCCGAGCGCAAGGTCGTGCTGGAAGTGGTACAGCAGCTGGGCAACCGGGATGTCCGCTGCATCGCTCTGTCCTCCACGGACGGAATCTCCCGCGGCATGGACGCCGTCGACACCGGCTCCTCGATCATGATGCCGGTGGGCGAACCGACGCTGGGCAGAATGTTCAACGTTGTCGGTGAACCCATCGACGGAAAAGGTCCGGTGGAAGGCGCCGAACGCCTTCCCATCCACCGCAAGGCCCCGAAGTTTACCGAGATCCTGCCCGCCACCGAAATGCTGGAGACCGGCATCAAGGTCGTGGACCTGCTGGCCCCCTATGCCCGCGGCGGTAAGATCGGCCTCTTCGGAGGCGCCGGCGTCGGCAAGACGGTGCTTATCATGGAGCTGATCCGGAACGTCGCCTATGAACACGGCGGCTATTCGGTTTTCGCCGGGGTCGGGGAGCGCAGCCGTGAGGGCAACGACCTCTGGAACGAGATGAATGAGTCCGGCGTCATCAACAAGACGGCGCTGGTCTTCGGCCAGATGAACGAGCCGCCCGGAGCCCGTCTCCGCGTGCCGCTGTCCGGGCTGACGATTGCGGAAAATTTCCGTGACCGCTCCGGCCAGGACGTTCTGCTGTTCATCGACAATATCTTCCGTTTCACCCAGGCGGGCTCCGAAGTTTCGGCGCTGCTGGGGCGCATGCCCTCTGCCGTCGGCTACCAGCCGACACTGGCCACCGAGATGGGTGACCTGCAGGAGCGTATCACCTCGACGCGAAACGGCTCGGTCACCTCGGTCCAGGCCATCTATGTTCCGGCCGACGACCTGACGGACCCGGCCCCCGCCACGGCCTTCGCCCATCTGGACGCGACCACGGTTCTGTCCCGGTCCATCGCGGAGCTGGGCATCTATCCCGCGGTGGATCCGCTGGAGAGCTCTTCCCGTATTCTGGAGCCGAACGTGCTGGGCAAGGATCACTATGAGACCGCCCGTGCCGTGCAGCAGGTCCTGGAGAACCGCCCGTGCCGTGCAGCAGGTCCTGGAGAAATACCGCCAGCTGCAGGACATCATCGCGGTGCTCGGCATGGACGAACTGGGCGCGGAGGACCGCGCAACGGTTGCCCGTGCCAGAAGAATCCAGCGCTTCCTGTCCCAGCCTTTCCACGTGGCGGAGAACTTCACCGGCATGCAGGGCAAGTACGTTCCGCTGAAGGAGACCATCAAGGGCTTCCAGGCGATTCTGGGCGGCGACGTGGACGACCTGCCCGAGCAGGCCTTCCTGCTTTGCGGCACCATCGACGAGGTCATCGCCAAGCGCGGCAGCTTCTGAGCGGAGGAAGAGGCAATGGCAAAGTCTTTTCATCTGCAGATCATGACCGCGGAGGGCACGCTGCTG
>CADAPN010000168.1 GCA_902789835.1 Oscillospiraceae bacterium
TGCGCTATGATTTTTTCTGTACCCTTCATGGTGTCCTCCCTTCGGTCAGATTCCGTACGGAGAGGGCTCAGATGAAGAGCAGCATCATCATCGAAGCCAGAAGCGAAAGAATGGCGTAGAACTCGACCGTGATGCAGAGGATCATACCCTTGGACCAGTGATCCGGGTTCTTCGCAAGCAGATTAACCGATGCGGCGGCAACTTTGCCCTGATACTTGGCCGTCACGAGACCGCCGATGCCGATGGGCATGCAGGCTGCAAAGTAGCGGCAGCCGTCAACGAAGCTCAGGTTCGCGGCCGTGCCGTCCAGCAGGCCCATGTTCATGATCGCCACGAAGAACACGACCAGACCGTAGAGGCCCTGGGTACCGGGGATAACCTGAAGAATCATGACCTTACCGAACTTGCTGGGATCCTCCGTCACGAGGCCCGCACCCGCCTGACCGGCAACGCCGGTACCGATACCGGAGCCGGCACCCGCAAGGCACGCTGCCAGGCCGGCGCCCAAAAGACCGATTGCAAGACCGGAATGCGCAAATAAGAATTCCATTTTGTTTTCCTCCTGTGTTTCAATGATGATTAGTTTTCAACGGTGTCATAGTATTTGGGATTGACGGCCAGCGGAGCAAAGGCCCGTCCGCCGTCCTTGTAAAACTTGCCGAAGTACTCCAGGCACTGCAGACGCAAATCGTGCACATAGCAGCCCAGAAGGTTCAGCGCGAAGTTCAGCGCGTGCCCGATCACGAAAATGATCAGGAAGAAGACCAGGTTGTTCGCAATGCCGCCGATGGTGTTGAACACCGTCGCAATGACGCTGCCCGCCAGCATCAGGGCCATGATACGGGAATACGACAGAATGTCGCCGAACCAGCCGGTCAGAGTATTATAAAGCGTACCGAAAATACTGGTGAACTTGCCGAAACCGGTGGCGCCGCGCGTGCCTCCGTAGAGAATCATCACGCAGCCGATGATCAGAACCGCTTTGCCAAGGATCGCGGGGATTCCCGGCGCAACGGTCTTGTTCAGGGCAAAGAGGATAATGCCGACCAGGGTAACCCAGAGGGAACCTTCTTCCCAAAGCGCCGAGGCCGCATCGCCTTTTTTGACCTTCTCCACCGCGCTGATCACCATGCCGGTGTTCAGGTGGATCATACCGAGAACCATCGAGCCGATCAGGACCAGCATGCTGTCGGTCATGGGGTTGAACAGACTCGGCAGAACGCCCCAGCCTTCCGGCTTTCCGAGGATCTTTCCGATCTGTTCGGGTGCATTGCCGAAAAAGCCGCCGGTCAGCGCACCCATGATAAAGGTTGAGATCCCGCCGTAGAGAAGCAGTCTGCAGAAGGACAGCGTCCCTTTGCGGGGCTTGATCTTTGCCATCGCGACCAGGGCCGCGATCATCATGATCAGGCCGTAACCCATGTCCGCCATCATCAGGCCGTAAAACAGAATGAAGAACGGCGCCATCAGCGGGTTCGGGTCCACGCCGTCATAGGCCGGAAGCGAATACATGCTCGTGACCATATTCAGCGCATCGGTAATCCGGTTGTTTTTCAGCTGTACGGGGACGTCCGGGTACTCGCTGGGATCCGGCTCTTCGGTCTCCCAGGCACATCCGTAGCCTTCGAGGATCGAGGCAAGCTCGGCTTCCTTCTCCGCGGGGACCCAGCCCTGCATCACGACCGTGCTTTCCAGGCCCATAAGCTTGCCTTCGGCTTCCGCCCGGGCAATCTTTGCCGCCGCGACATCCGCCGCCAGCTTGAGCTCGTCCCGTTCCGGCGCTTTTTCGACCATGGCGTTTCGCACGCTCTCCTTCTCCCCTGCCAGGGAGACAAGCCGGTTCTCCGCCCGGGCCTTCGCGTCCTTTGCCGTGCCCTCTTCACCCGTGAAGGAGACCGCCGTGAAGCCGTAATGCCTCAGGCAGTCCTGAACATCCGTAAGCGCTTCCCGGATGCAGACCACCAGCACGTAGTTGGTGGATTTGTCTCCGGAAATCCGGAAGAGCTCCGCTTCGTCCGAAGCGCTCTCCACGGCGGAAGTAACTTCCTGCAGGTCGATCCTCGCCGGGATGGAACCCCATACAACGGCGCTGCGCTCGGTTGCCGCGGTATCCAGCGGCAGATCCAGATCCAGCCAGGGCTGTACGGATTCGATCAGGGTGTTCTGGCGGTTTTCCTCCGCCGTGAGACGTTTGATCTTTTCTTCCAGGCCGTTAATGACGGAAGCCTTTTCCAGCGCGGCGCTCAGGATCGAATCATCCAGAAGCGTCTGGGTATCCACCTGGGGTTTGGCACTAAGCAGGGGCTTTTTCTCGGGGGCATAACGGTCAAGAAGACCGATCGCATTCAGGATGGTGTTCTGGTTGTTCCGAAGCGTCAGCAGGTCCGAACTTTCCCGGACAAGACCCTCGCCCTTCAGTTCGTCCGACAGCTCCGAAAACTCCACACACCCGAATGACTCAAGCTCTCTCAGCAGCCGGTCTTTATCCGACCGGATCGCCATCAGCCTGAGCTTTTTCATTTTCACAATTGCCATATCAACTGCCCACAATCCTTTCCACGACCAGTGCTGCGGCATCATCAAGCTTCAGTTCTGCCGCGCGGCGCAGCTGATCGGCCTGTGCAAGCATTTCACCGTCGAGCGCCGCGGTTTTTTCCGCGGTCTGCTGCTCGGCCTTTTCCCGAAGTGCTTTCAGCTCGCTGTCGGCCCTGCTCTTCGCCGCTTCGAGAGCCGCCTTCCCGGCCGTCTCCGCATCGGCAAGCATCTGCCTGGCTTTCACCTCTGCTTCCGCAATCTTTGCCTTCGCCTGAACTTCAGCATCGCTGATGCCCTTGATTGCTTCAAATGACATGGACACACCTCCCTTTTGTGAAAATTTCCGGTAAAAACCGTCTCCCGCAGATCAGAATCTGCGGGAATTTGTACATAATGCTTTGATTATTATACTCTGCTTTTGTTCTTCGTGCAAGGTAAAAAGCGCCGACCGCATGACAAAAAGATGACAGCATGGCATTATTTTCCTATGCAGAGTGCCCAAAACAAAGCAATTTCCGGTTGAAACCGGTTTCATTCCCGCATATTATACGTCACTGTTAATATAGTGTCAAATCATTTTGTCGTGATTCGTGTAGGTTTTCTCATGAATTAATTAAAATTTTTCATGGATTAGGCGCTTTGCAATTTCCATCTTGCGCATTATGAACAAAAACTGTATAATGTGTCCAAGAACAGCGATTTCACAGGAAGTAGGTGTTTTTTATGAGCCTGACGGCCGAAGCCCTCTGGCTGAACAGTTTCTTTTCCGGCTATGACATGGCGATTCTTTCCTTTGCGCACAGGATGGCGGAACTTGCCGGTTCCGTTCTCACCCCTCTGAACAGGATCATCACGCTTCTCGGCGAAAAGGGCATTCTGTTCTTTCTGCTGGCGGTTGTGCTGATGCTCTTCCCTCGCTATCGCCGTACCGGCGTCTGCATTTTCGGCGCTGTCTGCTGCGGCGCGCTGATTACCAACATCATCCTGAAAGACCAGATTTCAAGACCACGGCCTTTTGAGACGGTGGATCAGTTCCGTCAGTGGTGGCAGTTTGTCGGCGCTCCGGCCGAAGACGGATTCTCCTTTCCCTCGGGACATGTGACGGCCGCCGCCGCGGGTGTCACCGGCCTCTGCCTCATGCGCGGAAAAAGATGGTTTATTCCCGGTGCGATCTGGGTCCTGCTGATGATGTTCTCCCGGAACTATCTCATGGCGCATTATCCCTCCGATGTTCTCTTCGCGCTGCTGATCGGCGTCTTTTCCGGTTTTGTGGCGGCACTGATCACCCAGCTTATTTTCCGCTTTCTCGAGAATCACGCCGGGGAAGGCAAGTTCTATGACTTCCTTCTTTATAGCGGGATCGAAGGCAAGCCGGATCTTAAGGCGGTTGCCGGGACGGTGAAGTCCGGTGTCTCTTCCGTCTCCGATCGCCGCTCCGCCTCCGGCCGTGAGGAGGGTTCCTCCCGCCATGCCGCCGCAAGGCACCAGGTGAAAGGCTCCTCGCCGAAAAGCTCCCGTCACAGCGGCGCTTCCTCCGGCACCTATCAGGGGAAGCACTGATCCCGGAGCTCCCGTGCCCCCGGCCGGCCCGGGCCGAAGCCTGATTCTGAAACAGGCAGCCGAAATGAACGACTATGCAAACAACCCCGCCCGAAAAGGCAGGGTTGTTTTTTATTCTTAAGGCAGGATCACGGAAACGCCGCTTCGGAGGAAGCAGAGCCGCTTTTCCTTCACCGGAAGGCCGAAAATCCGTTTCAGCGCCCTTTCGTAGGTTTCCAGCTGTACCCGGTAGTGCTCGGCCCGGTCGCGAATTTCCTCTTCCTTCTCCACGCGGTCGGTTTTATAGTCCACCAGGACCAGCTCC
>CADAPN010000169.1 GCA_902789835.1 Oscillospiraceae bacterium
ACCTCCGAGAATGCGATCCAGATTTCCGGCACCAGAACGCCTTCCAGGTCAAAACAAATCATATTCATAAGACCAGATCTCCTTTGTCATGGGATGATAATATATGAGGCTTTCAGTTGATCTTGAGCTCTTCCCAGAGCGTGTTGACCAGGCCGAGGGTCTCGGTGTCGAGGTTGCGATAGGCAAACTCGTTGTACTTCGCGGCAAAGTCATCGAGGTCCGGGTAAAGGATCTCCATGGCCTCTTCGCCCATGTCCTCGGCGTACTCCTCGGACTCATACACCACCTTGTTGGGGCAGCCGTAGCAGATATACTCGGCATTGGCGATGGCGGGCTCCTCCTCAAGCATGTAGTTGATGAAGGCCTCGGCCAGCTCCTTCTGCTGGCAGCAGGAGGGGATGCACATGGCGTCGATGAAGTAGTTGGTGCGCTCCGGCACATAGAAGCGAAGGTCCACATTGTCGGCCTGGGCATCGAGCATGGTGAAGTAGTCGCCGGCGTAGTAGGACGCGACGGCGGCCTCGCCGGATTCCATCATGTTATAGATCTCATCCATGACATAGCTTTTGACCAGAGGCTGCTGCTTCTTCAGCTCCTCGAGAGCTGCGCGCCAGCTCTCGGGATTCGTGTCGTTCACGTTCAGACCGAGGCGGTACTGGGCCGTGGCGAAGGCATCGCGCGAGTTGTTGAACTGAAGGATATCTCCCTTGTATTTCTCGTTCCACATCAGGTCCCAGTCGCCCGTGTCGGCCTCGTCGACACGCTCGGCGTCCCAGATGACCCCGACGAAGCTGTAGGTGTAGGGAACTGTATATTCGTTGTCCAGATCATAGTACAGCCCGCGGAAGCTCTCGCCGATGTTTTCGTAGTTCGGAATGTTGTCGAAGTTCAGCGGCAGGAGCATGCCCTCATCCCGCATCCGGGCGATCATGTAGTCCGACGGAATGATCACGTCATAGCTGACCGCGCCGCTGGCGATCTTTGAGTACATGTCCTCGTTGGAGGCGAAGGTGGTGTAGTTGACCTCGACCTCACTGCCGTAGTTTTCCTTGTACCAGGTTTCAAAGCCCCGGATGGTGTTGAAGCTGTCCTCGGATCCGTCGGAGATGTATTCGCCCCAGTTGTAGACGTTGAGCACCGGATGATCCGGCGCACCGATGATCATCAGGGCGATCATCCCCGCGGCCAGCACCGCGCCGATGCCGCCGGCTAGGCGCAGGCGCTTCTTCTGCTCCGCCGTGCGCTCCCGCTTGATGGGACGGTCCACGCCGGGTGCCGAGGCGTCGATGAGGTTGGACATGATCAGCAGCGCCAGGATCGTGAAGAAGATCAGCGTGCTGAGCGCGTACATCTTCGGGGTCACGGTCTTTTTGGTCATGTTGTAGATGCGGATGGGCAGGGTTTCAAAGCCGTTGCCCGAGGTGAAGTAGCTGATCACGAAATCGTCCAGGCTCAGCGTGAAGGCCATGATCATTCCCGTGATGACACCCGGCATGATTTCCGGGATCTCCACCTTGAAGAAGGCCTGCAGCGGGGTGCAGCCGAGATCCATTGCCGCCTCGGACAGACTGTTGTCCATCTGCTGCAGCTTCGGAAGCACCTGCAGAATGACATAGGGCACGCCGAAGGTGATATGCGCAATCAGCATGGTCCAGAAGTTCAGGCTCGTGGCCGCGCCGAAGAGTCTTCCCACAAACACGAACATCAGCATCAGGGAGATACCGGTGATGATGTCGGGGTTGATCATCGGGATGTTTGTCACCTGCTCATAGGTGAGGCGCACCACCTTGCTGCGCAGACGGTGAATCCCCACCGCCGCGGCCGTGCCCATCACCGTGGACACAAGCGCCGCCGAGACGGCCAGGACCAGGGTGTTACGCACGGCGCCGAGCGTCTCCGCGTCGCGGAACAGCTCCCGGTACCAGTAGAGCGAGCCGCCCGACATCACGCTCAGGCTCTTTGAGGCGTTAAACGAGAACACCAGCAGAATTACAATCGGCGCAAACAGGAAGATCAGGATCAGCGCCGTAAAAATCTTAGAACTTAATTTCATATAACATTACCTTTCTGCCAATCGATTGAAAGCCCAGCGAAGCGGGTTTCAATCGAAAAGGACGAGCAGCGGAATGAGTGAGCTTTCCTGAGGTACGAAGTTCGTGCAGGGAAGCGAACGATATGGAGCTTGTGAGGACGTTATGCCACCGCCTTCTTATTGGCATACCGCTGCATCAGCGCCATGCACACCAGCAGCACGATCATCAGCAGCAGCGCGATTGCCGCGGCGAAGTGCAGGTTGTTGGCCACGTACTGACCCTCGATGGCATCGCCGATCAGGTAGAACTTGCCGTTGCCCAGCTTCTGGGAGATGTAGAAGGTGCTGATCGACGGGATCAGGACCATCGTGATCCCCGAGATCACCCCGGGCAGGCTCAGCGGGAAGATGACCCGCCGCATGACGTTAAACCCGTTGCAGCCCAGATCCTTGGCCGCCTCGACCAGCTTCATGTCCAGCTTGGCCATCACCGAGTAGATCGGCAGGATCATATACGGGAAGTAGTCGTACACCATCCCGATCACCACCGCGGTCTCGGTGCCGATGATGTGAACAGGTCCAAGGCCGATTCTTGCAAGAAGCCGGTTCAGAATGCCCGTGTCCTGAAGAATGGTCATCCAGGCATAGGTCCGGATCAGGAAGTTCATCCACATCGGAATCATGATCAGCGTGATCAGGATCTTCTGGGTCCGGTCCGAAGCCCGGGAGAGAATGTAAGCCGTGGGATAGCCCAGCAGCAGGCAGATCAGCGTGGAGATGATCGCAAGCTTCAGAGATCTCCAGAAGATCAGAAGGTAGGTATAGACCTCTTTTGTCCCGCCGCTCTCCGTAGAGACCTGGCTTTTCGCCGTGAAAAAGCGGGTAATGTTTTCCGTGGTGAAATGAAAGGCGGAATCCGTGAACGCGTAATACGCCACGAAGAACAGCGGCACCACGATGAACAGCAGGGCCCATGCGCCGTAGGGGGCCAGAACCGCCCTCTGCACATGCCTCAGGGCATTGTTTTTCTTCGTCATTCTTCCTCCTCCACGGCTTCCGCGTCGCTCAGCTCGTCAAACTCGTTGGAGAAGCTGCTGTAGTCGCCGAACATTCCGGAATACTTGGACTTGTGCATGATCTGGATCGCATCCGGCTCAATGGAGAGCCCGATGTGCGAATCCACCGCGCAGAAGTCCGTCGTCTGGATCATCCACTTGAAGCCCTGTACATCCACGATGATTTCATAGTGTACCCCGAGGAAGGTCACGCTGGTGACCACGCCTTTGAGCTGCCCCTTGTCCTCCGGCACGATGTCCACGTCCTCCGGACGCACCACCACGTCAACGGGCTCGTTCTTCCCGAAGCCCTCGTCCACGCACTCAAACACATGACCGTGGAACTTCACCTTGCGGTCTTCCAGCATGATGCCGTTGAGGATGTTGGACTCGCCGATGAAGTCCGCCACGAAGGCGTTCTGCGGCTCGTTGTAGATGTCCGTGGGGGTCCCGATCTGCTGGATCAGGCCTTCGGCCATGACGACCACGGTGTCGGACATGCTGAGGGCCTCCTCCTGGTCGTGGGTGACGAAGATGAAGGTGATCCCCGAAGCCCGCTGGATCTTGTGAAGCTCGGCCTGCATGTCCTTGCGGAGCTTTGCGTCCAGAGCGGCAAGAGGCTCGTCCAGAAGCAGAACCTTCGGCTCCGAAACCAGGGCGCGGGCAATGGCGACGCGCTGCTGCTGGCCGCCGGAGAGCGATGAGACGGAGCGCTTCTCGAAGCCCGGCAGAGCAACCAGGCGGAGCATCTCGGTGACCTTCTGCTCAATCTCGGCGGCCGGGACTTTCTTCACACGCAGGGGGAAGGCGATGTTCTCAAAGACGTTGAGATGGGGGAAAAGCGCATAGCGCTGGAACACGGTGTTGACGTTGCGCTTATGCGGTGGAAGGGAAGCGATGTCCTCGCCGAGAAAGAGCACGTCGCCCTCGTCGGGCTGCTCAAAACCGGCGATGATCCGCAGTGTGGTGGTCTTACCGCAGCCGCTTGGACCCAGGAGCGTTACAAACTCGTTGTCATAGATATCCAGATCGATATGGTCCAGTACCGTCTCCCCGTCGAACGCTTTGGTAATTCCTTTCAGCTCGATGATTTTCCTTCTCATGGCATCCTCCTGTGTAATAAAAAGACTGTATGCAGAAGCATACAGTCCATGAAATTTCAGAGTATAAAAATACCCCGATTGGTACAGAGCTCTCTTATCCGCAAAGAAGACCTACTCTTATTGACCATTTCACAAGTTTGCATGCTTTACAGCACTGGTTTATAGTTACCAACTTATAAAACTTGAGCTTTTAACTCAATCA
>CADAPN010000170.1 GCA_902789835.1 Oscillospiraceae bacterium
CAGACCGTATGCGCCGGCTGCCACACCTGCCAGATCGCCTGCAAGGACAAGAATCGCCTCGAAGTGGGCACGCTGTACCGCAAGGTGATCACCTGCGAGACCGGCGAGTATCCCAACCCGGGAATCTATCACCTGGCCACGGCCTGCAACCACTGCGACAACCCGGCCTGTGTGGCCGCATGTCCCACCGGCAGAACCGTGAAGGATGCCGAGACCGGTCTCGTCTGCCATGACGACAACATCAAGTGCCTCGGTGAAGTCTGCCAGATGTGCGTCAAGGCCTGCCCCTACGGACACCCGGTCTATGTTCCCGAAAAGGAAGCGGTCGGCAAGTGCAACGGCTGCATCGAGCTGGTGCGCAAGGGCCAGGCGCCCGCCTGCGTCGAAAGCTGCATGATGCGCGCGCTGAAGTTCGGCCCGATGGACGAACTGAAGGCGACCTACGGCGCCGACGCGGTAACCGAGCTGCCCTGCTTCCCAGACGGCGGTACGGGCCCGAACTTCCTGATCCACCCGAGCAAAGCGGCTCTGGAAGAGGACTTCGAGGTCAAGCTCGTCTGATCCGAGGGCGCTTCACGGGATGAACCGCGAAGCATAGAACGAAAAAGAACGCAGTGCGTAAAAGCATTGCGTTCTTTTTCGTGGGGGGAACGGAGAAGTGGGAAGAAAGACCGGGCGGCGATTCATGCGCGGGCCTGTTTCAGGCTTCGTAAATAGGCCTTCTGTTCCGGGCTGATCCGGTAACTCTCCGCGGCCTTCTGGATCGCCTTGTTGTGTGTCCAGGGATCCAGCTTCCGCTCTTCCAGAAACGGGAGAACGGCGTCATACTGCTTCGCCAGTGCCGTGGCAAAGTACCAGGCGGCCATCATCCGGACGTAGTACTCCTCCGAGCGGACGGCACAGACCATCTCGGGATAGACCGGATCAAAGCCGTCGTCCAGAAAATGGTCCATCAGCATCCGCATTCCGAAGCGAACGGAATAGGTCTCACCCGAAGAGAGCCACCGGCGGACGGAATCAGGCAGCTCTCGCCGGTGCTTCCGGAATACCCGGGGCGACATCTGATCGCAGGTGGCCCAGTTGTCGACAAAGGGAAGAAAACGGTTCACCGCGGTGAGACATGCGCTGTAATCCTTCATTTCCGAGAGAAGAAAGGCGTGCAGCTGATTCTCATCAAAATAAAGATGCGGGAGCGCGTCCAGAAATTCGCCGATATCCGGCCGCTTGCCGAGGTCCTTGGCGAGCTTCCGCAGGGCCGGCGTCCGCACCCCGATGAAGGAGCCGGGCGGGACCGTCGGAATCAGCTTGCTCTGAAAATCGCGGTATTGCACATCCTGCAGGCGGAACAGTTCTTCTCTGATGTCGTCGATGATCATATCCAAATCCTTTCAAAATGATTTTGCATAAGGGAGGGCTTCCACAACAGGAAAAATGCGCCGCAGCGGAACGGTCCGGCGGCCGGCTGCGGAATCATCATAGCACAGCGAAAGGGAAATATCCATCCTGTATTGCGACAAAGACAGAATGGGTGTTTTTAGTTGCCCGGTGTGGCGGATTCTGCTATAATCTGACTATCCTCAGAACAAGGATGTGTTCCGATGAACAGAAAAAAACTTCCGCCGGAAAAACGGCCGGAGAGGTACGGAAAGTGAAAAAGCTGTTATCCATCCTGTTGGTTCTCCTCTGCCTATTCGGATGTGCGCTTTATTTCTTTCCAGACTATCTGCCGCGGGAACTGCACCCCGCTTCTCACTCACTCAGGCAGTGGGTGGAGTCGCTGGAGAAACGGATCTGGCCGCAGCCGGAACCGAGCCCGGATGCCCTGTCCTATGAAGTCATCCGCGCAATCGACGGGGATACCATGCTGATTTCCATGTATGGTACGGAGGTGACGATCCGCCTGATCGGCATCGATGCGCCGGAGAGCGTTCACCCGGACGTGGAGAAGAATACCCCCGAAGGGGAGCAGGCCGCGCTGTGGCTGAAGCAGTACATGGCGGGGAAACGGGTGACGCTGGAGTACGATCAGGAGCTGAACGACCGCTTCGGCCGGACGCTGGCCTATGTTTATGTGGACGGCTTCATGTTGGAAGATGTGCTGCTGACGACGGGCCTGGCAAGAACGCTTACCATGGAGCCGAACACAAGATATCAGCACCATTTCGAACTGTTGGAAAAAGAAGCCAGAGAAGGCGGCTCCGGCTTCTGGGGAACCGGATTTTTTGAGAGATGAGACGATGTGTGAAATTGAGAGACTGGAAGAAATCGTAAAAAAACTGCGCAGCGAAAACGGCTGCCCCTGGGACCGGGCGCAGACCCACGAAACCCTGAAGCCCAGCTGCATTGAGGAAGCTGCAGAAGTGATCTGTGGCATCAATATCCTGAAGGATACCGGCGATGCGGAGAATCTGAAGGAAGAGCTGGGTGACCTGCTGTTTCATGTGATGCTCCATGCGGTTCTGGCGGAAGAGGAGGGCCTTTTCACATTTGAAGATGTGGCAAAGACCATCTCAGACAAGATGGTCAGAAGGCACCCGCATGTATTCGAAGACGCCGTCTTTGAGTCGAGAGAAGCACAGCTGAAAGCCTGGGAAGAGATCAAAAAAGCAGAGAAAGCAGGCAAAGAGTGGTGTGCGGATTATCTGCCGGAAGCGTTCAATGAAGCGGAGAAATTCATCCAGAAGGCCCGGGAGAGAAAAGGATACACCTAAGTAGGATTTGCATGCGATAGGAGATCGATTGCGCAATGGAAGAAAGACTATATAAAACCCCTTGCGGAACGATTCATTATTGGACGAATGAGATGCAGCCTGATTCGGAAACGGCCCTGGTGTTCCTGCCGGGATTGACTGCGGATCATCGACTGTTTGAAAAACAAATCGAGTTTTTTGAAGAGAAATACCGCGTTCTTGTTTGGGATGCTCCGGAACATGCAGCATCCTGGCCGTTTGAGTCTGCTTTTGATCTGCGCGATAAGGCATGCTGGCTGAATGGTATTCTGAAGCAGGAGAAAATAGCTGCGCCGATCATTGTCGGCCAGTCCATGGGCGGATATGTCGGACAGATGTATTCTCAGTTGTTCCCGAATCAGCTGAAGGGCTTCATCTCCGTTGATTCCGCACCGCTTCAGAGGGAATATGTCACCTCGATTGAGATATGGCTGCTGAAACGAATGGAACCCGTTTATCGGTATTACCCCTGGAAGTCTCTACTGAAGTCGGGGACCAACGGCGTTGCCACATCGGAATACGGAAGAAAACTGATGCGCGATATCATGATGGCCTATGACGGTGACCAGGCCAGATACGCCCGTATTTCCGGCCATGGGTTTCGGATGCTGGCGGAGGCGATGGAAGCGAACCTCCCTTATATGATCAGGTGCCCGGCACTTCTGATTTGCGGAGAAAAGGATCATGCGGGCTCCTGCATCCGGTATAATAAAGCGTGGCACAGAAAAACCGGCATTCCGATCGAATGGATCAAAGGGGCCGGACACAACTCCAACACAGATGCGCCGGATGTCGTCAATGCGCTGATAGAAGGTTTTTTAAAGCAGTATCCATCATAGCTGCATTTGCTCATGATATGGCAGGGCTTCAGAAGCACTATCCCCTGTTGAAGAGTCGTGGGATATCTGCTATACTTCAGACAGAAAACAGGGATCAAACCGAAAAAGCAGCGCCGCAGTTTGCGGAACACGGATCAGAAGCGGGAAGCGGGGATGGGATATGAAAAACAGGGAACACAGGAAAAAGATGCTTGCGCCGGTTGTAATTACTGCCATATTTATCCTCTATCTGATCGGATACGGAATTGCACTCGCGGTGGCCACGGAATGGAGCCCCGTCATGCTCCTGATCGCGGTCCCCCTGATTGCGCTGGGAATAGGTATGGTATACACCCTGAAATCAAGAATAAAAGAAATAAGGAGCGGTGAAGAAGATGATCTTGGTAACTACTGAAACAGTCAGCGGACGGGAACAGGAGACGCTGGGCATGGTCAAAGGTAGCACGATTCAGACCGTGAACGCGGTCAGAGACATCGGGGCCGGACTGAAAACACTGGTGGGCGGCGAACTGACCAAGTACAATGAGATGATGAATACGGCCAGGGCCCTCGCAACCAAGCGGATGGTGGAGGAAGCGGAAGCGATGGGCGCAGACGCGGTCGTGTGCGTGAGATACGGCTCCGCATCCGTCATGCAGAGTGCCGCGGAAGTTCTGGCCTACGGAACAGCAGTTAAATTCAAGTAATCGGTTTTACGCCTTTTTGGCAATCGACTATCTTTTGAGACAGGTAAAAAAGCAAAAATAAACACGAGAGGAGCAAACAAGTGAGCAAAGAAATCGCAAGAAGAGACTTCCTGAAAGCAGCGGCTGCAGGAGAGGAGCAAACAAGTGAGCAAAGAAATCGCAAGAAGAGACTTCCTGAAAGCAGCGGCTGCAGGCGCGGCCGGCCTTGTGGCCGCCGGCACGCTGGGAGGCGTGACGGCTTTTGCGGAGGAAGAGAAGGAGACCGGCCTGCCGTTTGAAGGCAAGAAGAAGTTCGCCGGGATCGGAAGCTGCCGCATGGTGACGGACGACATTGTCTACATCGGCGTGAGCGACCGACGCATCCAGCTGTTCGAGAACGTGTATCCCATTCCCCGCGGTGTTGCGTACAACTCCTATGTGATCATGGACGAAAAGACGGTCCTGGTCGACACGGTGGACCGCTCGGTGACCGGTCAGTTCTTTGAGAACCTGACGGCGGTGCTGGACGGGCGAGACCTGGACTATCTCATCGTGAACCACATGGAGCCGGACCACAGCTCGGCGATCTCCGAGGTGCTGGTACGCTATCCGAATGCCAAGGTGGTCTGCACCCTGACGGCTTCCCTGATCCTGAACCAGTTCTTCGCCTGCGACATCTCGGACCGCAGCATCCTGGTGGGC
>CADAPN010000171.1 GCA_902789835.1 Oscillospiraceae bacterium
TGTGCTTGCGGGTCATCATTGCGCCTTTAACTCTTGCCATCGTTCTATCCTCCTGTTATCCGTCTGCCCTTATTTGTAAGGGATCATTTTCTTGATGGTTGCAACGTTCGTCACATCCGCGTAGGTCTCGGAACGCAGACGACGGCAACGCTTCGTATCTTTCTTCGTGAGGATATGGCTCTTATACGCGTGAGCGCGTTTGACCTTTCCGGTTCCGGTGAGGTTGAATCTCTTCTTCGCGCCGCTGTGGGTCTTCAGTTTAGGCATGACAATTCTCCTTCCTGATCGGGCTCATGGCCCGTCATCTGCTGTATTTTATTCCGCATCCGCGGGACTGACCTCGGCCGGTGTTTCCGCCGGAGAGGGTTCAGGCTGTTTGGGCTGCTTGGGTTTGGCCGGCTTTTTCGCCGGTGCAGCGGGCTTCGGAGAGAGGAACATGGACATGTTGCGTCCCTCCAGCTTGGGGGACTTGTCCATATTGGCAATCTCCGCACACTTCTCTGCAAAGTCCTTCAGGAGGTCCGCACCGATCTCCGTATGCGCCATCTCGCGGCCGCGGAAGCGGACAGAAACCTTTACCCGGTCGCCGTCGCCGAGGAACTTCTGGGCGTTCTTAAGCTTGGTGTTGAAGTCGTTCGTGTCGATTCCGGGGGACATGCGGATTTCCTTGATCTCAATTACACGCTGGTTCTTCTTGGCTTCCTTTTCCTTCTTGGTCTGCTCGAAACGGAACTTGCCATAGTCCATGATGCGGCACACCGGCGGAACGGAATTCGGCGCAATCTTGACCAGATCGTAACCGGCCTCTGTGGCGATGCGAAGCGCTTCCTCCGCAGAGACGATACCAAGCTGTTCCCCTTCTTCAGAAATCAGTCTGACCTGCGGGTCGCGAATCTGTTCATTGATCTCGTGGGTCGTGGTTGCGATGGAAAACACCTCCATGAAATTGAGAAATTTGAATACAGATCTACAAAACAGAAAAGTGCGGACGCACAGCATCCGCACAGAAAAATCCCTTCCACATCGAGGAAACTCCATCTTAACCGCCGGTCACCATTTGTGCCGGGGTGAGGTGCGTGATGCCGTACCTGCTTTGTTTTGCGTAGATATTATAAGAGCTTTCTCCCTCTTTGTCAAGCTTTATTTTCATCCTTTTTCGCAAAAAACGCCCGCCGGAATGATTCGTGAATCTTTACACAGCATATTCTTGACGTAGCTTGAAAAAGCGTGTAAAATAACTTCATACTTTTCTGAGCAATCCCAGAACCGGAAGGAGGTTGGTTCATGAAAATCGGAGCAATGGAACTGATCGTCATTTTCATTGTCGCGCTGCTGGTGATCGGCCCGGACAAGCTTCCCTCTTATGCGAAGAAATTCGGAAACGCCATGAGGGAGTTTCGGAAGGCCTCTTCAGACATGACGCAGGATATCCGCGAAAGCGTCGTCGAACCCCTGGAGGAGGCCCAGCGTCCTCTGCGTGAGGCGATGGAGCCGCTGGAGACCCTGAAAAAGGATGTCGAGGGCAGCTTCAAGGGCGTCGAAAAGGATCTGAAGAACATCGGCAAGCCCGCTCCGAAGGACAAGGATAAGAAGGCCGAGGCCGCCGCGGATGCGGAAGGCAGCGCAGCGGAAGACTCCTCGGTTCAGGATTCCGTACCGGCAGAGGGCACTGCCTCCGCCCAGGCGCAGCCTGCTGCGGAGCCCGTCAGCGCTCCTGAAGCAGCTGACAGCGACGTATCCGTCGCAGAAAACGATCAAGAAACAACAGGAGGAACAACATGAAATTCGGAACCACAGAGCTGATCGTCATTCTGATCGTCGTGATCATCATTTTCGGACCTACCCAGATCCCCAAACTCACCAAGATGTTCGGCAAGAGCGTGAAGAGCTTCAAGGACGGCCTGGATGAAACCGAAGAGGACGTCGAGGACGAGCCCAAGAAGAGCAAGAAGTCCAAGACCGCCAAGAAAGCGGAGACGAAGGCCGACGACGCGCCGGATGAAGAAGAGTAAGGCAAAAAAAGCAGCGTCCAATCCGGACGGAAGCATGAGTCTCTCGGGGCACCTGAGAGAACTTCGCAACCGGATCCTGGTGGTCGTGATTCTGCTTCTGGCAGCGTTTACGGCCTGCCTCAGTTTCTCTCCGGACTTCATCACCTTCCTGACGGATATGGGCGCGAAGTACAATTATGTCTTCGTGTACATCGCCCCGCAGGAGCTGCTGCTGGTCTACCTGAACACGGCCCTGGTGGGCGCGCTGGTCATCTGTTTCCCGGTGGTGGCCTATGAGGTCTATGCCTTCTGCAGTCCCGGCCTGACGAAACGGGAACGCACGTTCTTTATCGGGTCTCTGCTGGCGGGTACGCTGTTTTTTGTGGTCGGCGTCGCATTCGCGCGGTATATCAGCCTTCCCTTTGTGCTGCGCTTTCTGATTCAGTTCACCGGAGAGGTCGATGTCGCGGCCTCCATCAGTATCCAGCAGTATGTCGGCTTTCTTCTGACCATCTTTGTCGTGTTCGGTCTGGTGTTTGAGCTTCCGGTGGTATCCGTGCTGCTGACGGGCCTCGGTCTGATCCGTGCGGAATGGCTCAAAGCGGGTCGGAAGATCATGATTGTGATCATTTTTGTCCTGGCCGCCATCATCACCCCACCCGACGTGGTCTCCCAGATCATGGTCGCGGTCCCGATGATCCTGCTCTATGAGCTGAGCATCGCGCTGAGCAGCCTGGTCGGCAGACGCCGGAAGGATGCGGAGGACGATGAGGACACCGCGGAAGAAGCCTGATCGGGCCGAAGATCTATCCTTTTTATTTCATTTGAAGCTGTGGAAAGCACCGGCATTCGCCGGTGCTTTCCTTTTTATATCACGGTTCAGGGATTCAGATTCTGTGGCAGATCCGCCGGTATTCTTCCGTTTCCGCTCCGTCTTCGCCGTGAATCAGAAACGGCGCCTCCGCTTTAAGCCCCGGTTTCCCATCCTTGCGCCCCTCGATCAGCAGCAGAGACGCGGGCGCATGAATATCATGATGAACAAGGCGAATCCGCTTCGGCTCCAGATGATGTTCTCGCATCTCCTGCATAAGCGCCAAAAGCCGCTCCGGACGGTAGCAGAAATAGATCCGTCCCCCGCTGCGGCAAAGTCGGGATGCCGCCGCGCAGAGCTCGGAAAGGCGCAGGGCCGTCTCGCCTCTGGCAATGCCGCGTTCCCGATCCGGCGCCATGCTTCCGCTCTCCGGCGGATAGTATGGCGGATTTGCAATGATGAAGTCAAATGACCCGTTCGGCATCGTCTTCACCGTCTCCCGCAGGTCACCGCAGATCAGCGACCCTCTCCCCTCCAGTCCGTTGGCCCGAAGATTCTCTTCCGCAAGCCGCACCGCTTCCGGCAGAAGCTCCAGGCCGCTCATGCGCAGGCCGTTCTCCCGCCACAGCAGCAGCAACATCAGCAGTCCGGAGGCGCAGCCCAGATCCGCTCCTTTTTCTCCGCTGCGTACCGCAGCAAAATCCGCCAGCAGGATCGAATCGGTGGTGAGCGGCATATGCTCTGCGTTGGAATAGATCGGCCCGTCAGGCCAAAGCTGCGTCGTGTTCATGATTGTTCTCCCCTGTATCCTGTATTGCAGCAAAATAAAAACGGAGAGGCAAAGCGTCTCTCCGTTTTGTATTCACTTGAGAGTCTCAGACGTTCTCAATGGCCTCGGCCGGGCACTGGGCAGCGCAGGAGCCGCACTCCAGGCACTTGCTCTGGTCGATCTCATAGTGGAGATCACCCATCTCGATCGCCTCAGCAGGACACTGAGCTGCGCAGGAACCGCAGGACAGGCACTCGTCGGTAATAACAAAAGCCATGATATTCCCTCCATGTAAAGTATTCAGATTCAAGTCGGGCCAAACAGTGCCCGCCATCTCTCTCTGTCGGAAACATTGTAACACATCGCATCAAAAATGCAATAGGGAATTTCCGGAAATCCTGAATTAATTCTAGTAGAATAACGCAAGTTTGATGCATCTAACATCGTTTTTCTTAACTTTTTCGGGCTTTTTGAGGCCATGCCGCGTTGCCGGCGGACTGCAAAATAATAACATTTCCCGCTGGGTGTTATCGTCGCCTTCTGTATGTTTCCGTCTGAGGTCGGTTGTTTTGCATAAATTTACTTGACAATCAGGCCAAGTGAGAATAGAATAACTTGAATTGTATTGATAGAGCCATGGGGAGGCTTTTGAGATCACTTTTCAATGATTCGACGCGCGGCCTGTCAGCCGTCCGTCTCAAAATAGCATCAGCATATGCTTGTGAACCCACGCAAAATTCTTAAAAGAATGGAGGTGTGTTTACTACCTATGCCAACGTTTGTATGGATTATCATTTTGCTTGTCCTG
>CADAPN010000172.1 GCA_902789835.1 Oscillospiraceae bacterium
TCAAGGGGCGGCTGCTTTTTTACATAGTCGGCTGCGGGGTTACTTGTAGGCGGCGATGGTAAAAATCGGCGTGGGGTTATAGAATTCGTCGATTTCGGCATAGATGCGCCGATAGACGCTCATGTCGACACAGATCCGTTCAAATCCGGCTTCCACCAGAAGCTGCACATCCCACTGCGGCCGGGGACCCTGATAGGCCGAGAGCTCCATGGTGATGGCCTCGTTCTCTTTTGTCAGCTCTTCCGGCACCAGCTTGTGGGCGTGGTTCTCCGGGAGCTCAATCTCGTCTTCCTCTTCCATGGCTGCGCAGTAATCCGCGTCAAAGTTGATCAGCACGCCGCCCGGCTTCAGAAGCTGATACCACTCGCGGTAGGCTTTGGCAATATGCGGCAGCGTCCAGGTCAGATTTCTGGTCACCAGAACATCAAAGCTCTCCGGATCCATGACCAGAAAGCTGGCATCGAGGCCGAGCACCGCCGCCATATGCTCCGCGTGTTCGATCATGTCCGGGGTCAGGTCAATGCCGGTGGCCTCATGCCCCTGCTCGGCCAGAATGCAGGCAAAGAAGCCGGTTCCCGTGCCGATGTCCAGAACCCGAAGAGGCTTTCCCTGCGGCAGGTATCTCTGAAACTCCGTGAGCCAGCGGTCTTTTTTCTCGCTCTCAAATTCACGCAGGCGCTGTTCCTCGAAGCCTTCGGCCCGATGCGCCCAGTAATGCGAAACGCGGTGCTTGATCAGTTCCATTTGTCTGTACCTCTCTGCTTGTTTTGTTCCGTCCGGTGTTCCCTCAAACACGGACAATCCGTATGCTCTGCGGCAGGTCAGCCGCATCGGTTTCGTGGATCAATTCTGTCTGCTCGGAAGCCCGGTCACAGAATGCTGTCGATCAGGCGCTTTGTATAGGGATCCTTCGGATGGCGGATGACCTCGTCCGGGACGCCCTGCTCCACGATTTTTCCCTTATACAGCACCAGCACACGGTTGCAGAACTGCTGCACCAGGGCGATGTCATGGCAGATGAACAGAATCGAGAGATCCGAGCCCTTTGCCCAACGAAGCTCATTGAGCAGCGCGATGATCTCCTTCTGAATTGTCACGTCCAGGGAGGAGGTCGCCTCGTCGCAGATCAGCAGTTTGGGCTTGACCGCCAGGGCACGGGCGATCGCCGCGCGCTGGCACTGGCCGCCGCTGACCTGATGGGGATAGCGGGAGGCAAACTCCGGTGTGAGGCCGCACTCCGTGAGCAGGCGTTCGACTTCCTGCTTCGTCTCTGCCCGGCCCATACCGAGGTTTCGCAGGCTTTCGCCGATGCCGTCGCCCAGTGTGCAGCGCGGGTCAAAGGAATCCGTCGGCGTCTGGAACACCATCTGCATCTTGCTGTAGGCCTTGCGTAGCCCTTTCCCGCTCAGCCGGGTGATGTCCTCGCCGTCAAGCACGATGCGCCCCTCGCTGCTGTCCAGCAGGCGGGTGATCATGTTTACCACCGTGGTCTTGCCGCTGCCGCTTTCGCCGATCAGCCCCAGGCACTCGCCGGGGTAAAGTTCAAAGCCGATATGGTCCACGGCCGTGAAATCCGGCTGACCCTTGCGGGTGAAAACTTTGGTGAGATTCTCTACTTTCAGAACTGCCATCTTCTCACCTCTTCAATTTGGGCACGGCGGACATGAGCAGGCGGGTGTAATCCTCTTTCGGATTGTTCAGCACCTGCCGGGTCTCGCCGTATTCCACCATCTCGCCGTTTTTCATGACCAGGACCTTGTCCGCCATGGCGCCGATGACGCCGATGTTGTGGGTCACCAGAACAATTGAGGTGCCGAAGGTCCTGCGCACCAGCAGCATCTCCTCCACCACCTGTTTCTGCACCGAAACATCCAGCGCCGAGGTAGGCTCGTCCGCCAGCAGAACACTCGGGCTCAGCAGCATGGCGGCGGCGATGCCGACGCGCTGCTGCATGCCGCCGGAGAGTTCGAAGGGGTAGCTGTCGAGAATGCGCCGGGCGTTCTCGAAACCGATCTTCTCCAGAAGCTCCGTCGCCCGGGCACGGAAGGTTTCTTTGGAAATACTCTCATGCTCTGTCATGCTCTCATAGAGCTGAGCGCCCACGGTGCGGATCGGGCAGAAGGAACTGCCGGCATACTGAAAGATCATGCCCAGCTCCGGGCCGTTGAGCCTGCGCAATTGCGCGGCGGAGAGATCGGGCAGGTTTTTTCCCTTATACCAGATATCGCCCCGGGTGACAAGACCGGTATTACCCAGCAGACCCATCGCCGCCTTGATCAGCGTGGATTTACCGGAGCCGCTCTCGCCCACGATGCCGAGAATCTCGCCCTCGCTCACCATGAAGCTCACATCCTTGATAACCTTGACGCCGTTATAGGAAATATCGACATGGTCGTAACGCAGAATCTCACCCATATCAGCGCCCCCTTGACTTCGGATCCGCATAGTCCCGGATGGTATCGCCCAGGAGGTTGAAGATCATGACGGAGACAAAAATGGCAAAGCCGGGGGCCAGAGTGACCCAGGGTACGGAAGACAGAAGGCTTCGCGCGTCGCTCATCATGCTGCCCCATTCCGCCGTGGGCGGCTTGGCGCCGAGACCGAGGAAACTCAGCCCCGCGAGCTCCATCATCATGGTTCCGATGTCCAGCATCGAGGTTACCAGGATGGGCCCCATGATGTTCGGGAGGATATGCTTGAAGATGATCTTCCAGGTTCCGCTGCCGGAGAGATGCGCCGCTTTCAGATAGGGTGTCTCCTTCTGGGCCAGCGTCTGGCTGCGGGCGATGCGCGCGTATTTCGGCCAGGAGATCGCAACCAGCGCGATGATCGCGTTCTGCAGTCCGCCGCCCAATACGCCGGCCACGGCCATGGCGAACACCAGGCCGGGAAAGGCCAGGAACATGTCCGAGATGCGCATCAGTACCGTGTCGATCCACTTGCCGTGCCAGCCGCAGAAGACGCCTACCATCGTGCCGAGAACAGTCACGATGCCCACCAGCAGAAGGGTGGAAAAAATACTCGTCTTGCTGCCGACGATCACGCGGGAGAGCATGTCCCGTCCATACCGGTCGGTGCCGAAGAGATGTTCCAGGGAAGGAGGGGCCTTGGCATTCTTCAGATCCTGCAGGTAGGGGTCGTAGGGCGTCAGATGCTCACAGAAAACCGAACAGAGCAGAAGGATCAACGCAAGGGCGCCGAAGAGGATGAGCCGGGTCCTGATGGTGTCCTTCTTGATCTTCTGAACCCGGACAGTGGGTTCATTCATTGTGCTCATCCTTCGCTCACCCCCAGTCGGATCCGCGGATCGAGCGCGTGGTACAGAAGGTCGGTGATCAGGTTTACCAGCACATAGATGATCGCCATCCAGACCACATAAGACTGAATCAGCGGATAGTCGCGCATGGTGATCGCGTCCACGGCCAGCTTGCCCACGCCGTCCCACATGAAGATACTCTCAATGATGGCCGTGCCGCCCAGAAGGCTTCCGATGGAGAGGGCAAGCAGCGTGATGATGGTGAGCATGGACGACTTGATGACGCTGCGCCAGAGAATGACGCGGTTGCGGACGCCGCGAGCCTGGGCGCCAGTCACATAGTCCTTGTTCAGCTCCTCCAGTACCGTCGCACGTACCTGCCGCATGTATTTCGCAGACATGGCGATGGCGAGGGTCAGCGTAGGCATGATGGCGCTGCGTACGGTGGTCCCGTTGGAAATGACAGGAAGCCATCCCAGCTTGATTGCCAGCAACTCCATCAGGAGCATTGCCACAAAGAAGTTTGGCAGAGAGTTGCCGATAAAGCTGAGAAAGCGCAGCAGATAGTCCGTCAGCCTGTCATGGCGCACCGCGGCCAGAACCCCGAGCGGGATTGAGATCACGACCGTTGCCGCGATGGAGAGCGCCGTCAGCAGCAGCGTCGCCGGAAGCTTGGAGGTAAAGGTCTTGAAAACATCGCGCCCGGAGACATAGCTCTTGCCCATGTCGCCGGTGAGCATGCCGCCCAGCCACGCGAAATACTGCGTCAAAAAAGGCTTATCCAGCCCGAGTTCGGCGCGCTTGGCGTCGATGACCTCCTGGGCCACCGCACCCTTATCCCCATAGAGCTCCGTGATCGCGTCGCTGCCCGCCATGCGCATCATGGCAAAGGACAGAAATGTGATCCCGATCAGAACCGGGATCAGCTGGATGAGTCGCCTTATCACATACTTTCTCACGTGCGTCTCCTCAAAAAAGACATAACAGTATCTGAACAAAAGAATTATATTTCATCCGGGGACCGTTCGGAAGCCCCCGGGGGGGATATTTTTCAAGATTTTTGAGGATTCTGTTTCGTGGGAGCACGCAGAACGTCCCGGCTTCCCTCAGAGATGAGGGCGGAATGAAAAGACATGCCGGCCTCTGATCCTTCATGAGAAAATCAGAGACCGACATGTATAATTCTGTTTCGCTTTATTCCTTGGTTACGATGATATGTGTTCAGAATCAGGTGCTGCAGCTTAGGATAACGTTCCAGGCCCCGATCAGCCGGTCGAAGGACCAGGCGGCGTTGGCCGGGCTGGTGGAAGGAAGACAGACCGCGTCTCTGCCGATCTGCGGGAGAAGGTACTGCCGGTACAGCCGAAAAGCGGTCTGCCCGTTGGTAAAGATCCCGCGAACCGGAGCCCCGGCGAGAATGGGGACGTCCCAGAGCGCGATATGGTGCCGGAGGAGAAAATCGCGGCGCTCTTCCACCGTCTGCGGCGTGTCATCGTCGTACAAGGCGGCGACAAGACGCCAGAAGCGGTTCTGGGGATGGCCGTAGAAAAACGCCATCTCCCGGGACTTCACCGAAGGGAAGCTCCCGAGAATCAGAATCTCTGAGCTCTTGTCCCAGACCGGCGGGAACGGGTGCACAAGCTGTTCGGCGGTTTTCATCTCTCTTCGGCTCCTTTTCTGCTTCTTTGATGGGGAATGCGGCAGACGATGCCCTGATCAGCTTGTATTTTATTCGTTTCGGGAAAGAAATCAAGCGGGAAACTGCAGGAGAAGCGGCTTTGGCAGAAAAAGACCTGCCCGACACTCAGCTTTTCCTTCCTTGCAACCGAAAAACTACGTCATTGACAAAGGCGGGTTTCTCTTTTAAAGTATGGAGAAAATGTCCATATCAAAGACTTGAAGAAGGAGCCGGATTATGAAAGAAACCTTTGATTTACAGAAACACATCGAACAGGGAGTCGAAAAGATCGTTTCGGACACCATCAAGGCGACGCTGAAGAACCCCAAAGAGAGCGCCTTCATGGTCCGCTTTGCCGCGGCCAGCCGGAAGGCCTCGAAGACCCGCATGAAGCTGGAGCGGGAGGGCCTGCATGTTCCGGGCTTCCTGATCGCGAGCATCACGAGCAGCTGCAACCTGCACTGTGCGGGCTGCTACTCCCGCTGCAACAACGCCACCGTCGATGCGGCTCCCGTGGAACAGCTGAGCCGTGAGGAGTGGCTGCGGGTGTTCCGGGAGGCAGACGAGCTGGGCGTGAGCTTTATCATGCTGGCAGGCGGCGAGCCCATGATCCGCCGCGATGTGATCGAGGCGGCCGGCAGCATGCAGAACATTGTCTTCCCGGTGTTCACCAACGGAACCTTCATCGACGAGCGGTATTTCAAAATGCTGGATGAGTGCCGCAACCTGGTTCCGGTCCTCAGCATCGAGGGCGGCAGAGAAATCACCGACGCCCGGCGGGGCGAGGGAATCTATGACCGGGTTACCGGGAACATGAAGAAATTCCGTGAAAAAGGCCTGATCTTCGGCGCGTCCATCACCGTGACGACCGAGAACGTACAGGAGGTCACCTCCGAGGCCTTTGTCCGGGGCCTGGCCGAGCAGGGCTGCAAGCTGGTGATCTATGTGGAGTTCGTCCCCGTCACCGAAGAGGCGACGCACCTGGCGCCGGGGGAGAAGGAACGCGCCTACATGGCGGAAGCCGTTGACGCGCTGCGCAGCAAGTATGACGACATGGTCCTGCTTTCCTTCCCGGGAGACGAGCTGGCGATGGGCGGCTGCATGGCGGCGGGAAGAGAGTTCTTCCACATCAACTCCCACGGCGGCGCCGAGCCGTGTCCTTTCTCCCCGTATTCGGACATCAACGTGAAGACGACCTCTCTCCGGGATGCGATGAAATCTCAGCTGTTTGACGCGCTGCGCGAAAAGCATGTGCTGGAAGAAGCCCATGTGGGCGGCTGTGTGCTCTTTACCCAGCGGGCCCAGGTCGAGCAGATCATGGCGGAAATCGCGGCGTCGAGAAAGACCGAAGCCTGAGCGGATTCAGAAAAAAGCAATCAGAAACGAAACTGCCCTCCCGAACCCGGGAGGGCAGAATTGACAACAGGGAAAACAAGGGGATGCGCGGCTACGCCTTTT
>CADAPN010000173.1 GCA_902789835.1 Oscillospiraceae bacterium
GCATCGGTCGTGCTGGTGGTCACGGTGCTGGTGCTGGTGCTGGAAACCTGGCAGGCGGCCAGCATAAAGACCATCATCGCCGCAAGCAGCAGAGCAAGCAGTTTTCTGTTCATGAGTTTTTTCATTTTTATATCCTCCTAAAAATATTGGACTTAACTAACGAATCGGCAGCTGTTCCGATTCAAGCCGGATCCGGCCGGAAAGGGCAATCCCCTCATCGGCCGTCCGCGGGCGCTTCCTGGCCCTTGTATACCAGGCACAGCATGGTCATATCGTCAAACTGACTGGCATCGCCGGTAAAGGCATCCACATCCGCCTTGATCCCCTCCAGGATGCCGCACGGATCCTGACACGGCAGCCTGTTCAGGGCATCTTCCAGACGCTGAAGACCGTAGAATTCTTCCTTCGCGTTGCTTGCCTCCGGTATGCCGTCGGTATAGACGAAAACCGCGTCACCGGGATTCATCTGGATTTCGTAGTCCCGGTATACGGACTTCGGCCGGGCACCGACGACCAGACCGTGTTTGTCCTTCAGGATGCGGAACACACCGTCGCTGCCCCGGATGACAGGATATTCATGGCCGGCATTGGAGCAGGTCATGAGGCCTGTTTCCAGATCCAGAATCCCCAGCCACACCGTGACAAACATTTTGGATTTGTTGCCGGTGCAGATCTCGGCATTGACAGCGGACAGAATCTCGCTGGGACTGCCGCCCAACTGGGAACGGTAGTTGATGAGGATCTTGGAAGCCATCATAAACAGGGCGGCCGGAATCCCCTTGTCGGAGACATCCGCGATGACGAGGGCGAGATGCCGCTGGTCGATCAGGAAGAAATCATAAAAGTCCCCCCCGACCTCCTTGGCAGGTGTCATACTGGCATACAGATCAAAATCCGTGCGGTCCGGAAATGCGGGAAAACTGTTCGGCAGCATGGCCTCCTGAATCTGGGCAGCCGTGCGCAGCTCGGTATTCACGCGTTCTTTTTCCGCGGTTACCCTGGTCAGGTTCTCGGTATAATCCACAATACGGCCTTCCATGGACCGGATTTCCCGGTACAGGTCACCGATCTCGTCGTTGTTTCGGATGTCGAGACTGATGACATCTTCCTTCGTCACGGCCCGATTCTCTGCAGCAAATCCGGTCGCCGCAGAAGAGAGCTTTTTCAGCGGGTGCACCACGGTTTTCCTGAGCACGATCATGCCCACAACGATGGCAACAAGCAAAAGGATAACAACAAGCAGAAGACTCTGCCTCAGAAAGGAAGAACGCTCGGCGACAACCTCGGTCATGTCGATGTCAACGCCGGCAGCTCCCACCACCTCCTTTGTTTCGTGATTGATGACCGGCACCATCGCGGTCATCAGCCAGCCGAAATCCGAATGATAGACAATGGGCGGGATCGCAACATTGCCCGGATACGCGCTGAATTCCGGGATGGGCGCCTCTACGGTGCCAATGTACAGGAGACCTTCTTCGGTATCCGCGATGTTGTAGGTCGTAAGACCGTCGGCGTACTGGTAGTAGGCGGTATCCGCCTCCAGATAATCCACGATCCCCTGCAGGCTGTACTGAATCTGCTCATAATCCGCCCACAGACTCCAGATGGCGGCAAATTCCCATCCCGGCTTGCTTTTCAGCCAGTCTTCAATCAGCTGTTCATTCTTTTCCGCCTCGGCCCGGTCATGAACCGAACGGAATTCCTCTGTGTTGACGGCATTCCAGAAATATCGGAGTTCGTCCGCGTCAACATTGTTCGCACAGGCATCGGCGGCCTTTTTCAGCGAAGCCTCATACCGTTCATCCACGCGCCTGCAGAAGGTATAATAGCTGATTCCCATCAGCCCGAGCGCAACAAGCAGGATGCCGCTGATGACCAGGGCATTGAGTTTGATCTGTACGCTGATTCTTCGCGGCTGCCGTTTCATCCGCATCCTCCTTCCCCACTCTTCCGGCGCGCTGCGGGAATCACACGATCTTCAGAATATCCAGGAAGCCGGTGACATCGAAAACGTCACGGATGACATCGCTCACATGGCAGAGCTGCATGGGCTTGTTCTGATCCTCCATCTCCTGCTCGATGGTGAGCAGGACGCGCAGGCCCGCCGAAGAGATGTAGTTGAGCTTTTCGCAATCCAGCGTCAGAGACGAGATGCCGGACAGCAGCGGCTCCATCTCCTCCTGAAAGCCGGCTGCGGTATGGGTGTCGAGACGCCCGTCCAGCAGGACGGTCAGGGCGTCGCCATCCTGTTTTTTTACGGTATTCAGCATTTCATTTCCCTCCTGTATTTGATACTTTTATCAGGCGTATTGGTATCTGCTGCGGTACTTTCTCAGGACGAAGGCCGTGACAAAGCAGCTGATCAGCTCCGCCGCCGGCCAGGCGCACCACAGACCGGGACCGCCGAACAGCGCCGTCAGGCCGAAGAGGCAGCAGCTCAGCACCACAAAGGAGCGGCTCAGCGACAGGAGGGCCGAGACAAGGCCGTTGCCGAAGGCCGTGAACAGGCCGGAGCCGAAAATGTTGGTGCCGATGAAAAGGCAGGCGGGCAGGATCAGCAGATAACCGTGGGACGCGATGCGGTAAAACTCACTGCCCTCATCAAAGAACACCCCCACCAGCCAGAAGCGCAGCAGAAACAGCAGCAGCATCGTGATAGCGCCAAGCAGCAGATTCCAGCGGATGCACAGGCGAAAGACGCGCTGCCGCATCTCGACATTCCCGCTGCCGTAATGGTAGGAGAAGATCGGCTCCACGGCCGAGGTAAAGCCCATGAAGACCATGGAGATCAGAACCTGGACATAGGTGATCACGGCCAGGGCGCTGACGCCGGTTTCGCCGTAGCAGCGGTAGGCCAGATGATTCATGAACAGGACCGTGATGCCCTCGGCGAGGTTGGAAACCATGTCCGAAGAGCCGTTGAAGCAGATCCCGGCAATCTCTTTCCCGTCCGGCTTGGTCAGCTCGAGATGATAGGAGCTTTTCCGCGCGATCAGATAAAACCAGACAGCGTAGACGATGGTGCTGCAGTAGCCGATGACGGTGGCGATGGCGGCGCCGCGGATGCCCATGTGCAGCTTTGCCATGAACACATAGTCCAGCACGCAGTTGAGCACGCCGCCCACCATGATGACGACGGCGGCCACGACGGTCTTCCCTTCCCCGATGATGAGGATGCCCAGCTCGGACTGCAGAAGGATGGCCAGAGAAAAGGCGGAGAGCGTCATATAGTAGGGACGGAGATAGGCGATATTCCCCGCCGTCGCGCCGCACAGGCGCATGATGGGCTCGGCAAAAATCAGGCAGACCGCGGTGAAGACGATCCCACAGAGCACGGTAAAGGTCAGCACGCGGGAAAAGGTCTCTCCGGCCTCCTTCCGCTTCCCCTCGCCTACCTTTCTGACGATGACGGCGTTGCCGCCGGTGCCGATCATGATGCCCACGGCGATGAAGAGACTGATGATCGGGTAGTAGAGGTTCACGGCGCTGATGGCCAGATCGCCCACATAGCGCTCAATGAACAGCCCGTCCACCATCTGGTAGACGCCGATAAACACAAAGGTAAAGATGCTGGGGGCAACGAACTTCAGCAGCGACCGGGAGGTAAATGCCTGTGAGAGTTCCTGTTCCTGATCCATCGCGCTTACTGCTTTCTGCTGAAGATGCTGGTGAGGATCCGGAAGAAGGATTTGCGGTCTTCGATCTTGGCCCTGATCTCGCCGATGGTCACATCCGCCTGGGAGTTGTGGGTCACCAGGGCCTGGGCAAGCCGGACATACAGGTCCTTGAAACGCTGGATGCTCTCCTCCCGGTAGCGGCTGGCTGCAAAGTCAATCATCAGCGTGAGGCCTTCGGAGCCATCCAGGATCTCCATATCCAGAATGGTCTGGGAGGCGGCCTGGTTCTGGCGGATATCCACCATCTCGATGTCGAAGCCGTCCATGCCGCCCATGTCGCGGATATCCCGCTGATAGAGCAGGTAGGCACATTCGCTGTCGCCGACCTCGTTGCGGGTGTCCACGTAGGGATAGCAGCTGTACTCGATCCCCTTCTGGACCTGCTCGTGCACGTCGGCAAAGACGTTGCGCAGGGTATCGCCGTCATGGAAGCGCAGGCCGACGGGCAGGTCGCGGAACAGAAGACCCACCGTCGTCATGTTCTGCAGGTCCTCCCGGCCGTTGTAGATCCAGGAGAGCTTTACGTCCGGCGTGCTGTTGTAGAAGGAAATCGCCAGCGCCGCCACGGTGATGAAGAACTCGTTGCGGCTGATGCGATAGGCCTTTTCCATGGCGTTCATCTGCGGCTGGAGGATGCCGAGCGGGGCAAGGAGCTCGCCCGTCTCGTTTTCCCGGGACTCATGATCGATCTTCGGGAAGCAGGACCAGGAAACCCCGTCATAGCGGTCTTCAAAGTAGCGGCGGCTCTCCTCGTAGAAAGCGGTGTTCACCGCCTCCTCGCGGCGGCGGAGCATCAGATAGTAGAAGTCCGGATCGGTCTCCATGCCCATATAGGTCTGGGCGATGTCGCTCATGAACACCTTCAGGGAGCTGCCGTCGAAGACGGAATGATGCACGTCGAAGAAGACATAGCCGGCCTTTTCGGTCTCGAAGACCCTGCAGCGGCACAGCCTGCCGCCGACGATCTTGAAAGGATAGACCAGCGTGTCGCGGACATAGCGGAACTCAAACTCGGTCAGGCGCTCGACCGCGATGTCCCAGCTCTCCTCCGGGTGCCAGCTCTGCACCAGCTCTCTGTCCTTGTTCCAGCGGAATTTCGTCAGCAGCGACGGATGGTGGAGAATGACCTGCTTCAGGGTCTCGGCCATCTTCTGCATGTCGATCATCTCTTTATCCAGCTTCATCATGGAATAGAGATTGTACATGGTGGAATTGGGTGTATAAAGCTGATAGTCGACCATATAGAGCTGTTCGGCGGTGAGGGGATGCTCGGCGGCTCTGGCCTCCTGCTCGAGCACGGCAGGGGTCTTGCCGTCGTTTTCCTTCAGAGAATCCAGGTAAAGCGCGGCAATTTTCTTCGGGGTGCGGCCGCGGAAGATGATCCCCGCGCTCAGCCCTTCCAGAGAGCAGTGGCTGACGACATCGATGGAGCCGAGGGAGTCGCCGCCCAGCTCATAGAAATCGTCCTCGATGCCGACCCTGTTCAGGCCGAGCACCTCGGCCATTGCGTCGCAGATGGCCTTTTCGGTCTCATTCGCGGGGGCGACATAGCTGCTCTGAAAGTCCCTGGCGTCCGGTGCGGGCAGCGCCTTGCGGTCGAGCTTGCCGTTGGCCTTGAGAGGCACCGTGTCGATCTTCATGAAGTAGGCCGGGATCATATAGTAGGGCAGGCGCTTGAGAAGCTCTTCCCGCAGCGCGGCAGGGTCAAAGGACACATCCGCCGTGTAGTAGGCGCAGAGGTAGCTCTTCCCCTCTTCCTCAAAGCCGCGGGCCGCGCACCAGTCGATGCCCAGAGCCTGCTTGACGGCAGCCTCGATCTCGGCCGGTTCGATGCGGTTGCCGTTAATCTTGATCATGTCGCCGCTGCGGCCCAGCAGGATAAGGTCGCCGTTTTCGCTGCGGACGGCCAGATCGCCGGAATGGTAAAGGCCGCCGGTAAAGGCCTTTGCCGTCTCCTCCGGCAGATTGATGTAGCCGCGGACAAAGGGGTCCTCAAAACAGAGCTCGCCGGTCTCGCCGTCGGGGACCTCAGTGCCGTCCTCGCCGAGGAGTTTGATGGCCGTCTCGACCTGGGGTTTGCCGATGGGGCAGGTCTCGTAGGCCCGGTCAATCGGGAAAAAGCCCACCGCAAAGCCGCTCTCGCTGCAGGCGTAGATGTTGATGAGGCTGAG
>CADAPN010000174.1 GCA_902789835.1 Oscillospiraceae bacterium
CTCATGTATGCCCGCGGACAGGCCAGCCAGATCGATCAGACCGCGCAGATCATCGCGAACAATGCCGCTACTGTGGATTCCCTGTACAACAGGCTCAAGAATTGCCCGGTAAATGCGGTTCCGGTCGCGGGAAACACGCCCCTGTTTAGCTGCAATCCGAGCTTCAACTCCACGGGCTGCGGCTGCGGCGGCAACACCTTCGGCTTCGCCGCCTGAGAGGGGCGGTGAGTTGAATGGCTGCTGAATATTCTGCCAACGCTCTTCAGACCGTACCGGCGAACGGCCCGGTCATCTTCTCCGAATCCCCGGTCCCATGCAACCGCGGCATCATCTTTCACCGGGATGAAAGCGGGCTGTTCCGGCTCGCTTCTCCCCGCGTGATGGGAATCCCGTGCCGTCCGTGCTGCTGCTGTGTCGGTAATTATCCCGAAGCGGTTTATGACGTGGCCTTCCACGCGAACATCTCCGTGCCGGGAACTCCGACAGCCGGGACGGTCGAGGAAATCCAGCTTGCCATCTTCATTGACGGCGAAGAGGATCCGAGCTCCATCATGAGCTTCACTCCTGCCGCGGTAGATGAGTTTGGCAACGTCGGTGCAAATATCCTCGTCTCCGTTCCCTGCATCTGCGGATGCTCTTCGGTGTCCGTCAGAAATATCAGCACCCAGCCCGTCAACGTCAGAAATGCCAACATCGTTTTTGACTTTGCCGGGGTCAGGCGCTGAGAAAGGAGGAAAAGACCATGGACGAAATGCTGAAAGACCTCCACGAGCTGTGCGAAATGTACGGGGACTGGATCCATGAGGCAAAGGACAAGCTCAGACGCTCCGGATCATCGGTTTCCCCCGCCGATGCCGACTACCTGGACAAACTGACGCACTCCCTCAAATCCATCAAGACCACCGTGGCCATGATGGAGAGCGAGGACGAAGGCGGGTACTCCGGACGCTATATGATGCCGCGTTACGGCTACACCTACGAAGGTGACGGTTCTCGCGGCATGAGCCGTTCTGATGGGTACGGCGGCATGAGCAGGGCCGGGCGCATGAACGCCAAGCGCGACGGCATGGGCCGGTACTTTCGTGACGGTTATTCCTACGCCGACAGCATCGATGGACTCATTGATGAAATGCGCGGCATGATGGGTGACCTTCCGGAGGAAAAACGGCGCGAGGTCGAACGGTTCGTCAATAAGATGGACCGCATGTGAGGAGGTAGCCGCTTGTGATAACCGAACAGGATTTGCAGGCGGCTATCGCCGAATGCCAGGGCGAACGGAACCCGAATGCGAACACGTGCATCAAACTGGCGTCCTTCCTGACTATTCGGGAGCACATGTTCCCGCAGAAAGGGGAGGAGCTGCAGCTGCTGCCGGAGACAAGAGGATATTCCTATGCACCGGAACCGGAGGCGCCGCCGGATGATCCCGTGATCGACTATCAGAGCGACACGGAATTCGGAAGGCTGGTCTACGGGAAAAAAGTGCAAGACATCCTGCCCGTCATAGACGAATTGGTGAGCGAAGCAGTGAGGGCTACAAACCCGCGCCTGTACTATGCATTTCTTCGCAGACTGAAATAAAAATAACATGCTCAGAAGAAACATCTTCCGGGCATGTTATTTTTTTTATATTTTATCTCTTTTCCTATTGACTTTATATAAACTCTATGCTATACTATACTCACATCAAACGAGAGGAGACAATAAAATGAAAGGCACTGAGAAACAGGTCAAATGGGCGGAAGAGATCAAAGTCAGCATCTTCGCGGCTCTGGATGCAATGGGGAACACCAGCATGACGGAAGAGTTCGCAGCCTTCCGCGCCTGGCTGGATAATAAGGATTCCGCCGCATGGTGGATCGATCTCTGGCAGCTGACGAAGACGGACCGCATGTTCCTGCGCGGAGCCATGGCAGAATATAAGAAATAAGGAGGAGCATCACAATGAGGTACAAAGGGCACGATATAGAGATTACAACATGGACATCCGGCCAGCCTTGGCCCGAGACCATAACGTTTGACGGCACCCCAATGGAATACGCCCACGAATGGGAGTCCCGTGCAGGATCGCAAATCATCTACTACTGCGAACCGGGTAACTGCAGACGGCATGGAGTCGAGCGTAAGGCATTGATGGAGGCGAGAAAATGAAGAAGATCATCAGCGGCAAAGTTTACGACACGGACACGGCCCGGGAGCTTGGTTCCTGGGCGAACGCCGGACACTGGGGCGACTTCGGCCACATGGAGGAGACGCTCTACCGGAAGAAGACCGGCGAGTTCTTCCTCCACGGGGAAGGCGGCCCGGCGACGAAGTACGCCGAGGCGGTCGGCCAGAACGAGTGGTCCGGCGGCGCGCGCATCATGCCCATGACTTTCTCGGAGGCCCGCGACTGGTCCGAGAAGCATTTGGAGGCGGATGTCTTCGAGCCCATCTTCGGTGAGGTCTCTGAGGATGAGAGCCGGATCCAGGTCTGCTACAGTCTGAGCACGGCCACGGTGGAGACCATCAAGCGCAAGGCCGCCGAGCTTGGGATCAGCGCCAGCGCTTACATCGACAAGATTGTTTGCGGCTAAAACTGAGCAGAAAAATCCCTGTCTCTTCTCCTTCTTGGAGTCGAGGCAGGGCTTTTCCTTTTTGAGCCGTTTCCAGCGCCGCTACGGCGTTTTTTTCTCAGATGATAAATTATAGGGCCGCGGAATAACACCGCCGTTGCAACGGCGGGATTCAAGCGAGGCGGGCGCTTATGGATGCTGCGCCCGCAAATATCGGTAACATGCCGATTTGACAGCTTCGACCGATGCCCGGCCCGGCAGAGTCGAAGCTACGTCGAGCCATTCATACCCGCAGATGAAGCGGAGATAAAAGATTGAGCTCAAGCGCGGATCCTGGATGCTGGAAATGAACGCCTTTATCTCCGGCTCTGACCGTTTGACGGCATCCTCCCGGCGCTTCACATCTTCTTCCAGGTCGGACAGCTTGATTGCCAGGGCTTCCACCTTGCCGTTGCCGACTGACGGTGCATGAGGCATGCCGTCAATGGAAGAGGCACGAAGGACAGCAGATTGGAACGCGGCGAGGATCTGACGTGCGGTATTCAGTTGTATAACCAACTCAGCGTGTGTATTAAGATCATGCAGAGTGATCATGACAACCTCCTGATTATCTTATCTTCCGGTGCTTCCGAATCCGTTGTCGCCGCGGTCCGTCTCCGGCAGCTCATCCACCAGCTCCATTTCGGGCGCGATGTACGGCTGAATGATCAGCTGCGCAATCTTGTCACCTGCGATGAACACGTGGTCATGCTTCCCAAAGTTGTAGAGTTTGACCGCTATACTGCCTGTGTAATTCTCGTCGATGATCCCACCACAGGAAACCACACTCGCGTTGACGTTCAGTCCGGACTTGCTCTCGACGTGCCCGAAGCAGCCGTGAGGGATTGCCAGGTGTACACCGGTGTCAAAGGTGTGGTGGTGTCCCGGCCACAAAACAAAGGCTTCACGCGTTCTCAGGTCAAGACCTGCGTCGTCCTTATGGGCTCGTGTTGGTGCATATGCCCCTTCGTCTAACTTCAACTTCATTTTCATTTAGCGTAACCTCCTACGAAACGGCCCGTGTTAACGTCCCTTGCTGACGTGGCTCTTACAAACAGTTCCTGACCGGAAATGTGCTGCCGGTTATATCTGCTACGTAAAGTGCTATAATTTATATTTTTCTCTTCTGACCACTCGCTCATCGTCTTGGCTTCATCGTCCACAACAATAATGGTGTTGCTGCTTTTGTTGTTCGCTTGCATTTGGTTATCTGCCCACCTGCAATTTTCAGGAGTATAATCTCCATAGTTGTCTATCCTGTCTAATGAGAGAGTGTCTTTATATCCGTTATTCAAGGCCCAATCTCGGAAGCTTTCAAAACTATCCATCCATTCTTGACAGCACTTTACTCCTTTTTCCCGGTATGTCTTTGCCTTTTTATTCTTGCTGTTGGTTCTCCATTTCATAGCCATCCAGATACGATACAGCCGAATCTTTTTGCGCCGAGAAGCATAACCATGTTTTACGTTTGCCTTCCCGCGGCCACAACCGCAGCTCTTGGTGGAAGTGTCCGCTCTATTCAGATATCTTGACGACTTTACTACTATATTACCGCAATCACAAAGGCACCGGAATAATTTGTTTCCTTGTTTGTCCGTCATTCCAGTTTCTGAAACAACTATAAGTGCATCTATCCGGTCACCTATCGAGATTTTCTTTCTGACACGTTCCGGCATATATGC
>CADAPN010000175.1 GCA_902789835.1 Oscillospiraceae bacterium
GCGGCTGCAGGGGCAGCGGGGACTTCTGCGGTCGGAGCAGGGACAGCAGCGGACGAGAAGAGCACGGAAATGTCGAGCGCTGCTGCGACGACAGACGAAGTAACAGGAAGTACACAGGGTGCAACCCCTATGCCCGAAGCCGGGACCGAAGCAGGTGCGAGCTTGACAGGGGAGGCACCGCAGCCCGGTGACACACCGACACCCACCGCAGCACCGGTGGCGACCACACCACAGGCGATAGTCGAAACGGAGACGGAGCCTGAAACGCAGCTTATCGTTCAGCCGACGACGGAAACACCGCAGGCCGGAGCCCAGGAGGCAGCTCCCAACGGAAACACTGACGTGGAGCGGAGTTCCCCCATCTGGATCCTCATCGTACTCTTCATCTTACTGCTGCTGATTATCCTTTGTGTCATCCTTCTTATCATCCATAACCGGAAAGAGCGGGAACGCAGACGCAGAAGGGCAGCCGCCAGACGGCGCAGGCAGAGAGAACGTGAGACGCAGGAGCGGTACGAAGAGGAAGAATAGGAACAAAACGCACCGGTATAACAGGAAATACAGAGTATGAAAGCACCCCGGAATCCGTGAAAAAACGGATTCCGGGGTGCTTGTCATGAGACCCGTTCAGTGGTTTTCTGACTGAAGCGTGCTTATCTTCCTCTGCGCCAGGCGACATATTCCTCCAGAGTTATCCCCCGGTTGGTGATCTCATGGGCGAACTTTTTACCCACATAACGATAGTGCCAGGGCTCATAGATGATGCCGGTGATCTCGCTGCTCTCCGGCGGATAACGGAGAATGAAACCGTAATCGGCGGCATGCTCCTTCAGCCACTTCTGGGTACCGGTGGTCTCCTGCCACTCGGTGAGATAGGGGTAGGTCTCGTCGATGATGTCGGCGGCCAGACCGAGCTGATGCTCACTGGTGCCGGGATAGGCGACCTCTTCGGCGGCCAGGGCGGTAGCTTCTTCGATGCTGCAGTAGCGCTCCTGCATGACGCGGACAACCTTGTTGTCAAAGAGCTCCTGCTGGAACTCCTGGGTGCGGTAGGCGGAGCAGATCATGGGAAAGCCCGGCGCGGCAGTCCTGCATCATGTCCCAGCAGAGAGAGGCGCAGCGCGCATCCAGCTGGTATTCCTCGATGACGGTGTCGAGCTTCGGCACATAGCCCTCCTGCAGAGGAGAGGCCGCGCTTACGATGGTCAAAAGGTCGAGCTGGAGATCGTCCAGACGCTTCTGCTTCTGTCCGGGAAGCCCCTCCAGGCTTTTGATTCCCTTCGCGTTGCGGGCGTGCTCATTCCAGGCATAGGCCGAGAATTCTTCCAGCGTATCCGTCATCAGGAGCCCGGCGCGCTGCTCGGCGCGGCGGTTTTCCTGAATCTGCAGAAGCACCTGAATCAGAAAGCCCGAGGCGATCGTCAGGACCACCAGCAGCACGGTCAGGATAATCTCCGTACGGAAGGATTTGTTTTTGGGGGGATCAGAACGTTTCATCGAACTTGTAGCTGATGTCTTCCTCAAGGCTCATCCGCATTTCCGTCTTCTTGGAGATGCGGGGGATTGCCGGAAGGTTTTTCAGAAGGACGATACCCGCCGTCAGCACGAGAAGCATGGTGAGCAGACGGTCGTCCACGACAAGAACCGCAACGAGAATGGCCGCGAGGGCACCGGAGATGGCGCCGAGGGCCAAATATCTGGAGAACCAGGTCACCGCGGCGGCGACAAGGACGGTGGCGATGCCGAGGGAGAAGTCCGCGCAGAGCATGGTGGCCGCGAGACAGATGGTGGCATAGCTGCCGCGGAAGCGGTTATAGACCGGGAAAAGCCGGCCCAGCACCAGGCAGAAGCCCGCGAAGGCCATGCCGATATCCGCGTGCGCCTTGAAGCTCATCAGAATGCCGCCCAGCAGGATCGGCACAAAGTCGCGAATCAGCTCCACCAGCAGGAGCTTCAGAAAGCCGGTATAACCGAAGAGGCGGCGGAAGTTCGAGATGAACATGCGCTTCTTCCCGATCCGGTGCAGGTCCCGATGGAACACAAAGACCGAGGCAATGGAGAGCGTGCTGATGCTGCCGAAGTTGTAGGCGATGAACGCGATGATCAGCAGCAGAATCCAGTAGCCGATCATTCCTGATCTCCCTTCTGCCGGACGATGAGATGGACCGGCGTACCCTCAAGGCCAAAGACCGAACGAATCTGGTTTTCGATGTAGCGCTGATAGGAGAAATGGAACAGCTCGCGGGAGTTGCAGAAAATCACGAAGCAGGGCGGCTTGATGCCGGTCTGGGTCATGTAATAGATCTTCAGACGGCGGCCCTTGTCCGTGGGAGGCTGGACCCGGACCTGGGCGTCGGCAAGGACGCTGTTGAGCATGCCGGTGGTGATGCGCATGCAGCTCTGCTCGTTGACATAGTTGATCAGCTCGAAGAGCTTTTCGGTGCGCTGGCCGGTGAGGGCGGAGATGAAGACGATGGGCGCGTAGCTCATGAAGCTCAGGTCGCGCATGACATCCTTGCGCATCTTCTCCAGGGTGCCGGTCTCTTTCTCGACCAGGTCCCACTTGTTCACGACGATGATACTGGCTTTGCCCGCCTCATGGGCAAGACCGGCGATCTTGGTGTCCTGTTCGGTGACGCCGTCCCGGCCGTCGATGAGGATCAGGCAGACGTCGGCACGCTCAATGGCGAGCTGGGCGCGCATGACGGAGAATTTCTCCACCCGCTCTTCCACGCGGGATTTGCGGCGGATGCCGGCGGTGTCGATGAAGACGTACTTGCCGTACTGGTTTTCAAACGGCGTGTCGATCGCGTCACGGGTGGTCCCGGCGAGGTCCGAGACAATCACGCGCTTCTCGCCGAGGATGCGGTTGATGAGGGAGGACTTGCCGACGTTGGGCTTGCCGATCACAGCGACGTGGATCACGTCGTCATCGGTGTCTTCTTCCTCTTCCTCGGGGAAATACTCGAAGCAGGCGTCAAGCAGGTCTCCGGTGCCGTGACCGTGGACCGCGGAGACAGCGATGGGATCGCCCAGACCGAGGGAATAAAACTCATAGAGCGTCGGGTCGGTGGCGCCGGTGGAATCCGCCTTGTTGACGGCGAGAACCACGGGCTTGCGCGAGCGCTGGAGCATGGTGGCGACATCCTCGTCCGCGGCGGTGACGCCGGTGCGGATGTCGGTCACAAGGATAATAACGGTGGCGGCGTCAATGGCGATCTGGGCCTGCTCACGCATGAAGAGCAGGATCTCGCTGTCGGTGCTGGGCTCAATGCCGCCGGTATCGACAAGGTCAAAGGTCCGGCCGCGCCACTCGGCGGAGGCATAGAGCCGGTCCCGGGTGACGCCGGGGGTGTCCTCGACGATGGAGAGCCGCTGTCCGACCAGCTTGTTAAAGAGCATGGATTTTCCGACATTCGGTCTCCCGACGATGGCAACAAGCGGTCTTGACATTTGGGTACCTCCATAAAAGTATAGACTGGAACCCCATCCCTGCGGGGTGGGGTTCGGAGAGAAGAAGGCAACAAGCGGTCTCGGCCCGGGCTCTCTCCGAAAAATGTGGACAGTACCCCACCCCTGCGGGGGTGGGGTTCGGAGAGAAGAGGCAACAAGCGGTCTCGGCCTGAGCTCTCTCCGAAAAAGGTTTATTGGTTGTATACGTAGTATTCCGTGGATTCTTCCGGTATATGGGGGACGGAAGGCTCGGGCGCGAGGCCGCAGACCGCGTCCCAGAGGGCAAAACCGTCGGATTCCACCGGGATGACCGGCACACCCAGCTCTTCTTCGGCCTGGGCCAGGCTGGTGTCGTCAAGAAAGTCCAGCTCCTGCCGGCGCAGCATGTTCTGCGAGATCAGGAGACGCTCACCCAGGTCTTTCCCGCGGAGCTGGGCGATCAGATCCTGGCCGGTGATGAGACCGGCGACGGTGATCTGATGACCGAAAAAATCGTTCACAATCGGATAGACACGGACCTGCAGCCCGGGATACTGCGCCATGGCGCGGTCCATCAGCATCTGCAGCCAGGGAGCCGCGGCCAGCCCCGTCGCGATGCTGCAGCGCAGCGGACCGGGATCGTCGGAGAGACGCAGGGCCGAGGAAAATTCCGTTTCCAGCAGACGAAGCATGCCGATGCCGTTTTCCAACTGGGTATATTCTTCATAAAACTCATCCGGCGGAAAGTCACGTCCCGCCTTCAGATAGAGCTCGTCCCCGCAGAAGAAAATACGCGAGCCGAGTTCCCTGAGACAGCGGTCACCGAAAGCGGTGACCCGGTCGATGGTATGCGCCGCGTGTTCCGGCGTAAAGGGACGCAGGGGATAAAGCCCCTCGCGGTAGCGCGTGAGGCCCACCGGCACAATGGAAACACTGTGAACCGCGGGGTAGAGCGCGGCAAGTTCCCGCATGCTGTAGTCCAGCTCCTCCTCATCGTTGAGGCCGGGACAGCAGACGATCTGACAGTTCATCACGATGCCCGCTTCCGCCAGACGCTTCATGGTGCGGATGCTCTCTCCGGCCCGGGGATTGCGCAGCATGCGCACGCGCAGCTCCGGGTTCATCGTATGGACCGAGACATTTACCGGACTCACGTGCAGGGCGATGATGCGGTCGATCTCCCGCGGGGAGAGGTTGGTCAGGGTAATATAGTTCCCCAGCAGAAAGCTCAGCCGGGCGTCGTCGTCCTTGAAGTACATGGTCGGGCGCATGCCCTTCGGAAGCTGGTCGATGAAGCAGAAGACACAGTTGTTCGCGCAGGAGCGCGGCCGGTCCATCAGATAGCTTTCAAAATCCAGACCGAGATCTCCGCCTTCCGGCTTGTGCACGTGCAGCCGGTATTCCGTTCCGTCCGGACGGGCGAGCTGCAGATGCAGATCACGGTCGTAGGCATAGAACTTATAGTCGAGGACGTCGAGGATGCGTTTTCCGTTGATGCTGAGAAGCCGGTCACCGACGGCGGCCCGTTTTTCCAGAGGGCTGCCCGGGTCGATGCTGCGGATCACATTCTCCATAGTGTTCAATCGTGTTCACCAAAATGTATGCCAAGGCTCTCCCCGCCTGCGGCGGGGAGAGGTCCTGATAAACGGCAGAAATAACAAAGGAGGAAAGGCGAAGCCCTCCTCCTCTAAAATCTTACTTGCTCTCTTCTACGTTGATGACCGTACGGCCGTTATACTGTCCGCAAGCCGGGCA
>CADAPN010000176.1 GCA_902789835.1 Oscillospiraceae bacterium
CGCCGGACGGTGGATTTTTCCAAAATGGAGCTCCAGCCCGGAGACGCGGAACCGGAGCCGTTTTCGTTCTCCACCGTAACGGTTCCCGAGAACCGTGCGGTCTGTTACCTGACCTGGACGAGTGCCGAGACCCATGAAATTATCCGGCGGAATCTGGACCGCAGCCCGATCTACGCGGGGGTCATCGAGGGCGTCGGGCCGCGCTACTGCCCCAGCATCGAGACAAAGATCATGACCTTCCCGGATAAGCCGCGTCACCAGCTCTTTATCGAGCCGATGGGCCTGAACACCGAGGAACTCTATATCCAGGGATTTTCCTCTTCCATGCCGGAGGAAGTACAGCTGCAGATGCTGCACACTGTACCGGGACTGGAACATGCGGAGATGACCCGCCCGGCTTATGCCATCGAGTATGACTGTGTTGACCCGACGGAGCTTCGCCCGACACTGGAATCGAAGAAAATCCCGGGACTTTTCGGCGCGGGGCAGTTTAACGGCTCCTCCGGTTATGAGGAAGCGGCGGTACAGGGCTTTGTTGCCGGAGTAAACGCGGCACGGAAGCTGAAAGGGGAGAGTCCCTTTATCCTGCACCGCGAGGACGGCTACATCGGGACACTGATTGACGATCTGGTGACCAAGGGCACCAACGAACCTTACCGCATGATGACCTCGCGCAGTGAGTACCGCCTGCTCCACCGGCAGGATAACGCGGACGAGCGTCTGAGTCCCATCGGGCATGCCATAGGCCTCGTGTCGGACGAGACGCTGGCCGCGGTGGAAGCAAAGTACGCTGCCGTCGAGAAGGAGCTTGACCGCCTGGAGCACGCATACCTTGCGCCCTCGGAAGAGCTGGACGCGATGCTCCTGAGCCGCGGCACGGCTGAAATCCGAAACGGCTGCTCCCTCGCGGATCTGCTGCGCCGGCCGCAGCTGAACTATGCGGATCTGGAACCCT
The DNA here is from genome assembly GCA_902789835.1 of Oscillospiraceae bacterium. The sequence continues at coordinate 956 of CADAPN010000176.1, forward strand.
TTGACCCGGAGCGCCCGTCACTGGCGAGGGCGGTTGTCGCACAGGTTGAGATCCGGATGAAGTATGACGGATATATCCGGCGGCAGCTGAAACAAGTGGAAGAAGCCCGCCGCATGGAGAACAGACCGCTGCCGGCGGATCTGGACTATGACGCCATTGTCGGGCTGCGCCTCGAAGCCAGGGAGAAGCTGAAGAAGATCCGCCCGGAGAACTTCGGCCGGGCTTCGCGAATCTCGGGTGTGTCGCCGGCGGATATCGCGGTTCTGATGATCTACACCGAGACGCAGCACCGTACCCGGCCTGCCCAGATGGGAGGCGCGGACGCGGTGAACAAAGAGGTCCCGCCATGCTGAATACAGAGAAACTCTGCACGGACCTGCAGGAGCGCTTTCCCCAGTGGGCCGGATGGATCGGACGCCTTGAAGTGGAAGAAGCCGCCTGCGACGCCCCAACGGACAATGACGGCCGGCGGGTGCTGTATAACAGCCGCCTGATGTCCTACTGCACGGAAGAGGTTCAGCGCTTTTACATCGCGCAGCAGCTTCTGCACCTGCGGCTGAACCACTATGACCGCGGCCGCGGCCGGGACCGGCTTGTCTGGCGCAGAGCCGCCGACGCGGTGGTGAACCGCATGCTGCGGGAGGAGGGCTTTCAGCTTCCGATGAATGCCACGCTTCTGTCCGACGACACCGAGCGCAGCGCAGAAGAATATTACGACATCATTCTGGCCGGACTCCGGGAAATCGGAGATCCGGACCCGACGCCGGAGCTGAATCCGGACGATCCGCGGAACAAGCCCCAGCCGCAGCAGAAGCCCAAGCCCGGAAAAAGCACGGAGGGCGCGGCCCGCGAGATCGAAGATCCCGGACTTGCCGCCGCGGTCCACGGTCTTTCGGGCCTGCTGGAGCCGAGCTTTCAACTGGATTTCGACTGGTTCCCGGGGGATACGATCCGGGACGGCATGCTACCCTATCAGTTCCGGCCTTATCCGGTGGCACATGCCGAGATCCTGCTGGACACCAGCGCGTCGGTGGACACCGAGCTGCTGCGGGCTTTTGTCAAGGGCGTCAAGGCCCTGATGCAGGAAGACGCCGTGATCCGGGTCGGCTGCTTTGACACGCGGTTCTACGGCTTCCGGGAGATTCGCTCCGAGGCCGATATCGACGCGCTGGAACTGCGCGGCGCAGGCGGAACCAACTTCACTGTGGCGGTAAATGCCTTCACCGGCGACGCGGAGAACCAGATTATATTTACAGACGGCTATGCCGAGATGCCCGAGCAGCGCTGCGACGCGCTGTGGGTGGTCTACGGCACTACACCCATACATCCAAAAGGCGGCCGCGTGATCTACGCCAAGCCCCCAGCAGAGAAGGAGAAACATGAAATCGATTTTCTTATCACCTGAGCAGGTTTTTGACCAGCCCCTGCCGCTTTTCGAGAAGGTCGGCACCGCCGCGCCCGCCTCGGACCTCGCGCTCCTGACCGTGCCGGATGACGGCTTCGTGTACGAGGCCGGCGGCGGAATGAATTATTATCTTGGCGGGGATGCCTGTGCGGACCGCTTCGGACGCCGGAACCCCTGCACCGCCTGCGCGCTTCGCCCCGCACTCCTTCTGGAGCCGGGCGAAGAGGCTCTGCTGCAGCATGAGCGGAAGGACGGCACCGTCACCACGGTGGACTACGGCCTGTATCCCACGACGATTCTGGACCGGAGCCTGCGCGACATGGCGGAGAAGCAGCTTGCGGAACGGTCCTTGCGCGATACGGGACGCCATATCACGATCCGCGGAACCCAGCAGCCGGTCTATCGCCTCGGGGCGAAGCAGATGATTGTTCTGACCCTGGAGCAGGGCGGGGCAAACGGCTACATCCAGCTCTCCGACGGTACCATCGTCTCGGAAGGGGACCGGGTCTTTCTGGAGCTGCGCCCGGTGCGCTGGCTGTACGATGCGGAGAATCGCCTGCTCATCAGCTGCATGGCGCTCTTCGGCGGCTGGAACCGGGAAGACGGTGCGGCCTACCTGAACGGAGCGTTCCTCGCCGAACTCGCGCCGGAAGCGGAGGACGAGCTGCCGGAGAACGGCGCCTTCCGTTTTGTCAAACATGACGAGCTCAGCCTGATCCGGGCCTATGTCGAGGCGGATATCCCGGTGTTCATCCACGGCCTCTCCGGAGACGGCAAATCCGACCGCGTCCGTGAGATCGACCCGCAGGCGCTGGATATCGAACTGGTGAACGAGACCCCGGAGACCATCAACGGCCGCGCGGTCTACAACGAGGCCAAGGACGAAATTGTGGACATCAAACCCGCCTGGCTGGTGCGCCTGGAGCGCCTCTGCAAAAACGGCGAGCCGCATATCCTGTTCTTCGATGAGCTGACCAACGCCACCAAGCAGACCCAGTCGGTCATTTTCAAGATCGTTCTGGAGCGCTTTGTGAACAACCGCTGGCCGCTGCCCCAGAGCGCGCGGATTGTGGCCGCCGGCAATGACCGCAGCGAGTCGAGCGCGTCGCATGACCTGGCGGAACCGCTTTTCGGCCGCTTTGCCCATGTGTATATCCGTACCACGGTGGAAAACTGGATGCCTTGGGCGGTCCGTACGCGGATCAACCCCTATATTCTGGAATTCCTCGCGAACAATGACCTCTATCTCCGTACGCCCTATACCGGAACCGAGCCCCATGCCGACCCGAGACGCTGGGAGATGGCCTCCCGCGCGCTGGATGCGTCCGGCAATGACTTCGCCCTGCTGGAGCCGATTGTAGGGCGGGACACATCGGAGGCCTTTGTAAAGTTTTTCCGCGCCCAGCAACAGCTTGCGGCGCTCGGCCATTACACGGACGAGGAGCTGCGCCGCTTCTCGGTGGCACGGAAATACCAGCTTGCCCAGCAGTGCCTCTATCTCGCGGCGGCCAGAGAGAAGGAAGCGCTGGAGCTGGTCCGGCGCCTCGGACCGGAGTACGAAGCATGGTTCGTGTACATGACGGAGAGGAAAAAGAGCTATGGCCTCCCGGCTCACGTTTGAGCAGGCCCATCGCTTCCTGACCCGGCACCCGGAAGCGGTGCTGCTGGATGTGCGGGAAGAACCGGAGTATATCACGGGCCATGCCCGGGATGCGCAGCTGCTTCCGGTAGACGAACTGACGGAAGAGAGCGCGGACCTTGTGGTCGGGGCGAAGACGACGCCGGTGCTGGTCTACTGCCGGACGGCGCAGCCGCGAGGCGGTGCGGAAGCTGGAAGAAATGGGCTACGCGGATGTCTATGACATGGGCGGCCTCGTGGGCTGGCCATACGGCCTCGAATAAGCTGTGGATTTACACTTTTTTAATGAAAATTCCGGTCAGTGGTTTATAATAGCGTCAGAAGATTGTACGCAGGAAGGAGAAGAGAACGATGAGTAAACGCGCGCTTGTGGTGGAAGACGATGCCAATATTGCCGAACTGCTGCGGCTCTATCTGTCCAAAGACGGTTTTGATGTCATGATCGCTTCGGACGGAAACAAGGCGACCTGTTCCAGCCCGATGTTGTGATGCTGGATATCATGCTGCCCGGCAAGGATGGCTGGGAGGTCTGCCGGAGCATCCGGAAAAAGTCCACAACACCCATCATCATGCTGACAGCCAAAGGTGAAACAAACGATAAGGTCACCGGCCTCGAGATGGGGGCGGATGACTATGTGACCAAGCCCTTTGAGGTGAAGGAGCTGCTGGCCCGTGTCCACGCGGTGATGCGCAGAACGGACCATGTCGGCCCTGTGGACAAGAAGCTGAGCTTTGACAAGCTGGTGATCAACCTGGACTCCTACGAGTTGGTGGTCGACGGAAAGAAGATCGATACGCCGCCGAAGGAGATGGAGCTTCTGTATCACCTTGCCTCATCCCCGAACCGGGTCTTTACCCGCAACCAGCTTCTGGACGAGGTCTGGGGCTTTGACTATTTCGGAGATTCGCGTACGGTCGACGTTCACATCAAGCGCCTGAGAGAAAAGCTGGAAGGTGTGTCGGACCAGTGGAATCTGAAGACCGTCTGGGGAGTCGGATACAAGTTCGAGGTTGCCGAATAGACGGTTTTGCCAGACAGCCTGAGGCAAGGAACACCGCGGCTCTCTGCAGGGAATCGAAGCATATGAAAACGCCCAGGGCATGATTGCCCTGGGCAAACTGCTTCTTATGGGGGATGAGCCCAAGCCTTCGGGCACGGAAGCGCGGCATGGGGCCAGGGGAACACACGATGCGTCCTATTTTTTACAGTTTTTTGATAATTTGGGGCTTCGGCTGTGATATCTTTACGTTTCGTACAAATAACATATAAGCGTTGCTATGCTTCTGAAGAATGGGGAATGATCGTTGATTAAAACCATGCTGGGCAGCGTGCGGGAGTTTAAAAAACCCACCATCCTGACACTGCTGCTGATCATCGGGGAGGTCTTCATTGAAGTCCTGATCCCGTTTTATACTGCGGAGCTGGTCAACCGCATCAAGGCCGGGGTGGAGATGCAGTCGGTTGTCCGGCTGGGCCTGGTGCTGGTGGTGATGGCGCTGCTGTCGCTGGCCTGCGGGGCGGCGGCGGGCTTTGCCGGCGCGCGGGCTTCGGCGGGCTTTGCCCGGAACCTGCGCAGGGATATCTTTGAAAGAATCCAGCACTTCTCCTTTGAGAACATCGACCGGTTTTCGGCTCCGTCTCTCGTTACCCGGATGACCACGGACATCGGCTATGTCCAGATGGCCTTCATGATGACGATCCGTGCGGCGGTGCGCGCCCCGCTGATGCTGGTCTTCGCGGTGGTGATGGCGTTCCTGATGGGCGGAAGCCTCGCGATGACCTTTGTTGTCGTGATTCCGGTGCTGCTCTTCGGCCTTATCATGATTGCGAGAAAGGCGATGCCGGCCTTCCGTGCCGTGTTCAAGAAGTATGACCGGATGAATGAGTCCATCGAGGAAAACGTCCGGGCCATGCGTGTGGTCAAGGGCTTTGCCAGGGAAGACTATGAGAAGGAAAAGTTCGCCAAAGCTTCCGACAACATTCGGCGTGACTTCACCTATGCCGAGCGCGTCGTGGCGCTGAACAGCCCGCTGATGCAGTTCTGCCTGTACTTCAACATGATTTTTGTGCTGTTCGTCGGCGCAAAACTCATCATCACCAATCAGGGAAGCACCATCGACGTCGGACAGATCGCGGCGATGCTGACCTACGGCTTCCAGATCCTGATGAGCTTGATGATGATTTCCATGATCTACGTCATGCTCACCATGTCCATCGAGTCCATGCGGCGCATTACTGAAGTTCTGCAGACCGAGTCGTCGCTGAAGAACCCGGAAAACCCCGTGACCGAGATTCCGGACGGATCCATCGAGTTTGACCATGTCTCCTTCAAGTACGCTGCGGACGCGGAGAAAAACACCCTGGATGATATCTGCCTCAGAATCCCGTCCGGGGCGACGGTGGGCATTCTGGGCGGAACCGGTACCGGAAAATCCACCCTGATCCAGCTGATCCCGCGGCTCTACGATGTGACGGAGGGCTGTGTCCGCGTCGGCGGCCGGGACGTTCGGGAGTACGACCTGGAGAGCCTGCGTGACGCGGTGGCCGTGGTGCTGCAGAAGAACATGCTCTTCTCCGGAACCATCCTGGAAAACCTGCGCTGGGGTGATCCGAACGCAACAGATGAGGACGTCACCGAGGCCTGCCGGCTTGCCCAGGCGGATGAGTTTATCGAGAGCTTCCCGGAGAAGTACGACACCCACATCGAGCAGGGCGGGACCAATGTCTCCGGAGGCCAGCGGCAGAGGCTCTGCATCGCAAGGGCCCTGCTGAAGAAGCCGAAGATCCTGATCCTGGACGATTCCACCAGTGCGGTGGATACGCATACCGATGCCCTGATCCGGGCGGGATTCCGCAGCTTCATCCCCGAGACCACGAAGATCATCATCGCCCAGCGTGTGGCGTCGGTAGAAGACGCGGACCTGATCCTGGTCCTTGACAACGGAAAAATCTCTGCGGCCGGAACCCATGAGAGCCTGCTGCGGGAAAGTGAAATCTACCGTGAGATCTATGAGCAGCAGACGAGGGGAGGTGCGCAGGATGAATAAGCACGGATCCAACGCCATGCTGCGCCAGAACTTCTCTTCTCTCGGAAGAGTGGTGCGGAAGCTTTTCAGCTACTATCCGCGTCTTGCCCCGCTGGCGGTGGTGCTGGTGCTC
>CADAPN010000177.1 GCA_902789835.1 Oscillospiraceae bacterium
TTTGACGGCCAGGAGAACCCCGTCTCCAACATCTATGCCAACAACTTCCAGGATGTCCAGAAGTACCTCACCATGGTGAACTATCAGTATCAGCCGAAGAACATGATCTTCTCCCTGAGCACCTGGAACAAGCTCCCCGCCGACCTGCAGGAGATCATTCTCGACTGCGCGAAGGAATTCGGTGCTGAGCACCGCCAGGCCATCCGCGACAACGAGGCCACCTATCTGGCTGAGCTCGAAGCCGCCGGTATGGAAGTCGGCTATCCCGACACCGCCCCCTTCATTGAGCAGGCACAGAGCGTGTACAGCGACTTCTATGCCGAGAACGACTGGGCCGAGGATCTGGTCGCCCGCATCAATGAGCTGAAGTAATCCTTTACGCGATCTTAGCAAAACCCCGACTGTATACCGGGGAGGCACAGCGCCTGCCGTGCCTCCCTTCTTATTAAGAGAGGTGGAGTACAGATACCATGAAAGCCTTTATCCACAAGCTGAGTGAGATTCTGGATAAGATCTCCAGCGTGATCTGCGCAACGATCCTGGCAGGGCTCTGTCTGATCATCGTCTATTCCGTCATCATGCGCTTTATCTTCAACAATCCCGTTACCTGGCAGTATGAGCTGACCCTGGTCGGACTCTGCTGGGCCATCTTCATCGGCATGCCGATGACCTTTCACAAACAGGAACATCTCCGCCTGACCTTTGTGAGCGACAAACTGGCTCCAAAGACCTGGCGAATCTATATGGACGTCATCGATCTGCTGCTGATCGCCTTCCTGGTCACCGGCATCGTCTGCAGCCAGTCGATCGTCCAGACCACCTGGAAGACCTTTTACAAGACCATCGCCATCCGCAAAGGCGTTTACTATCTGTGCTTCCCAATCGGCTGCGCGTTCTCAATTGTGCATCTGATTGATCTGATTCTGAACCGCAAACCCGAGGATGCGCCGAAGGCATTAAGAGGAGAGGAGGGCATCGACGTATGAGCTTTGCAGGATATGTTCTTTTGCTGGTCGGCGGCTTCCTGCTGCTGATGGTGCTGGGTGTGCCCATCGCCTTCTCCCTGTCCATCTCCGCCATCTTCACCGTGCTCGTGACTGGGCAATTCACCGTCACGGCCATCTTCCACCGCATGATCGGAAACGCCAGCGGCTACACGCTGCTCGCGATCCCCTTCTTCATTCTGGCGGCAAAACTCATGAACACCGGCGGCGTCACAAGGAAGATCTTCCGCGCCTGCTCCGCCTGGGTCGGTTCGATCCCCGGCGGCCTCGGCCATGCCAACGTTGTGGCCTCGATTGTCTTCTCCGGCATGAGCGGCTCCGCTGTCGCGGACGCCGGCGGCCTCGGCCAGATCGAAGTCGACGCCATGATCAAGGACGGCTTTGATCCGGAATTCTCCGCGGCGGTCACGGCGGCATCCGCCACCATCGGCCCAATCATTCCGCCCAGCATCCCCATGGTTGTCTACGGCATGATGACGGAAGTTTCCGTCGGCGCGCTGTTCATCGGCGGCATTGTCCCCGGCCTGGTTCTTGCCCTTGCCACCAGCATTCTGGTCTTCTTCATGGCGAAAAAACGCCACTATCCGGTGAAAAAGTTCAGCTGGAAGGAAGTCGGGCAGGCGACCAAGGAAGCGCTGCTCTCCCTGCTGACACCGGTCATCATCATCGGCGGCATCTGGACCGGTATCTTCAGCCCCACCGAAGCGGCCTGCATCGCGGCGACCTATGCCTTTATCCTTTCCGTGCTGGTTTACCGCGAACTGGGCTGGAAGGATGTGTACAATGCCCTCATTGAAACCGCGCGTGACAGCGCCGGCATTCTCTGCCTGATCTGCGGCGCGGCCTCCTTCTCCTGGCTGGTCACCATGCTCGGCATGACCCAAGCCCTGAGCGAGGCGCTTGTGAAAATCACGGATAACAAGTATGTCATGCTGCTCATCGTGAACATTGCCTTCCTCATCATCGGCATGTTCATGGAAGCGCTGGCCGCCATGACCATCACGCTGCCCTTCCTTGTCCCGCTGATTATCGTCCTGTTCCTGATCACCTACGTTCCCGGCCTGGTCACCTGGCTTCCGGGCACCCTCGGCTAATCCGGGCAGAGAGATTCAACGGCAGGGAGCCCGTGTTCCGCGGACTCCCTGCAAGTACAATCAGGATAAACTCCTGAAAAAGAAGCGGAATAACTTTAATCAAGGGGAAATTGACAAACCGGAATGTGAAGTGATATAATCATCAAATCCTTAACGGAGGAGTACCATTATGCAGGGATTCAGTCCGGTTGCCAGCAACAAACTGTACATTCAGATCTATAACCAGCTCCACGACGTCATCAGCGGGCGCTTTCAAGTCGGGGACAAACTCCCCAGCGAAAAAGAACTCTGCCAGGCCTTCAATGTGAGCCGTGTTCCCGTGCGGGAGGCGCTCTGTGCGCTTGAACTGAACGGACTGGTGGACTCCATCCAGGGCGGCGGCGTTTATGTGAAGGCACAGCAGTCGGAAGAGGAACTGCCGCAGGTCATTGAGCCCCAGGAGATCATCCGCGCCCGTATGGTGCTGGAGCCGGATATCGCCCGGGAAGCCGCGCTGCATCTGGACGACGAAAACCGGCGGATCCTGGAAGAGATCCTGGCCAGGTTCCGCGTGGAAGTTCCGCGTGGAATCCAGGGTCGGCGTGATTACCAAGGAAACGGACCGGGCCTTTCATCTGGCCCTGGCCAAGGCCAGCGGCAGCACCATGTATGTCATGATCATGGATCTGGTCTTCAAGGCGATGGAGCAGGAGCTGTGGGAGCTGATCCTCAGCCGTACCATCGCAACCCAGAAATATCGGGATCAGAACAACATGGAACATATCCGTATCTGTGAGGCGATTCTTGACGGCAGAGCGGACGACGCGCATGAGTTCATGAAGTCGCACATGGCGATGCTCTATGAGCGTTACTGGAGCGAATAAAAAAGAACGGCGAATTGATCATAGAAAAGCAGGAAACGGCATGAGATGCTGCTCATGTCGTTTCCTGCTTTTATACGTTGAGATTCTGAGAGACAGAAGATCGGACAGACGGCAGAAGCACTTTGTTCCGTCAGGGATTCACGGCCGCTCCGTCCACATACAGGGTGTAGCCGTTGAAGGAGATGTTTGCCGTGTCTCCGCTGAAGGAAGAGACATAGGTATCCCCGGTCAGAGACCAGGTGCTGGTGCTGTCGAGCGTCACATCCACCGTCCCGGCTTCCGTGGAGACCGTAGCTCCTTTGGCATTCACAATCTCACCGCTAACCGTGCCGGTAAGGGTGCTGCCGTTCATGAGGTTCAGGGTCAGGCTGGAGTTGCTGCCCACGAGGATCGTCCCGCTGAGGGCCTGCCCGTCGGCGTTGAGTGTCGCGACATTGCCCGCGCCGTTCCAGCCGTCGTCGCAGACGGAGAGGAGAACGTCGGAGGCGTCCTCGTTCCGGATTTCCACACCGGACAGGTTGATAACGGCGTTGGTATTGGTCACGTGGAACACGTGGCCGTTTTTGCTGGTGAGAGAACCGCCCGTCATGGTGAAGGATGAGGTGCCGCTGTCGGCATCACCGGACATGGACTGGTAGATCATGATGGTATCCAGAAACGTCGCGTTGCCGTTGCACTTTGTGTTGCTGGCGCTCAGGTCACAGTTGAGAAGGGTGATGGAGTTTTTCCCTTCGATGCAGACCCCTTCGGAGAGATTGGAGGTCAGCGCGGCATTCTCGACGGTGATGTCCGCCGTGGAATAGATGGCCGGGGAGCCGAGACCGTTGGAAGTGTAGCTGCCCCCGTCCACATGGACGGTGCCGCCGCCGCGGTCGGTGCGGATCGGCGCAGAGGAGCCGCCGGAGGTGGTGACCGTCAGATCATAGGCGTAGGTCGTACCGCCGCCCGTGGTCATGATGCCGCCGGAGCCGCTGCCGGTGGTGTTGATTACGGTGTCGCGGATGATGACGGTGGTGCCGTCTCCTTCCGCGCCGTTGCGGCCGCCGTTTCCGCCGTAGGAGAAGACGCCGTTGGCGCCGTCCGCGTCAGAAGTGATGGTGCCGCCGGTGATGGTCGCGGTGGATCCGTCCTTGACCAGGACGGCCGCGTTGAGGCCGTAGAAGTTGCAGCTGTCACCGCCGTCGGAGCTGCCGGATTTTACGACGGTCGGATTCGTGACCGTCACATCCTCCGCGGTACTGATGAGCAGAGCGCTCTGGTCGACGGCAGAGGTTTCATACGTCAGGCTCTCCTGGGAGTCGGCAGAGGTGATCTTCACGGCGCCGGAATAGTCGATGTCGCTGCCGCTGCCGGGGCCGCCTCCCGGCATTCCTCCGGGACCGCCCATGCCGCCGTCAGGGGGCGTCCCCATGTCTCCGCCCGGTGCGCCGTCGGGAGGCGTACCCATCCCGCCACCGGGGCCGCCCATTCCCTCCGGGGGCTCTCCGGGCATTTCTCCGTCGGGCTTCTCGGGAGGCTGACCGCCGCCGAAAGCCGCGTCGGGCATGCCGCTCTCCGCATTTGCGCTGACAGCAACGGCAGAGAAAACAGAGATGAGCATCATCACGGATAAGAAGAGACAGAAGGTTTTTTTGAATTTCATAAACAGATTCTCCTTTTGCTTGATCTGGGGAGATTATAGCAGGGCAAGCTTAAAATGACCTTAGATCTTTATGAAGAGTGAAACCGCCGCAGATAGAAGACCCTGTACAGGCGGCCGCTCAGGCGAATATGCGCAGATCATGCAGGAACGGTTCCAAAAGACAGAAGCAGACGGAAACTCTGTCTGTGCATTTTCTTTTTAAAACAGTTGAAAAGTATCGTGTTTATGGGTAAAATGATAGAACAAAAAAGAAGCAGCGATGGAAGAACTGCAACATTGAAACAGGAGGCACAATTATGAGTATCAAACGGATCGGTGTATTGACCAGCGGCGGAGACGCACCCGGCATGAACGCCGCGGTGAGGGCGGTTGTGCGCACGGCGCTGTCCTGCGGAATTGAATGCATCGGGATCCGCAGGGGCTGGCAGGGGCTGATTAACGCTGACTTTGTGAAACTGGACAGCTCCAGCGTGGGCCATATCCTGTCCCGCGGCGGGACAATCCTGTATACCGCCCGCAGTGAAGATTTTATGACCGAAAAGGGACGGGAGCGGGCCGTCATGACCTGCAAAATGCTCGGCATCGACGGCATTGTCGCCATCGGCGGTGACGGCACGTTCCGCGGAGCGCTGGAACTGTCACGGCTCGGCGTCCCGGTGGTGGGAATCCCGGCTACCATTGACAACGATCTGGGCTGCTCGAATTATACCATCGGCTTTGACACCGCCTGCAACACGGCCATCGACTGCATCGACAAGCTGCGGGACACCATGCAGTCTCATGAGCGCTGCTCGGTCGTGGAGGTGATGGGCCGGAACGCGGGCTTCCTGGCGCTGTATGTGGGCATCGCCGTAGGCGCTACGGCGGTTCTCATCCCGGAGCATGAGGAAGATTTCCAGAAGAACGTGGTCGAGAGAATTCAGGCCTCCAGGCTTGCAGGCAATACCCACTTCATGATCGTCGTTGCCGAGGGAGCGGGCAGCGCTGTCGAGATCGGGAAGCAGATCAAAGAAACAATCGGCATCGAGCCGCGTGTAACGGTCCTTGGACATATCCAGCGCGGCGGATCACCGAATGCGCGTGACCGGGAAATCGCGACCCGTATGGGCTATTACGCGGTGATGGCTTTTGCGGAGGGCCGAGGCAACACGATCATCGGAACAAAGGAAGGCGACATTGTTGAAATCCCGATCGAGGAGGCGCTCACCATGAAGAAGCATCTGCAGATGGAACGCTATAAGATCATGGAGGCGATGCAGTTTGGCAATGCGGCAAACAGGGCCTGAGTTTGTCATCAGGGATTCCGCAGGTCCATGGAGCGGTTGATTTTGAGAAAGGGGAACGGTATGATGAAAAAACCAATATCCGTATTTCTGGCAGTCATGATGATTCTTGCCATCGGAGCGTCGGCATCGGCCGAAGGGCTTCGTCAGAACCCGGTCTATGAACTGTACAGTGCCGAGGGCGTTTATACCGACTCTGTCGGAAACGAAGATACCTATTCCTATCATGTGCCGCAGATCTTTGCCGATTCAGCGGACGCGGATGAAATCAACAGGGAGATCGCCGCAAACTTCGGGGAAAGGGTAGAAACGCAGTTCCGTAACATGGAAGGAGGGCACTCCATCTGGTGCGGGAACACCGAGTGGCATTCGTACTGGAACGGGAGTCAGCTGTTTCTTCTCATCAAAGCGGATATAGACGGCGACTGCGATGAATACGGCGCATACGGATATGATTTTGACACCGAAAGCCGGGTCACAAATGAGATGATTCTGGAACAGCGGGGGATCAGCGAAGAAGCGTATCTCGAGAACCTGAGAGAAGCCGCGCGTTCCAAGTTCGTGAAGGGGATCAGCGGCATTCCTGCAGATCTCCTGGAGACGTCCGACTATGCCGAGCTGCTGGAGAAGACCCTGGCGTGGCAGACCATGGAGGAGCCGATGTTTGTCGATCAATTCGGCGAGATCGAAACGATTGCGCTGATCGGCGCGATGGCCGGGGCCGGACGATATTATCATCTGTTTACACCGTTTGTGCACCAGATCAACATCGTCGGAGACAGCGATCTGGTTGCATCCTGCCCTGAAACGGCACATGCGGGAGACACCGTGACGGTGAGCC
>CADAPN010000178.1 GCA_902789835.1 Oscillospiraceae bacterium
TCCAAGTCCTCTTATTGTCAGAATATTGAAAATCTGATCTTCAGATGGCTTATCAATCGGGCGAAGCGGAATTCTGCGCGCGCATCATCATGCACATGCGGCACATGTGCATCGCCATCATCATGAAGCTGTGACGGTTGTTACGCATCAGAACTGGACGCTCCTTCCTGTTGATGGGCTGATTATATGCCCGTGTGATTTGTTTGTCAACGAAAAGACGCATTTTCATGCATGCTTCTGAATTTTTAATCTTTCCGGTCAGATTTCTTGTGCAATTTTTTTATCTCATACTATTTCGGCGTGGCTGCCGCCGCTCCGGTCTTTTTTCACGACGATCTGCCGGTCGATCCGCTCCTTCAGTTCCGAAACGTGCGAGATGATTCCGACCAGACGGTTGCTTTCCGTGAGGCCCGAGAGCGCCTTCATCGCCTGTTCCAGGGATTCCTCGTCCAGAGAGCCGAAGCCCTCGTCCACGAACATGGTGTCGAGCTGGATTCCGCCTGCCGAGGACTGGATTTCATCGGAGAGACCCAGGGCCAGGGAGAGCGACGCCTTGAAGGATTCCCCGCCGGAGAGGGTCTTCACGCTGCGCTCCGTGCTGTTGTAGTGGTCGATGACGCTGAGCTCCAGGCCGCTCTGAGACCTCAGGTTATCCGCGACCTCCCGCCGCTTCAGCTCATACTGTCCGCCCGACATGATGAAGAATCTTGTGTTCGCCCGGGCGATCATCCGGTCAAAGAAGCTTGTCTGGACATAGGTCTCCAGCATGATCCGCTCTTTGCCCGATACGGTTCCGTTGGCCGTGTCGGAGAGCGCCTTCACCCAGGTGAGTTTCTTTTCCAGCTGTTCGAGCTCCGCTCCCTGTTTCAGGATGCCGCTCCGGGCAGTGCGATTGGCGTTCAGCCGCAGAAGGAGATCGGCGTTCAGCCGGCTCAGCTCCTGCTTCTCTTTGGCGAGCCGCTCGCTCTCTTCCCGCAGCGCCTCTCGGTCAGGTTTCTCTGCCGAAGAGAGCTGTTCTGTCAGCTGGGTGACACGGCCTTCCAGCGTCGTGCAGACCGTCTTTCCCCGGCGCTGCGCTTCCTCGGCCCCGGTCAAGGCCTCCCGGATCCGCTGCTGCGCCCCCTTCAGCCTCGTGAGTTCCCGGTTTGCCTCCTCTTTGCTTGGGAAGGGCAGTTTCTCTTCCGCCTGTTGCAGGAGCTCGTCCCACTGTCGGATCTTCGTCTCACAGGCCGTAATTCGCTCCCTGCAGCGCTGCATGCTCTCCTGCAGGCGCTGCTGCTCTTTCTCCGTCTGGGGGATCAGCTCCTCAAGTTCCGCTTTGCGCTTGAGCTTCTTTTCTTCCGCGGTAACGGCCGTACTCAGCTCCGCATAGCGCTCCCGAAGGGTTTTTCGCTCGCGTTCCGCTGCTTCCCGGATTTGTTCCGGGGGGAGTTCCGGCCAGAGTTCTGCCGCCTTCCGGTTCAGTTCCTTTCGGGTCGTCCCCTCCTGTCCGAGCAGGCTGCCTGCTTCGCTGCTGACCTGTTCCGCAGTTCGGCGGCACCGGTCCGCTTCCATCTTTGCCTGTTTCAACTGCGACTCGGTCGGTGCGGCTTCGGACAGCTCCGCCGGATGCGGATGTACCGTCGCGCCGCAGACCGGGCAGGCCTCTCCCGCTCTCAATGTCTGTGCAAGGATCCCCGCCTGCTCGCTCAGGAACGCACGATTCATGTCATCATAGCGCTGCTGTGCCGCGTCATACTTCTCCTGGGCAGCGAGGTAGTTCCTCTGGGAAACCCTCAGCTCCGCTTTCAGTCGATCCGCCGCATCAAGCGTCTTCAGGGCGTCTGCAATCTGTTTTCCCTTTGCTTCGACACTGTCCTTTTCCCGCAGCAGCGCTTCCCGCTGTGCTCCCGCGGTCTCCAATGTCTTCCGTTCGGCCTGCAGCTGCTCTGTCTGCCGGGTATTGGTATTCAGCGCCTCACTGTCCTTCTCCAGGGCTTTCTTTTCCGCTTTCAGCTGAAGCTCGGCATTTCTCCGTTCGAGAAGAGTCTTCTCTCTGGCGTCATATTCCGGAAGCAATGTCTCCAGGGCGGCCGCCTCTGCGGCGAACCGGTCGGCCTCGGGCTGTCTGGCCACGGCCTCGTCAAAAGCGGCGTCCAGGGTTTTCTGTCTTTCCGCTGCCTTCTCCAGCTCTGCCCTGGTTTTCTCCAGCGTCTGCTCCGCTTTCTCCAGTTCTTCCGCCCGACCGAGCTTCGCGTTCAGTATGCCGAGTTCCGCGTCCAGGCCGCTGAGCCTGTCGCCGCACTGTTCGAGACGCTCCGTGTCTTTCCCGATAAGCCCGTCAAGCAGCTCCATCACCTCTTCCGTAGGGAGCTCTCCCGCCTGGGCTTTTCGGACGTTCTCGGCATGCAGATCGCCGTCGGCGCATTTCATGCCGCCGATATACTGCCGGATGCTCCGCCGTTCATTTTCACATTCACGGGAAAGCTCCCGAACGTCGTCCTTCAGTCTCTCCTGAAAAACCTGATAGTAGCCGGTATGGAAGATCTCGCGGAAAATCGCCTGGCGGTCTTTCGTCTCTGCCAGCAGCAGGCGCAGGAAGTCTCCCTGGGCGATCATGGCGATCTGGGAAAACTGGTTCCGGTCGATGCCGAGAATGTTCTGGATGGCCGCGGTCACTTCCCTCTGCTTTGTCACGCATCTGCCGTCGGGGCAGATGAGCTCGGCTTCCGCCGCCTTTTTCGTTGTGCCGGTTCCGCGGCTTTTTGCCTTCTCGTACTCCGGCTTTCTCGTCACGGTATACTGCTTTCCCGCGTAGGAGAAGGTCAGTGTCACGAAGGTCGGCCGGTCCGGGTCGGCGTACTTGGAACGCAGCATGGAGGCCTCGCGGTTGTTTCCGCTGGCCTCTCCGTACAGGGCGAAGGTGATCGCGTCGAAAATGGTCGTCTTCCCCGCGCCGGTATCGCCGGTGATCAGGTACAGTCCGCTCTTCCCCAGCTTCTCAAAGTCGATGGTCTCTTCCCCCGCATAGGGGCCGAAGGCCGACATGATCAGATTCAGCGGTCTCATGTTCTCTCCTCCCAGATGTCCTCAATCAGCGCCGTGACATAAGCCGTCTGTTCTTCCGACAGCTGTGTTCCGTTCTGTTTTTCATACAGCTCGCCGAAGAGTTCCAGCGGGCTCTTCCGCTCCACTTCCTCCGCGCCTCCGACCTGGTTCAGGCTTCTGGTCCGCTGGTTGTCATAGCTCAGCTTCATCACGTTTGGATAAATCACCCGCAGCCGGTTCATGGCTTCCGGAATCTCTTCCGCATCCGTCAGAATGATGTGGAGATAGTCCTCTACCGCCGTCCCGATGTAGTTCGGTCTCGCCGTCAGCTCCATATAGCTGCCGCGGAGGACTCTCATGTCGTGCTTCGGAACCAGGGGAACTGTCCGGATCTGCAGCGTCCCTTTCTCCGCCAGTTCGGCCACCGTCACCGACTTGATATGCTTGGCTTCCGAGAAAGAGTACTTCAGCGGTGTCCCGCAGTAGCGGATTCTCTCGGAATCGATGTTCTGCGGCCCGTGGATGTGTCCGAGCGCCACATAGTCAAAGTCGTCAAAGACCTGCGCGTCCACATTGTCAGATCCGCCCACCGAGGTCTCTTCCGATTCCGAGCGCGTCGCCCCCGTCACAAACTGGTGTGTCACCAGCACGTTCCGGGCCGAGCGGTTCACACCCATCTTCCGGATCGCCGTGCACACGGCATCGGTGTAGCTCTCGATTTCCTCTTCCGGGAAGCAGCGGCGCACATGGGTCGGCTTGATGAACGGCAGCATGTAGATGCAGACCGGTCCGTACTGATCCTCCAGCACGACAGGCTCCACGTCTCCGTGATAGACCGGGGACAGATGCACACCGCTCCGATCAAGAAGCCTGGAGCCGAATGCGATTCTCTCCGGAGAATCGTGGTTCCCGCTGATGACGAAGATCTGAAGATCTCTTTTTGCCAGATTGTACAGGAAGTCGTCAAACAGCTGCACGGCTTCGGCCGGCGGAACAGACTTGTCGTAAATGTCGCCCGCCAGGATCACCGCATCGGGTTCCTCCCGGTCGATGATGTCCAGGATTTTTTTCAGAATATCCCGCTGGTCTTCCAGCATGCTGAATTCGTTGACCCGCTTTCCCAGATGCAGTCCGTTCCGCCGGAACTGGTGGAATAACTGGGGGATTCCCGTTATTTCGCTCCGCACGCCGACGCCGCATCAGCGCACCATGTCCGGGCAGAGATCCGAGAGCTTTCGTGCCCCCACCATGTACATGGCCCCGGTAAACTCTTCGCGCAGCTTTTCGACATAAGTTCTGATCCCTTCTGCGTCTCCCCCGAACCACGCCACCGCAAAGGGTCTGCAGATCATGACCGCGTCCGCGCCGAGGGCGAGCGCCTTCACCATGTCCGATCCGTGCCGGATCCCGCCGTCGACGATGATCTTTGTCTGGCCCTTCACCGCCCGGGCAATCTCGGGGAGCACCTCTGCCGTCGAGGGGACATCCGGAAGCACGCGGCCGCCGTGGTTGGAGACGATGATGCCGTCCGCCCCGGCCTCCACGGCCTTCAGCGCCGCCTTTGCCGTCATGATGCCCTTTATCAGAAACGGTTTCTTCGTGCAGGATTTCAGGAACTTCAGATCCTCCACGGTCTTCGAGCCCGGAGCTTCGCCCTTGAATCTCCAGTGGCTGAGTCCGGCGCTGTCCACCACCACGCAGGTCGCCAGCGTTCCGCTCGACTCAAAGCGTTCGATCTTCTCGCAGATCTGTGCATTCGGCAGGGGGTTGAACACGGGGATCGCACAGTCCGGATGTTCCGCAACGGCCTCCAGCGCCCCCGCGACGGTTTTCTCAACGATGCCGTCCCCGAAGCAGTCGACGATACCGGTCTCGGCACAGGCGCGGATCATCGCGGCATTGAACCCGACGGTGACGTCTTCCCTGCTGTACTGGGTCATGGAGCCGATGGGTCCGGTCAGAATCGGCAGGCTGAAGCGGTGTCCGAACAGGTCCATTTGGGTGTCGACCGCCGTGTCAGGCGCAAAGGTGTCGACGTTCAGGCGGATCGCCTTCCAGCCCTTCCAGTTTTCGTGTGCGCCGTTTCCGGGCGCCTTGGATCCCGGACCGGGCAGGGTATTGCCGCAGCCGAGTCCGTTGCACTCCGGACATACCTTGCAGTTGAGAATGGTCTTTCTTGCGTTTTCCCGTACTTCCTGATAAGTCATGATCATCACCCTTTTTCAATAATACTTGGCAGGCGTATTGCAGCATATAGCGGGACGTTTGTCAGCCAATCCTGCTCTCTGTAATCGGACATTGAAATCCGATAAGCTTTTGCATCAGGATAATCCAGGCAAAACTGCCGAAGGGATTTTGAACGCAGATTTTCCTCTGCCTTCACTTCGATCGGTGCAAGGAAGTTTTCACCCTGCATAAGGAAATCAAGTTCCAGTTTGGAGCTCTCGCTGTCAAAATAGAAAATACCTGTTTCCGTGCTGCAGATCAGCTGTTCATATACATATTGCTCCGTGAAGGTCCCCCTGTATTCCTCGAAGACATTGCTTTTCAGAAGTATTTCGGAAATCGGTGCGTCAACCTGTGCACCCATCAAACCATGATCGACAGTAAACAGTTTAAACGCAGAGAAATCTTCATAGAACTTCAACGGCAATCCGGCTTTTCTTACTCTGGGCACCTTATAAACAATTCCCGCATCTACCAGCCATTCGATCGCGAGTTCGAAATCCTTTGCGCGAGCCCCTTTCTGTATATCAGCGTAGACGAACTTTTTGTTGCTCTTTGCAAGCTGCTGCGGAATGGAATTCCATACCTGATGAATTCTTCCCAGGATCTGAGGATCTGCATGTTTCGAAATATCCAGCGCATAGTCTGAAAGAATTTGTTTTTGAATGTTACGTAAAGCCTTATAGTCTTTACCGTCAACTGCTCCTTGGACTACTTCAGGCATACCACCTGTGAAATAGTACTCCCTCAATGAATCAACAAAAACAGATCGGAGGCTTGCAAGATCTGCCAGCGGGTCCATTATCAGGCGCACATAACTGCGCTCCCCGAGTCTGGCACGTACGAATTCCGCGAACGAAAGAGGATACAGCGTCAGTTCGTCCACTTTACCCACCGGAAAAGAAACGCCTTTATGGATGGCCAGTCCCAGCAATGAACCCGCAACGACAATATGATACTGTGGTGCATCCTCGCAAAAATATTTTAAAGCCGCTAGTGCTTTCGGTGCATCTCCCACCTCATCGATAAAGATGAGCGTTCTTCCGGGCACAATTGTCTGTCTGCTTAGCACCTCCATGTCGGAGATGATGCGGTCAATTCGAAATCCGCGCTCGAATATCTCACGTACACGAAGATCTTTATCTGCATTCAGCACCACAATATTATCAAATTCGTGGTTCCCGAAATCCTTGATAAGATATGTTTTTCCAACCTGACGTGCCCCTTTGACAACAAGAGGTTTTCGATCAGGTTTTTCTTTCCATTCCAGCAATTTCTGATAAAGATCACGTTGCATAGACGCTTTCCCCCCAGTTTTCCACCATTTTTATTCGTATGTTTTGAAGTCGGCAATTTCATTATACCGTTCGTCGGCGAGCATGTCAACACAAATAGGAACGAACATTTTCCTGTTTCTTACACAAATCGGAACGAATATGTTCTATGTCTCTCCGGCAGTTCAAAAGATAACCTTCGCATCAAGCCACTGGCATCATCTGCATCTGATGCTTCTTTTTTCTCTAATCCTGGCGCATCGTCCTGTTGCAAGCTGCTGCGGTTTTTCCTTCTGCTGAGGCGTTGCGATCTGCCGGAGTTGTTTTTTTGTCGGGGTTTCCAATTCTCCAACCGCTTGTTGGAGTTTTGAAGGATGCTCTGCATCGGTATAAAACAGAGTCCATTTCTTCATAAAGCAGAGAGTAGATGTCCTTCGCCGTTTCCCCCGGAATCTCCGCTTTCCGCTGCAATCCGCTGTTGACATTCCAACCGTTTTGTTTTTTAATTATTCCTAAGCGAAGTACGCTGGTTTCAGCTTCTGTTCCATTCATTAACAGGAGGGATGACGCCCCTATGAAAGTTGTATTG
>CADAPN010000179.1 GCA_902789835.1 Oscillospiraceae bacterium
ACAGGCACGGCATACACAGAAGCGAATAAAACAAATGCCACCCGGTGATCAAACCGGGTGGCAGGATATGCTGTCTGCGGCGAGCTGTTGAAACGGGCGAAAGATCTCTTACTCGGCCGTCGGGAAAACGCAGAGCTCAATGTCGCTGAGGGGGAAACTGACGCAGGGATGGATCCAGTTGAACTTGATGTCGCCCAGCCGCCTTCCGTCCGCCTCGGCGGGAATATAGACCTTTCCTTTCACCAAACGGGAATGGCACCAGCCGCACTCGCCGCTGCGGCAGTGCGCGGGGGCTTTGATCCCGGCGCGCTCCATCGCCCAAAGAAGGCTCTCGTCCGCTTTGCAGGGGATTACGGTCTTTTCACCGCGGATATCAACCGTCAGGGAATAGCTCTTGCCGATCTGCTCTTTGGGGTAATCCGGATTGTTCACCGCGCCCATGTAGTCGCCGGACATCTCCATGCGGTACAGGCGCTTGGGGAGACCGAGTTTTTTGCACTGCTCTTCTCCAAAGACATACATGGCCTTCGGCCCGCACATGAAAACGGAATACTCGCCCTCCGGGGCGTATTTCCGGATCAGCTCGGCCGTGATGAAGCCGTGCTCATAGCCCTCCTTTTCCTCCTCGGACAGCACGTGGACCACTTTGACCTTGCCACCGCTCTTTGCCGCGAGCGCTTCGATCTCGTCCTTCAGCAGGATTCCGTCTGCCGTGCGGGAGCCGTAGAGAATGGTCATGCAGAAGTCTTCAATGCCGTCCACAATTGCGGCGGCCATGGAGTAGAAGGGGGTAATTCCGGAGCCGCCCGCAATGGCGATGACCTGCCGGGCGTCGCGAAGGTCCTGGTAATAGAAATCCCCGAGAGGGCCGGAGATATCAACCGAATCCCCCTCTTTCCAGGTGTCGAGAATATATGCCGAGGCAAAGGCCGGATTGGTGCGCTTGATGGTGAGGGTATAGCTTGTGCCCTCCCTTCCGAGCGCATCTTTCGGATTGGAGCGGATGGTGTAGGGCTTGTGAACCGGAGCGCCGTTGATGTTCAACGCGACAGAAACATATTGGCTTGCGCGGAAATAGGCCATTTCCGTGGTTCCCTTTGCCGGATCCGGCACCAGCGTGAAGCTTTTTGCGTCCCCGTGGTCCGTGACCGTCTGAATGACACAGTGCTGCACCGACGGATGCAGACGCGCGGCAAGAATGTTGGGATTGTAGATGGATTTGGGGAGGGTTGCGGGGGCGGCCTCGATTGCGGCCGTCCTGGTTTTCACCTCACCCAGGAACGGAAACGGGGTCAGGCCTTTCAGGGCTTTTTTGTCATAGTAATATCTGGCCATCTTACTTGCCCTCCTTCTTCATGTCCAGGAGCATGTACCTTGCCTGCTCGGCACCGGACAGATAAGCCTGGGAGTAGCCGTCCATCTGGGTGCCGTGACCGCCGGCAAAGCGCAGACCATGGATCGTATAATCCTCGTGGTGTCCGCTCTGGACACGGGGGAACATGCCGTCCCAGCCGGCGGGCTCATAGCCGTAGACGTCGCCCTTCGGCGTGCCGAGATAGCGGGCCCAGGTCATGGGAGAGGCGACGACGATTTCCTCGATGTGCCCCTGCAGTCTGCAGCCGGTCACTTCCTCGTAGCGCTCGACACAGTCACGGGCAATGCGGTCCTTGACCTTGAAATACTCTTCTTCGGTGATTTCTTCGAAGGCATCGCCGGTGTAGAATTTGGAAAACTGAAGAAACGCCCGATTCTTCCCGGCCACGTCAGGCAGGGCGTTTGTCAGGACGGTACAGGTGATGTCCCGGTGCGTCTCGATGCGGTCGGAGGAGAGATACTGCTTGCGGTTGTCCGGGGTATGACGCATGAAGGTGTCGTAATTCTTCAGTCCCAGCTCCTCGGCAGAGGCGTCCAGCCCGAGATAAACCGTAAACGCGGCCTGGGCAAGCTTCTGCGCGTTCATCATCTTCAGATTGCGCTCCGGGATCTCCGAATGATACACCATGCGGTCGAACACCACATGCGGCATCAGGTTCGAGATGACCCATTCACAGGGAATGAACTCGCCGGTCTTCAGCTGTACGCCGCGCACCCGGTTGCCTCTGACATCAATCCGGCTGACTTCCGAATTGTACCACACATCGCCGCCCAGCTCACGGATTCGGGCATCGAAGGCCATGGAGATTTCATGGCTGCGGTTTTTGGCAAACCAGGGCAGATGCGTCAGGTACACATAGGTCATATAGGTGTAGACGGCAAAGCTCATGTTGGTGGAGTCGGCGGAAACATAGGTCCAGTAGGATTCAAAAATGCGTTTTGCCTTTTCCGGGACGCCGATCCGGTCCAGCATCTCCTCTGTCGAGACCGGCACCACGCGCATCAGGTCATAATATTTAAGCAGCATTTCCACCTTGGCGGGGGGAGACGGCTCGTTGTCATGGGCCGCGAGCCAGTCAACGCCGTCATGGAGCATGCGGCCCAGCTCAAGCACGGTCGTCATGGATTCCCGGCTGCCGGGGACCTGACGCTCCATCTCGTCGATGAAGGCCTGCACGCCCGCGGGCATGGAGACATTGAAGCCGTCCGGGTCTGTCGCCACCGAGGCAAAGGATTCATGGGCGGCACACCACTCCACATCCAGTTTGTAGGTGTCTTCGAGAAGCTTTCTCACCGCGCCGCGGGGGCGGCCTTCTTTTCCGTCGCCCATCTGGCAGAGCTCATGGAGCGTTGCCTCAAATTCGTAATTGCCGCGGCGGAAGCTCGTGGCGCAGCCGCCGGGCAGGTTGTGCTTTTCCAGCACAAGAACTTTCTTTCCGGCCGTTGCCAGATAGGTTGCCGCCGACAGCCCTCCGTTGCCGGCGCCCACAACAATGACATCGTATTTCTGCATGTTCTCCTCCTCTACGTTTCTGATTTCTCCGGTACGACGATTTCCCGGACGGTGAAGTCCTTTCCGCTCAGAACGGTTTTTTCAAAGCTGCCGCAGCTGGGACAGTAGCCTTTGTGCTCGATGACATTAAAGATCTCGTCGCATTCGTCGCATTCGGCAAGGCCCGGAACGATGTTGATGCGCAGCTTCGTGTGCGCGAGAAGGCTGTCCTTCACGGCCACAGGATAGAGCTCCTCCACGTATTCCGGAATGACCAGCGAAAGCTCGCCGCAGTCAACGACGACCTCGCTGATCTCGGTCAGGCCGTTTTCCTCTGCAAAGGCCGAAACCGTCCGGACAAGCTGCCGGACAATACCGATCTCATGCATTTTATCCTCCGTACTTCCCGATATGCTTCCGGACCATGTTGACACCGATCTTCGGGACGTTCTTTACCACGCGGCCGAGGGTGTGGAAATACTCCTGGTTGTCCGCGTCGTAGACTTTTTCCAGATGGATGGCGTCAAACTTACACTTGGTGGTGCAGATGCCGCAGCCGACACACATAAAGCTGTCCACCACCGCCGTGCCGCAGCCGAGGCAGCGGGCACACTCGGCCTTGACCTGGTCCTCGGTAAAGCTTGCCCGGAGGTCGTTGAAGCTTGACGCGGCGCCCTCGGCTTTCGCGGCTTTCTGACGCGGCGCGCGGTCAAAGCCGCCGAGGCCGATCTGTACCGTGGCCTTGTCAAAGGGACGGTAATCCCGATGATCGCGCCCCAGGGTCAGGGTCTGGCCCGGGTGGACAAAGCGGTGAATGGAAACGGCGGCTTCCTTGCCGGCGGCAATGGCGTCAATGACAAACTGGGGACCGGTGACCGCGTCGCCGCCTGCAAACACATCCGGCACCTCCGTCTGGCAGGTGACGGCATCGGCCGAGACCAGTCCGTTCTTTCCGGCCGGAAGGCCGATTGCTCCGAGGTCCACAATCTGTCCCGTGGCCGTCAGCACGGCGGTCACCGGAAGGGTTTCATATTCGCCCGTACCCGTCACACCGCGGCGCCCGCGTGCATCGGGCTCGCCGAGCTGCATGCGCTCAAGCTTCAGCCCGGTGACAGTTCCGTCGCCGAGAATCTCCGCCGGCGCGGCGAGAAAGCGGAAGGAAACGCCCTCTTCCTTTGCCTCGGCCAGCTCGTCGCGGTCCGCGGGCATCTCCGCCTCGCTCCGGCGATAACAGACCGTCACCTTCGCGCCGAGGCGGAGCGCGGCGCGCGCCACGTCCATGGCGACG
>CADAPN010000180.1 GCA_902789835.1 Oscillospiraceae bacterium
ATAGTCGAAGGCGGTAATCCCCAGGCGGCGGATGCCGTTTTCAAAGCTGTCGCAGATGACCTCCGCGGCATCCGGGAAACGGCGCCGGTTGGCAAAGTCCGGGCGGTCGTCCACCACATGGACCTCGAAGCCGCATTTGGCCCCGAATTCACAGACCGGCAGGGCAATGTGGCCGCCGCCGAGGACGATGAGCCGCTCCCGCGGCATGACCGGTTCACAGACGGTGAGGAGATCGCCGTCAGTTTCGGCCGTCACGCGGGCAAAGCGTCTGCCCTTCGGATCTGTCACCGGGGTGACGCCGGGAAGCAGACGGCGCTTCAGCCCTTCTGAAATCAGGCCGGATTCACCCCGAATAACGGTTTCCACCGTGACAGGCCGGGTCCGGGCAATCGAAGAAAGAATTTCGGAATAGAGGTTGGACATGCTGATCATCTCCTGCTGCTTATTCATAGGCGCGTAAATTCTTATGGCGTTATTCTATCGTGACAGAAAGCGTTTTTCAAGCCTTTTCGCAGCCTGATAACGCCGTTCGTGCGCGGCGCGGGCCTCTTCATCGGTACAGCGGTCCGCGCTGGCCGCAAAGCGTTCCTCCAGAGAGACGCGCTCCGTGCCCCGGATGTATTTGTCGGCGAGAAAGAGCAGGGCGGCCTCATTGAGGCTGTCGCCCTCAAAGTCATGGTGAAGCGCGATCACATCGGCAACCTCGGGATACCCGAGGGCGCGGACCCAGGCGGCGCCGGTTTCCGCGTGCCGGGCTTCGGTGCGGGCAACATCATGGAGCAGTGAGGCGGCATACAGAAGCGCGCGATCCGGCGCGGGTTCTCCTGCCGGAAGCCGATCTGCGAGCCGCAGCGCTTCTTCGGCCACGGCACGACAATGGGCGATCACCGGTTCCGGCGTTCCGGCCGCGTGCAGCACGGCCGTACAGACCTCGTCCGTCAGATCCGGGTGCGGGAGCTGCCCAACCTCCAGAGGCGTCAGCTCTGTCCCGTCCCAGCCTACACGGGAGACGGTGGTGTGCAGCAGCTTTTTGCGCTGACCGGTGATGCTGTCAATGGCGGACTTGTGGCTGACCACCACGATGTCGCCCTCGGTTTCGTCCAGACAGCGGCGCAGCGCAGCCCGCATCCGCCTGCCGACAGAGACCATGTCCTCCGCGATCTCCGGCCAGATGTTGGGATCCTTTTCCCTGGCGGCATAGAGCGCCGGATACCGGACCATGATCTCGTCAAAGGACAGCCCGTCCCAGATGCCCATATCCTGTTCTTCCAGGCCTTCCCGGATCATCGGCTCGGCACACAGGGGGCGAGCGGTGTCAACGGCGCGGGAGAGGTAACTGCAGAAAACGGGTTTGCCGCGCAGAACCGGAACGAAGGGGAGCAGGGCAGCCTGCATCCGGCCGACGGTCCCGAGGGGAAGATCCGTATGCCCGACGCACCAGCGTGCGCCGATGGGAATGTCCGGCAGTGCATGCCGCACGAGATATACAGAGCGCATCAGAAAAGTCCTCCGAAATATTCCTCAAAATGTTCGACGGCGTAGTCCCGAACCGCGGCGGCATAGGCGTCGTACTGCCGGAGAAAGGCGATGCCATCCTCGGTGAGGCTGCTGCCTCCGCCGCCGACGCCCCCCTGGCTGCGCCGTACGAGGGGGTGATTCAACTGACTTTCCAGCGCGTGGATCACGTGCCAGCCGCTGGAATAGGACATCTGCATGCGCTGGCAGGCAGTCCGCACCGAAGCGGTCTCCTCCACCAGATGCAGCAGCATTGCGGTCCGCTGGTCAAAGAAGGGGAGTTCCCGCACCAGCGCGACGCTGACCTGGGGCCGGACAAGCTGTTCATTGTGATAGCGCAGCAGCGCCTTGTAGTCCTCCGGCGTGTCCGCATCGTGCAGAATGCCGCGGTCTTCCACCGGAATCTCCCGGAGAGAATGCTGCCGATGAGGGAAGAGGCAATCAGAATCGGGTGCCCGCGCTTCCCGTCACAGACGGGGCAGGCGAGTGGGGCGTCGCTGTCCAGAAGCTGCTGCAGCGTGGCCGCCGTGAAAAGGGGAATGTCCACCGGCGTAAAAAGAAGCCGGTCGCACTTGTCCGCCAGGTAGGAAAGACCGATGCAGGCGGACTCAAACATCTGCGTATGCTCATAGTTCTCGTTCCGGAGAAAGACAATTCCGAGACCGGAGAGATGACGCTCCAGCTGAACGGCGTTGTACCCGGTGACCATGACGATCTTCTCTACGCCGGCCTGCTGCAGAGAGGCAACGACACGCTGGGCGATGGAGATGGAACCGATGTTCAGCATCGGTTTGAAATCTCCCATGCGCGAGCTCATTCCCGCCGCGACAATCAGTGCCGCTGTCTGCATACAATCAGATCCTTCCATACAAGATATACGGGGTTTGCCCCGTTTCCTATCATAACCGATTTTTATTTATTTGTAAATCGGCTTCGGCAAAATATCGATGAAAATACCGAACAGGACGGAAAGGCATCGGGGATTCGTGTTCATGATTGCAAGTCTCGGTTTTATCTGATAGAATACGGGGAAGCAAGAAAACCAGATGGAGGGAGTCATGACTCTCACAAAAGAAAATCAGACAGAGCTGGCGGAATGCCTGCTGGATATGGGCCGAAATCAGCCGTGTGGAAGAGACCCTTATGCGTATGGGCCGGGCTTACGGCGCGAGACATGTGGACGCCTTTGCCATCACGTCCATCATCACGCTGACCATGGAGTTCGCGGAAGAGGACGTGATCACAGAGACGAGACGGATTTACTCCAGCGCGGGGACAGACTTCTACCGCCTGGAAAAGCTCAATGACCTGAGCCGTTCCTGCTGTGCCTCGCCGATTCCTGTGATGGAGCTGCGGGCAAGGCTGGAACATGTCGCAAAAGGAAAAAAACCGGAAAGCGTGATCCTCTGGGGCAGCGTCCTGGCAGCGGGCGGCTTTGCGGTGTTCTTCGGCGGAACGGTCTGGGACGGCCTCACCGCGGCTGTGTTTGCGCTGCTGATCTGCTTCCTGCAGAAGCAGCTCGGCCAGACACAGATCAGTACAACGGGTTCCAATCTGTTCATCTCGTTTCTGACCGGCCTCGGTGTCGGCTTCCTCTGCAGACTGGTACCGGTGCTGCATATGGATATGATCCTGATCGGTGACATCATGCTTCTGATTCCGGGGATTGCCATGACCGAACTGCCGATATAAGGGAGGAAAGAAAATGAAACAGATTCTGATCCAGCTGGTGACGGCGTTCATCGGCTCCCTCGGCTTCGGGCTCCTGTTCGGACTGCGCATAAAGCATGTGTTCTGGGCCGCGCTCGGAGGAATGATTGCCTGGGGAATCTATCTCGGGGTCTACGCCCTGATTCCGAGTCTGTTCCTGGCAAACCTGTGCGCGTCTGTGTTTGCCGTGACGTATGCGGAACTGATGGCGCATCTGCGAAAATGCCCGGCGACCCTGTTCGTGGTGACGGGGGTGGTGCCGATGGTGCCGGGCGGCACCCTCTATCGGACCATGGACTGTGCCGTAAACGGTGATCTGGAAGCGGCGTCCGTCTATGGGCACAAGACGCTGATCGTCGCGCTGGCAATCGCGGCGGGGATCAGCTTTGTGACGGTGTGCCGCGAGCTCCGTACACCGAAAGCCTGATTCTGCTTATGCTTGCGTTTTAAAAGCGGAAAGGACGTGTTCACACATGATCAATCTGGAAACGATAAAAACAAGAAGAAGTGTCAGAACCTTCGACGGGAATCCGCTCTCTCCGGAAGATCTGGAAAAGATCCGGCGCTTTGCGGAGCAGATCCGGAACCCATACGACATCCCGGTGGAATTCATCCTGATGGATGCAAAGGAGAAAGGCCTCTCAAGCCCGGTCCTCACCGGAGAGACCATGTATGTGGCGGGCAGGGTGAGTAAGGTTCCGCATGCGGAGGAGGCCTTCGGCTTCGCGTTTGAGGAGCTGGTGCTCTACGCCTGGTCGCTTGGAATCGGCACCACATGGATCGGCGGGACCATGAAGCGTGAACTGTTTGAGAAAGCATGCGGTCTGAAGGAAGATCAGTTCATGCCCTGTGTGAGTCCCTTGGGCTATCCTGCACAGAAGATGTCCGTGCGGGAGACCCTGATGCGCAAGGGCGTCAAGGCAGAGACGCGGAAGGAAGCCGCAGAGCTCTTTTTCGACAAAAGCTTTTATATTCCGCTTCAGGAAACGAACCCGGTGACAGCGGAAGCCCTGGAGATGGTTCGTCTGGCCCCCTCGGCGGTGAACAGACAGCCCTGGCGCGTGGTCAGAACGGGAGAGAACTACCACTTCTATCTGAAGCATGACAAGGGCTATGTCAATGCGGCCACCGGCGACCTGCAGAAAGTGGATATGGGCATTGCGCTCTGTCATTTCGTGAACGGGACGGCAGGACGCTTATGCCTGACGGATCCCGGCATCCCGACAGAAGAGGGAACGGAATACATCGCCACCGTCTGCGTCGAACCGTAAAAAGCAGAAGGGGAAATCGAACCCTGCTGCAGATGCTGAAATGCCCGTGCGGAAACCGCACGGGTGTCATAAAACAGTTTGATAATGTTTTGCAGGAACGGTATGACTTTCGGGTCATGCCGTTCCTGTTTCATCAGTTCATCCATAGGGATAAAGCCCACGAAATCATAGCGGATACTGATGCGCTATCCCAAATTATATAATCAGAAAACATCAAAAACACAAAATAAAATAAATCAAAAACGTAAAGTACATGTTGACCTTACTACTTCCATAGCCTATAATGTAAATAAAAGAATCTCTCGTGGAGGTTTCATCATGGAATACTTGCCAAGAGTTGTTGACGATGAACTTGATTTACGCCTTGATGCCTTTGGGGCAACGTTGATTGTCGGGCCGAAGTGGTGCGGAAAAACTACAACAGGTGAGCAAAAAGCGAAAAGTATTTTGCGGATGCAGGATCCTGACAAGAGAGAAGGTTACCTGGCAACAGCTGGTACGAAACCCTCTCTGCTTTTGCGCGGCGAAAACCCGCGATTGATCGATGAGTGGCAAGTGGCTCCTGTTTTATGGGACGCAGTGCGTACTGCTGTAGACCAGCGGCAAGAGGAAGGGTTATTCATCCTCACGGGATCGACCTCCGTAGACAACAGCAAAATCATGCATTCCGGTACGGGCAGAATCTCTCGCATGAAAATGTATCCTATGAGCTTATTTGAATCGAGAGAATCGAATGGTGGAATATCATTAAAAGCAATGTTCAGCGATCCCAACTTGGATATTGATGGCGTTACATCGGCGCTGTCAATCGAAGAGCTGATCTTTTCCGCTTGCCGCGGCGGGTGGCCTGCTGCATTGCGCAGGAAAAGTGATGCAGCAAAGCTGATGATTGCAAAGGACTATCTCAATAACATCTGCGAATCAGACGTTTCTACGGTCGATGGCGTACAGAGAAATCCTGTCTGGACTAATATGATCCTCCGCTCTTATGCGCGTAATGTATCCACACTTGCGAAGAAAACAAATATCTTCAAAGATGTTTCCGCAAATGCTGACAGTATGACTGCTGTCACAATGGACAGCTATCTAAACGCATTGGAAAAGCTGTTTGTGATTGAGGATATCGATGCGTGGTGTCCCGCAATTCGTTCTGCAACGACGATCCGTTCCGGAAAGAAGCGTGAGTTCACGGATCCTTCCATTGCAGTAGCGGCAATGGGCCTGACACCCGATTATTTGCAGACAGACCTTAGAACTTTCGGTTTTATCTTTGAATGCCTTTGTATCCGAGATCTTAAAGTATATTCCCAGTCGCTTGGCGGAAAGATTTCCTACTATCATGATCGTTATGATCTGGAAGCAGATGCTGTTCTTCATCTGGACGATGGGCGGTATGCATTGATTGAGTTCAAGCTGGGGAGCAGAGAGATTGAAGATGGTGCAAATCATCTCCTCCAACTCAAGCAGCTTATAAAAAAATACAATGAAAAGGAAACTCAGGTTCCCTTGCGAGAGCCGGACCTGCTCATGGTCATTACCGGCGGAGAAATGGCGTATACCCGTGAAGACGGGGTGAAGATCGTCCCGATCGGAACGCTGCGGGATTAAACACCCGGCTAAACCGCGCGGGTATTTTCAGAACAAGTATTTAGAAAAAAATCTAAATACTTGTTGACAAGGCGCGCGGACTGTGGTAGCATCTATTTAGAAAAAATTCTAAATGCTGAGTGATGAAAGACAGCAGGGGAACAGAAGGGGGGAGGAGAGCCAAATGGGTTTCAGCGAAACGATGAAGGCGCTGTCGGACCCGGCGCGCCGAGAGATCCTGAACATGCTCAAGAGCGGAAGCATGACGGCGGGGGATATCGCCGGGCGCTTCGATATGACCGGGGCGACGGTGTCCTACCACCTGTCCCAGCTGAAAAAAGCCGGCCTCATTTTTGAGAGCCGGGAGAAGAATTATATCTATTACAGTCTCAACGCCTCCGTACTGGAGGAAGTACTGCTCTGGATCCAGAGCCTGAGAGGAGAGGAACATGATGAAGAATGAAAAGAAAACCCTGCTTCTGACGACGTTGATCTGCCTGATCCCGATGATCGTCGGCGCGCTGGTGTATAAGCGGCTGCCGGAGAGCATGGCGACGCATTTCGGCCTGGACGGAACACCGAACGGATGGTCCAGCCGCCCGGTTGCCGTGTTCGTCCTTCCGGGTATCCTCCTGGTGGTGAATCTCCTGATGCCCTTCCTGCTGCGGGCCGATCCCAAGCACGAGAATATGAGTTCCGCCCTGAAAACGGTGACGATCTGGGCCATTCCGCTGATCTCGCTGGTCTGCTCCGGCGCGACGCTGGGACGCGGGCTGGGCTATGATGTGAGGATCGAGCAGATTCTCCCCGTCCTGATGGGGGTGCTGTTCGTGGTGATCGGCAACTATCTGCCCAAGACCAAGCAGAGCTACACCATGGGCATCAAGCTCCCCTGGACGCTGGCCAGCGAGGAAAACTGGAACCGCACGCACCGTCTGGCCGGGTTCCTGTGGGTGATCGCCGGGCTGTATTTCATCGTCATGAGCTTCATCGGCTGGA
>CADAPN010000181.1 GCA_902789835.1 Oscillospiraceae bacterium
TTTGGCGTACCGCCGCCAACTATTTCGCAGATATCGCCGAGTTTAACTGTCATCCCATCATCCCCACAAATATCAATTTGTCCCTTTCAGGTACTTGGCGGTCTCACGGTCAAACTCCGAAACATAGTCCGCGTCCTGCTTTTTGCGGAACTCGGCATAGACGTCGCTGACCTTTTTGACGGCGGCCTCGTGAGAGATGCTTCCCTTGCCCTCCAGCACACGCTGGCGGTTGTTCTGCAGAAAACGGTCGGTCTCGTTCAGCCAGTCCTTCATGCTCATGAGATGCTCGTCCTCCGCCATTAGTTCAGCGTAGTCGATGAACATGTTGACCAGCCGATTGAGGCGGGAGAGCTCTTTTTCGCTCAGATAGTTCTTGGCTACCAGCGCATCGCTTTTCAGGATCTTACCGTCCGGCGCACCTTTCCAGGTGGTCAGACCCACGGTCGGGCTGTCCAGTGTGGCACGTTCGGAGATCAACTCTGCGGCAGTCTTGCCGGTAACGGCTACATGCAGTTTGTTCTGCACGAACGAATAGAATGCGCGTGTGGTCTCACTGTTTTTGTCATAGTCATAGCTGCACTGCTCGAATACATCCGCAATCTTCTGATAGGCCCGGCGCTCGCTGGCGCGGATCTCCCGGATGCGCTCCAGCAGTTCATCGAAATAGTCCCGACCGAAGGCACGGCCGTTTTTCATCAGCTCGTCATTGAGCACAAAGCCTTTCTGAATGTATTCTCTCAGCGTTTTGGTGGCCCACTGGCGGAAGCGCGTTGCCTTTTTGGAGTTGACCCGGTAGCCGACTGCGATGATAGCATCGAGATTGTAGAAGTTCGTCGGCTTTGTAGATAATTCAGAAATCCTGAATTTTCTCATGACTGTTGCTTCGTCCAACTCTTCCTCAGCAAAAATGGTTTTCAGGTGCATGCTGATGTTAGACTTTGCACAATCGAACAGCTCTGCCATTCCCGCCTGGGTCAGCCAAAAGGTTTCATCCTGAAAGTAGACATCAACATAGGTTTTTGTTCCTTCGTAGCTGTACATCAGGAGTATACCTTTTTTTTGAGTTCATTGCTCATTTCAGCATTTCCTCCAATTCAGCCAGATCCCGGCCGATTTCCACTTCCAGTGCCTTGATGTTTGCCAGGATCTCGCTCGTGGGCGGATATTCCACGGGCTTGTATTCGGTCTGCTTATACTTATTGATAGAGAGATCGTATTCGTTGTCTACAATCTCCTGCTTCGGGACGAAAAAGCTCTGTTCCGTGCGGGCACGGCTTTCCTCGTCATCCAGCGCATGAAAACGGGTGATGATATCCGGGATATCATTTTCTTTGGTTTCACTGCGCTTGTCGTCGAGAGAGAAACCGTCGGCCTTCATGTCATAAAACCAGACCCGGTCTGTACCGCCGTGGCCGGTCTTGGTGAAAATCAGGATAGCGGTGGACACGCCGGCGTAGGGCTTGAACACGCCGGAGGGCATGGAGATCACGGCCTCGAGACGGTTATTTTCGATCAGCTCCTTGCGGATGGCCTTGTGCGCCGTGGAAGAGCCGAAGAGCACACCGTCCGGGACGATGCAGGCGCAGCGGCCGCCGACCTTCAGCATCCGCAGAAACAGCGCCAGGAACAGAAGCTCCGTCTTCTTGGTCTTGCAGACCTTCAAAAGATCGGTCGAGACGATGTCCGCGTCCAGACTTCCCTTGAAGGGGGGATTGGCCAGGATCAGGCTGTACTTCTCCCGATCCGGGTTCTGGTCGGACAAACTGTCGCGGTACTCGATAAAGGGGTTATCCACGCCGTGGGTCATCATGTTCATCGCGCCGATGCGCAGCATGGTGCGATCCATGTCATAGCCATGGAACATGTGGTTCATATAGTGGTCCTTGTTCTGCCGGTTGAAAAAGACCTCCTGCTTGCGGTTTTCCTTCAGGTATTCGCTGACGGCCACGAGAAAGCCTGCCGTACCGCAGGCGGGGTCACATACAATTTCTTCCGCCTTGGGCTCCATCAGATCGACCATCATACGGATGATATGCCGTGGCGTGCGGAACTGGCCGTTTACACCCGCCGTGGCGATCTTGGAGAGCAGATACTCATACACGTCACCGCGGGTGTCGGCGGTCTTGAGCTGGGCCATCTGCTCATAGAGCCCGTCCATGGCGGTGACAATCTTGTCCAGCATCAGCGGCGTCGGAATCTTGAAAATGGCGTCGCCCATGTACTTGGAATAGGCACTCTCCTTGTCGCCGTGCAGGTTTTTGATGAAGGGGAAGACCCACTCCTGGACGGTGCTGTACATCTTCCCGGCGGGGAAGTCATGGAACACGCTCCACTTGAGCTGACTGCCGTCGATACTGCGGTCGCCAATCTGCACGTCTTTGGCAAAGATGCTCTCAAAGGACAGCCCGAGCATGGCAGCCTCCCTGGCCCGGGTGTTGTCCGCGTCGTCCAGATCATGGATGAACATCAAATAGGTCATCTGTTCGATGACATCCAGCGGATTGGTCAGACCGCCTGTCCAGAAGATTTCCCAAAGGCTGTCAATTTTACTTCTCAGTTCACCTGTCACCATAGTTTTATTCCTTCTCCCAGTTCCATATATAGGATGTGTAGCGGCCTCCGCCGATCTTGATAATTTCGCCGTTGTCCAGCAGCTCTCTCAATGCCCGCTCTACCGTTTTCTGACTGATATCCGGGCATTGTTTCATGATCTGTGTCTTTGTGATCTGTCCTGTTGTGCTGCGGATGAGCTCCCGTACCCGTTCCGGTTTTGAAAGGCCTCTTGTCACCAGGACGTCCACCCTGGAGACAAATTCCCGGTAGGCCGCGATTACTATGCCAAGCATATAGCGGACAAAAGGCAGGTAATCGTTCCCGCCTTCATGCCATCCCGTCGAGCTGTCCTGAAGGGCCTCATAGTAAGTCTCTTTGCTGTCTGCAATCAGCCTTTCTATGCTGATATACTTCCCGACAAAATAGCCGGAACGGTACAGCAGCAGAAGCGTCAGCAGGCGGCTCATGCGCCCGTTTCCGTCGTTGAAGGGGTGGATGCATAGAAAGTCCAGGATAAACATGGGGAATAGAAGCAGGGGATCCAGTTCCGTATCCGTCAGAGCCTCCTGGAAAGCATTGCACAGGGCATCCATCGCCACCGATGTTTCCCATGCCGGAACCGGCTGGAAACGGACTCTTTTTGTTCCGTCCGGCAATTCCTCTGCGATCACGTTATCAACATTTTTGAAGTTGCCGCCGATGGCGGAATTACTGTATTTATACAGATCCCGATGCAACTGCAGGATCATACCGGGCCTGATGGGAATGTAGTCGTAGTGTTCATGAATCGTGTTCAGCACATCGCGATAACCGGCGATCTCCCTCTCGCTCCGATTCTTCGGGGTTGTCTTGTTCATCACGATTTTTTTCAGCCGCTCATCGGTGGTTATGATGCCCTCAATACGGTTGGATGCCTCCGTACTCTGGATCTTTGCGATCTCCAGCAACTCGGCCAGAGCGTCTTCCTCTGCTCCCATAAACAGATTCTGCTGTCCCTTCTGCTCGTGGATCTGGGCCAGATAGGACACGATCTCGGGAGACAGCAGTTTCCGATATTCGGTTTTATAGTTTAGCGATCTCATTCATTTTCCTCTTATCAGAGCTTAACATAGTCATTTCTCTATGGTATGACTATCTTATCATGAACCTTATCTGTAGTCAAGAAACAAAGTCATGGACATTCAAAATGACTATGTTGATCAAAAGAAGAAAAATCAGGAGACCCTCTCCTGAAAGAAGATCTCCTGTTCGGGATACAATATATGCCCCGCTGATGTGCAATGTCATCCCTCAGCAGGTGGGACGCGGTCATCCGTTTTACTCTGCATGATCCTCATCGTACTCGCCGTACTCGCATCCGATGTGTGTTGCTTCCACTTCATCTGCGAGCTGCAGCTCACCGTCGATCTTGTCATACAGATTGATCATTCCCCAGCCGTTTCCGCCGTTCCAGAGCCGGTTATGCTTTTTCGTTCCGTCCGGTGCTTCATAATTGACAAGCAGCATATCTGACTTCCGG
>CADAPN010000182.1 GCA_902789835.1 Oscillospiraceae bacterium
GAGGCCCAGAACTTCGCCCGTGGACTTCATCTCGGGGCCGAGAATGGAGTTTGCATCCGAGAGTTTTTCAAAAGAGAACACGGGGACCTTTACGGCATAATAAGGCGGGGTTCTCCAAAGCCCGGTACCGTAGCCCAGATCCTTCAGCTTTGCCCCCAGCATAATCCGTGACGCCAGGTCCACCATGGGAACATTCGTCACCTTGGAGATGTACGGCACAGTGCGGGAAGCGCGGGGGTTGACCTCGATGACATAGAGCTCCCCTTCATAGATCAGGTACTGGATGTTCACCAGGCCGCGGGTGCCCAGGGCAAGCGTCAGCTTCTCAGAAACATCGCAGATCCGGTGCAGGAAGGGGTCGGTCAGGTTGTAGGGCGGGTAGACCGCGATGGAGTCGCCGCTGTGGACGCCGGCCCGCTCGATGTGCTCCATGATGCCGGGGATCAGGACATCCGTGCCGTCCGAGATGACATCCACCTCCAGCTCGATGCCGGGCATGTACTTGTCCACCAGGACGGGATTTTCGATGCCGCCGGCCAGGATGCTGCGCATGTAGGTCTCGGTGGTCTCGCGGTCCCGGGAGATGCACATGTTCTGGCCGCCGATGACATAGCTGGGGCGAAGAAGCACCGGATAGCCCAGGTCCTCGGCCGCAGAGAGGGCTTCGTCCAGGGTGTTAACGCCGTGTCCCTTCGGGCGGCTGATGCCGAAGCGCTCCAGCAGGGCGTCGAAGCGGGCCCGGTCCTCGGCGGTGTCAATGCTGTCGGCGGAGGTGCCCAGAATGGGAATTCCCTGTTCGGAGAGAAAGCCGGTCAGCTTGATGGCCGTCTGGCCGCCGAAGGCCACCACCACACCCACAGGCTTCTCCACCCGGATAATATTCCAGACGTCTTCCGGGCAGAGGGGCTCGAAGTAGAGCCGGTCGGCGGTGTCATAGTCGGTGGAGACGGTCTCGGGGTTGTTGTTCACGATGACCACGTCGTAGCCCATCTCCCGCAGGGTCCAGACGCAGTGGACCGAGCTGTAGTCGAACTCGATGCCCTGGCCGATCCGGATGGGGCCGGAGCCCAGCACCATGACCACGGGCTTTCCGCTGCGCGGGAAGCTGCGGGATTCGCAGAGCGCATCGCAGGAAGAGTAGAAATAGGGTGTCTCGGCGTCGAACTCGGCCGCGCAGGTGTCCACCATCTTGTACGAGAAGGCGGTTTCCGCCGGAAGCGCCGCTCCGGTGAGACGGCGCAGGGCGGAGTCGGGGTAGCCCAGGCGCTTGGCCAGGGCGTAATCCTCGCCGCTCAGAGGCCTGCCCGCAATACGCAGCTCAAAGGCGGCGAGGCCTTCCAGCTTCCGAAGAAAGAAGAGGTCGATCTTCGTAAGGGCATGAATCTCTTCCGGTGTCATCCCCTGCTTCAGGGCTTCGAAAACCGTAAAGAGCCGGTGGTCATCCTGATCCAGCAGCCGCGCATGGAGCGGACGCGGATCCGCGGATGGAAGGTTCAGACTGTCCAGAGAGATTTCCGCGCCGCGCACCGCCTTCATCATGGCCATCTCGAAGCTCGGCGCGATGGCCATGACCTCGCCCGTGGCTTTCATCTGGGTCCCCAGACGGCGCGAGGCATGGGGGAACTTGTCAAAGGGCCATTTCGGCAGCTTCACCACCACATAGTCCAGCGCCGGCTCAAAGCAGGCGCAGGTCTTGCCGGTGATATCGTTGGGGATCTCGTCCAGGGTATAGCCCAGGGCCAGGCGCGTGCTGATCTTCGCGATAGGATAGCCGGTGGCCTTCGACGCCAGGGCCGAGGAACGGGAAACGCGAGGATTGACCTCGATGACCGCGTATTCAAAGCTCTCGGGGTTCAGCGCGAACTGACAGTTGCAGCCGCCGACGATGCCGAGGGCGGTGATGATGTCAAGCGCCGCGCTGCGCAGCATCTGGTACTCTCTGTCCGCCAGCGTCAGAGCCGGCGCCACCACGATGGAATCGCCGGTATGGATGCCCACCGGATCGAAGTTCTCCATGCTGCAGACGGCGATCACGTTGCCGGCTGCGTCGCGCATGGTTTCAAACTCGATCTCCTTCCAGCCGGACACACACTTCTCGATGAGCACCTGGGTAATGGGGGAAAGATCCAGGCCGTTGCGCGCGATGGAAGAGAGCTCCTCCGGGGTATCCGCGATGCCGCCGCCAGTGCCGCCCAGGGTATAGGCCGGACGGACGATAACCGGGTAGCCGATCTCCGAGGCGATCTGCAGCGCCTGCTCCACCGTGGTGGCGGTGGCGGAGGGGATCACCGGCTGTCCCATCTCTTCCAGGGTCTCACGGAAGCGCTCGCGGTCCTCGGCGCGCTCGATGCTCTCGATATCCGAGCCTAGAAGTCGTACGCCGTACTTCTGCAGGGTTCCGTCACGGCTGAGCTGCATGGCGAGGGTCAGGCCGGTCTGGCCGCCGAGGCCTGCCAGCAGGCCGTCCGGGCGCTCCTTGGCAATGATGCGGCGCAGGGTCTCCGGGGTCAGGGGTTCGAGATAAATGGCATCGGCCAGCTTCTTGTCGGTCATAATGGTGGCGGGGTTGGAATTGACCAGGACGGTCTCGATGCCTTCCTGACGCAGAATGCGGCAGGCCTGTGCGCCCGCGTAGTCAAACTCGGCCGCCTGCCCGATGACGATCGGTCCGGAACCGATCACCAGGACCTTATGGATGCTCCTGTCCTTCGGCATGTCAGTCCTCCTCCCCTCTCATCATCCGCAGGAAGCGGTCAAACAGGCCCGGATAGTCCAGACCTTCACAGCTTCCGTCGTTGGCGTTGCGGAAGCTCAGGTGCGCGATGCCCTGCATGCTCTCCGTCTCCACGGCATAGCCGTGGTTCTGGGTGGTAATCCAGGTGCGCGCCCCGTCCGTGACAGGCTGGTTGGCGCCGCGGTGGCCGTACTTGAGTTTGTAGGTCCTTCCGCCCATGGCCAGGGCGCAGAGCTGATGGCCGAGGCAGATGCCGAAAATGGGAAGCTTCCCCACCAGTTTCCGGAGCTGCTGGACCTCGAAAACATTCTCCGCCGGGTCTCCGGGGCCGTTGGAGAGCATCAGTCCGTCCGGCGCCATGGCAAGAATCTCCTCGGCGGCGGTGTCGTGGGGCAACAGCGTCACCCGGCAGCCCCTTTTTTGCAGGCTGCGGATGATGTTCCGCTTGGCGCCGTAGTCCAGAAGAGCCACATGAAAGGACCCCAGAGAATCGTTCCCTGTGTTCCGCGGTTCAAAGACCTGGGCCGTCGGGGTGCTGACCTGGGTGACGACGTGACGCACCGCGTAGTCCTTGACCGGTCCGAGGTCTTCCGGAACCGTCCGGCAGAGGCAGGCGTTCATTACGCCCTGCTCACGAATCAGTCTGGTCAGGGCACGGGTATCCACGCCGCAGATGCCCGGAATCCCCTGTTCCTTCAGGAAGGAGTCCAGCGTCCCCTCACTGCGGAAATTTGACGGAGCATTGCAGAGCTCGCGTACCACATAGCCCTTCGCATGACAGGCCCCCTCGAAGTCTTCCGGGATCAGGCCGTAGTTGCCGATCATGGGGAAGGTCTGAAGGATGATCTGCCCGGCATAGCTGGGGTCGGTCAGGGTCTCGAGGTAGCCGGTCATGCCGGTGGTAAACACCAGCTCGCCCACGGTCTCGAGGCCGGGATCGTTTCCCTTCCATGCACCAATGGGATGACCCGCAAAGGCCATCCCGTTTTCTAATACCAGATAGACAGTTTCCATAGTGAAAGTTCCTTTAACACGGTCACGGATGAGATATTTTCTTGTAACCCCCGCCGGAGGCGGGGGTTACAGATATCATCGTGTTTATTCCTTTAGCAGGCCGCTGACGAACCACTCCTTACAGCGTCGCAGCCATGACCGCCTTGATGGTGTGCATGCGGTTTTCCGCCTCATCGAAAACGATGGACTGGGGGCTCTCAAAGACCTCATCCGTCACTTCCATGGCTTCCAGGCCGAACTTCTCATGAATCGCGACGCCGTTCTCGGTCTCCAGGTCGTGATAGGCTGGCAGGCAGTGCATGAAGCGGCACTGCGGCCCTGCGGTCTCCATCAGCGTCTGTGTCACCTGATACGGCAGGAGGTCGTGAATACGCTCCGCCCAGACCTCTTCCGGCTCGCCCATGGAAACCCAGATATCCGTATACAGGACATCCGCGTTCTGAACGGCCTTCATCGGGTCGGTTTCAAACTCCAGCGTCGCGCCGGTCTCGGCCGCAACGGCCCGGCATTCTTCAATCAGCGCCGCGTCCGGGAAATACTTCTCCGGAGCGCAGGCCACAAAGTGCAGGCCCATCTTGGCACAGCCGACCATCAGGGAATTGCCCATGTTGTAGCGGGCATCCCCGAGGTACACCAGTTTCTTTCCTTTCAGCTCGCCGAAGTGCTCCCGGATCGTGAGGAAGTCCGCCAGGATCTGGGTGGGATGGAACTCATTGGTCAGGCCGTTCCACACCGGCACCCCGGAGTAAGCGGCGAGCTTCTCCACGCGCGTCTGTTCAAATCCGCGGTACTCAATGCCGTCGAACATCCGGCCCAGGACACGGGCCGTGTCGGCGATGCTCTCCTTCTTCCCCAGCTGTGAGCTCTTGGGGTCCAGGTACACCGGATGCATTCCGAGATCCGCCGCGGCTACTTCAAAGCTGCAGCGTGTCCGGGTACTGGTCTTCTCAAACACCAGGGCGATGTTCTTTCCCTCGTGAAGCCGGTGCGGAATCCCGGCCTTTTTCTTCGCCTTCAGGTCGGCTGCCAGATCCAGCAGACCTTCGATCTCTGCCGGTGTAAAGTCCAGCAGCTTCAGAAAGCTCTTTCCCTTCAGATTCATGCACACGCTCCTTTGATCACATTGATCGCCTTCATCAATACATCTTCCGGAATATTGAGTGCCGGGAGCAGCCGGACTTTGTCCTTCGCCGTGAGGCAGAGAACTCCGTTCTCCATGCAGGCCTTCACCACGTCGGAAGCCGGCTTTACGGTCTTGATGCCGATCATGAGGCCCATGCCGCTGACGCTCTCCACGCCGGGGGCCCCCTGCAGGGCTTCAAAGGCCATGGCACTCTTTTTCTTTACGTCCGACAGGAGCTTTTCATCGATCCGCTTCAGGATGCTCAGCGCCCCTGCGCAGCAGACGGGGTTTCCGCCGAAGGTGGAGCCGTGGTCACCGGCCCCCAGGGTAAACTCGGTCTTCTCTCCGTAGAGCACCGCCCCCAGAGGAAGTCCGCCGCCGAGGCCCTTCGCTGTGGAGATCACATCCGGCTGCACTCCGAAGTTCATATAGGCGTAGAGCTCGCCGGTACGGCCGTTGCCGGTCTGTACCTCATCCACCATCAGGAGGATGTCTTCCGCCTTGCAGAACTCCGCAAGGCCTGTGACAAAGTCTTTCTGCAGCGGGATGACGCCGCCCTCGCCCTGGATGCATTCGATCAGGACCGCGGCGGCTTTGTTCTGAAGCGCTGCGTTCTTCACCGCCTCCAGGTTGTTCGCCGGGGCGTGGACAAAGCCCGGGGTCAGCGGCTGGAACAGCTCGTGATAATGGTCCTGGCCCGTGGCGGCTAATGTCGTGAGGGTCCGCCCGTGGAAGCTGTTTTCCAGGGTCACGATGGTGAAGTACTCCGGTCCCTTCTTCTCGGCGGCGTACTTGCGGGCGGCCTTGATGGCGCCCTCGTTGGCCTCCGCGCCGGAGTTGCAGAAGAAAACCTTTTTCATGCCGGTCTTCTCACAGAGCAGCTTTGCCAGCATGGCACAGGGCTCGGTGTAATAGAGGTTTGACATATGCTGAAGCTTGCCAAGCTGTTCGGTCACCGCCGCCTTCCACTCGTCATCGGCAATGCCGAAGGCGGTAACGCCGATGCCGCTGCCCATATCAATGTATTCCTTGCCGGTCTCGTCATAGACCAGGGATCCTTTGCCGCATACCAGCTCCACCGGGAAGCGCGCATAGGTATTTGCGATAAATTCCTTATCGATGCTCTTCAGTTCTGACATAATTCTGTCTCCTCTCCGTATACCATCGTCCCCGCACCTTCGTCCGTCAGGATCTCCATGAGGATCGAGTGCGGCACTCTACCGTCCATGATAATCACACGCTCCACGCCGCGGTGGATGGCGTCGATGCAGCATTCCACCTTCGGGATCATGCCGCCCGCGATGACTTTTTCTTCAAAAAGCTTGACGGCCTCGCCGATGGTCAGTTCCGGGATCAGGGTGTTCGGATCGTTTTTGTCCCGCAGAACCCCGGCGATGTCCGTCATCATGATCAGTCGCTCGGCGCCCAGCGCACCGGCAATGTAAGCCGCGGCCGTATCGCCGTTGATGTTGTAGGTGTTGCCCTCTTTGTCGCAGCCCAGCGTGGAGATTACGGGGATGTATCCCTTCTCCAGCAGGTCCATCACCGGCTCGATGTTCACGCCGGTGATGCTCCCGACATAACCCAGCTCAGCCCGCTTCATCCTCGCTTCGATCAGGCCGCCGTCCATGCCCGAGATGCCCATGGCCTTGCCGCCCTTGACCTCCAGAAGCTTTACCAGCGTCTTGTTGACCTTGCCGGCGAGGACCATCTGGACGATGTCCACGGTCTCCTGGTCCGTGACGCGAAGCCCGTCCACAAACTCCGGCTTCTTGCACGACCCGCACGCCTACCAGCCACAGCAGGACAATATCCTCCATGACCTGCTCGCGCAGTTCCTCGCTGACCATGGCGTTGCCGCCGTACTTGACCACAACGATCTTTCCGTTGTACTGCCGGATATAGGGCAGGGCCTGGGTCAGCACCTGGGCCCTCTGGCTGTTTGTAAACTGATTCATGTCAGGGTCCGCCGGAGGCGGGGGATGACATTCTTTTTAGGTCCGGTAGTCTCCGTTGATTTTCACGTAATCATACGTAAGGTCGCAGCCCCAGGCGGTGGCTGCCGCTTCCCCGTCGCCAAGGGTGATCAGGATGTCGATTTCCTTCTCGTGCAGGATCTCCGCCGCCTTCTCCTCGGAGAAGGGGACGCCGGCGCCATTCTCGCAGACCGTGACATCGCCTGCCGCGGAATGGAAAACCACATCCACCTTGTGGATGTCGACGTCCGCGCCGCTGTACCCGATGGCGCAGAGCACGCGGCCCCAGTTGGCGTCCTCGCCGAACATGGCCGCCTTGGTCAGGCTTGAGCTGATGACGCTGCGGGCGACCGTCTTTGCCGCCTTCTCGTCCTTCGCCCCGGTGACGGAGCATTCCAGAAGCTTCGTCGCGCCCTCGCCGTCTCCGGCGATCATCCGGCAGAGCTGGACATTCACGGTGTTCAGGGCGCACATAAAGGTACTGAAGTCCTCACCCTCTTCCGTGATCTCCTCATTTCCGGCAAGACCGTTGGCGAGGATCGTCACCATGTCGTTGGTGGAGGTGTCGCCGTCCACGCTGATCATGTTGAAGGTGGTCTGGATATCGCCGGAGAGCGCCTTCTGAAGCATGGGTGCGCTGATCGCGGCGTCCGTGGTCAGGAAGACCAGCATGGTGGCCATATTGGGGTGGATCATGCCGCTGCCCTTGGCGATGCCGCCCAGATGACAGGTTTTTCCCCCCAGTTCAAACTCCACCGCAACTTCTTTCTTCTTTGTGTCGGTGGTCATGATGGCGTGGCAGGCCTCCTCGCTTCCTTCCGCGGACAGCGCCGCCACCAGCGGCGGAATGCCCGCGGCAATGGGGGCGATGGGAAGCGGCTGCCCGATGACACCGGTGGAAGCCACCACCACGTCAGTCGCGGCAATCCCGAGTGCCT
Source organism: Oscillospiraceae bacterium (assembly GCA_902789835.1). The sequence goes on from CADAPN010000182.1 coordinate 7,786, forward strand.
CGCCCAGGAGGCTGCTCATCGTCTCGGCAATTTCGATGCCGTCGGCGTTGCAGGTGTTGGCGTTGCCGCTGTTGCAGATGACCGCCTGGGCTTTGCCGTCGGCGATGTGGTTCTTTGTCACGGTCAGGGGCGCGCCCTTGACGAGGTTCGTGGTATAAACGGCCGCGGCATTCGCCTTCACGTCGCTTACGATGAGGCCAAGGTCTTTCTTGTTCGGGTTCTTCCGGATTCCGCAGTATACCCCCGCAGCCTGAAAGCCTTTTGCGGCACAGACACCGCCGCCGATGGGTTTAATCGTTGAGGCAGGATTGTTCATGGTTATTTCTCCTTCAAAGGGGTTCAGTTTCGCTCTGTTATACTGCAAGTCCGGTAGTTTCGTCAAGTCCCAGAAGAATATTCATGTTCTGGATGGCCGCTCCGGAAGCGCCTTTGCCAAGGTTGTCGAAGGTGGAGATCAGCAGGATTCTTTCGTCGTTGCCGGCCACCGTAATCGCCATGTCGTCGCGTCCGGAGAGAGCGTTGCCGGCGATCATGCCTTCGCTGTACTCCTCATAGTGGACGATCGCACTGTGGTAGCAGGCGCGGTAAAGCTGCTTCACGTCCTCGACGCTGCCCTTCAGGTCCTTTCGGAACAGTGGGACCGTCACCGCCATGCCGCTGTAATAGTCCGCGACAATCGGGCAGAAGAACGGGGCCGTCGTGAGGCCGGAGATCTTCACCATCTCCTTCAGGTGCTTGTGGCTCTGACCCAGGGCATACTGCCGGGGCGAATCCAGCGCCGCGTCTCTCTCCCCCGCCTCGTAGTCGGCGATCATGCTCTTTCCGCCGCCGGAATACCCGGTCACCGAGAAGCAGGTGAAAGCCGTGTCCGGCGACACCAGGCCCTCATGCACCAGGGGCTCCACCAGGGAGATGAAACCGCTGGCATGGCAGCCCGGATTTCCGATCCGGTGGCTGGCGGCGATCTTTTCGCGCAGGCCGTGGAGCTCCGGGAAGCCGTAGACCCAGCCGGGTTCGGTCCGGTGGGCGGTGGAGGTGTCGATGACCGCGGTATTGCCGTGCACCAGGTCCGCCGCCTCGATGGCCGCCGCGTCCGGCAGGCAGAGGAAGGCCACATCCGCGGCGTTCAGGATCTCTTCCCTGGCCGTCTTATCCTTGCGCAGCTCCGGCGGGAGGCTCAGGATCTCCAGCTCTTTCCGGTCGGCCAGCCGCTCATGGATCCGCAGGCCGGTGGTGCCGGCGCTTCCGTCTATAAAAACCTTTGTCATTGGTCCAGTTCCTTTCTGACAAACGCAATCTGCTTTTTCACAGAGGCGACCGAGGTGCCGCCCTCGCTGATTCGTTTTTCCATGCAGGTTTTCAGGTCGATTGCCTCATAGAGGCTCTCGTCGAAGAGCTCGCTGTAACTTTTGTAGGTCTCCAGCGGAAGCGTCTCCAGAACCTGCCCGCTCTCCATGCACGTCCGCACCAGCTGTCCGGAAATCTTATAGGCGCTCCGGAAGGGCATGCCCTTTTTCACAAGCCAGTCGGCGAGATCCGTGGCGTTGATGAAGCCTCCCTGGGCCGCGCGCAGCATGTTTTCGCGGTTCACGGTCATGCTTCCGACCATGGGGGTCATGATTCGAAGGCACATCTTCACCGTGTCGCAGGCGTCAAAGACGCCTTCCTTGTCCTCCTGCATGTCCTTGTTGTAGGCAAGGGGCAGGCCTTTCAGGGTGGTGAGCAGGCCCATCAGGTCTCCGTAGACCCGTCCGGTCTTCCCGCGTACCAGCTCTGCCATGTCGGCGTTGCGCTTCTGCGGCATGATGGAAGAGCCCGTGGTGTAGGCATCGGAAAACGCGATAAAGCGAAATTCCCAGCTGGCCCACAGGATCAGCTCTTCGGACAGGCGCGAGAGATGCATCATAAGAATAGACAGCGTGCTCAGCAGCTCCAGGGCAAAGTCCCTGTCCGACACGCCGTCCATGCTGTTGAGGCAGATGCCATCAAAGCCCAGCCTCTCCGCCTCCAGATACCGGTCGGTGTCATAGGTTGTCCCCGCCAGGGCGCAGCAGCCGATTGGCGAGACGTTCATTCTCTTTCGGCCGTCTTTCAGCCGGTCCAGATCGCGCAGAAGCATCATCGCGTAGGCCATCATATAGTGGCCGAAGCTCACCGGCTGAGCACGCTGCAGATGCGTATAGCCCGGCATGATGGTTTCGGTGTGCTTCTCCGCAAGATCGGTGAGGACATGAAGAAAGTCGCGGATGAGAGCGGCGATTTCGTCACTCTCATCTCTCAGATACATTCTCAGGTCCAGCGCCACCTGGTCGTTCCGGCTGCGGGCAGTGTGGAGTTTTGTCAATGAGGAGCTTTCCGCTTTCCAGATCCTCGAGGATCCCGGCGAGGCCCTCGGTCAGCGCGTCGCAGTCCGCTTCGGAGATGATCCCCTTTGCCGCGAGCATCGCCGCGTGGGCGATGCTCCCGGTGATATCCTGACGGGCCATCCGGCTGTCAAAGCGGATGGAGGAATTGAAGTCATCCGCCAGGCGGTCGGTCTTTCCGGCCGTGACGCCGGCCCACATCTTTGCCATGGCTTACTTTCCGTCCACGATGGCCTGCACCTTGATGGGCAGCCCGTAGAGGTTG
>CADAPN010000183.1 GCA_902789835.1 Oscillospiraceae bacterium
CTCCTCTGGGGGAAGATCATAAATCACGGGATCGTGCTCTTCGCTGGTGAAAGCGGTGCCGATGCCGAAGTACTTCTCGAAGAAGGCCTTCAGTTTGTCGATGATCGTCTGCTTCTTCTCTGCCCGGTTCCCGCCTCCGAAGCGCCGGATCGGGGGCATCAGCTTTTCGATGTCCGTGCCGACGGTTTTCACTTCCCCTTCCCGGAAGGCATTCTCCAGAAACTTCCGCGTCTCCTCGGGCTTCAGGTTCTCCTCCTGAATCAGCTGGTTCAGATCGGCTTCTCTCTGCTGTGCCACATAGCTGTTCCAGCCGCTGGTCACATCCTCCACCTCGTTGGCCCGGGCGATAAAGGCCTCGATCAGCTGTTTCTTGCTGCGCAGCTCGGGGCTCGCGTCCACGGCCTTGCGGATGGTGACAAGCACTTCCCTGTCCGTGCAGTTTGTCTCCTGATACTTCTTCACCAGCATCAGGATATAGTCGATGTTGATCTCGATCTGCTTGATCAGTTCGACCTCAAAGACGATATCGTCGATGATGTCGGTGCTCTCCCCTGCCTCGCGCTTCTTTTTCCACTCATCCCGGAGGTCCTGATACCGGCCGAGATAGTCCTGCAGGTCGCGCTCGCTGAGCATCTCTTTCCCCGCGAACTCGTCAAAGGAAAGCAGGAGGTTTCGCATGCGCAGAAGCGCGCCGAACAACGAAATGAAGTCCTTCTGGTTCTGCTCACCAACGATCTGCGGCTCGGTCAGCGGGAAGCGGGCGTTCAGCTCGCTCACGATGTCCATATAACCCTTCACCAGGGTGCCGTCGTCGGTGACATAGCCGTAATAGTAATCCCGGAAGCTCTTCATCAGGACAATGCCGCCGGCATTCCTGTCCCCGAACAGGGCGATGGCGGTATCGACCCGCTTCTGCAGGTTGCGGAAGCAGACGATGTTGCCGAAGGTCTTGATGCTGTTCAGGATGCGGTTGGTGCGGCTGAACGCCTGAATGAGACCGTGCATCTTCAGGTTCTTGTCCACCCAGAGGGTGTTGAGCGTCGTGGCGTCAAAACCGGTCAGGAACATGTTGACCACGATCAGCAGGTCCAGTTCCCGGTTCTTCATGCGCAGGGACACGTCTTTATAGTAATTCTGGAATTTGTCGCCGGAGGTGTCGTAGTTGGTGTGGAACATCCGGTTATAGTCCTGAATGGCCGACTCGAGGAAGTCCCGGTCGTTCTGATCCAGGGCCGAGGTGTCCTCCGGATTCTCTTCATCCAGGATGCCGTCCGCCTCTTCGGCGTTGGCGGCATAGCTGTAGATGACCGCGATCTTCAGGTCCTTGGTCGGGTTGTCGCGGATGATCTTCCGGAACTCGTCATAATAGAGCTTGGCCATCGGGACCGAGGCCACGGCGAAGATGGCATTGAAGCCCGAGAGGCGCTGCTTGCGCTTGATCTCTTCCACCCTGCCGCGGTCGGCAGAGGCCACCTCGGCAATATTCGTCAGGGTGTTGTACACATAGGTCTTGTCACCGCGATACGTCTTCTGGTCAAAATGGTTCAGGATATATTCGGCGACCAGGCGGATGCGCTGCGGCGCCTCAAAGGCCTTTTTCCGGTCAATATCCCAGACCTCTTCATCATCGATATCCGCATCCGTGTCCATGGTCTTGATATAGTCCACCCGGAACGGCAGCACGTTCTTGTCGTTGATGGCGTCCACGATGGTATAGGAATGCAGCCTGTCCCCGAAGGTCTGTTCGGTGGTAAAGAACCTCGGGTTCAAAACCGGCCCGGCATTGGCCGGGAAGATAGGCGTGCCGGTGAAGCCGAACATGTAATACTGCCGGAAGCTCTTCACGATGGCGGCGTGCATGTCGCCGAACTGGCTGCGGTGGCACTCGTCAAAGATGATGACGATCTGCCGGTTATAAACCTCGTGCTCTTTGTTCTTCTTGATAAAGGTCGAGAGCTTCTGGATCGTCGTGATGATGATCTTGGCGTTTGGGTCCCGGAGCTGCCGCTCCAGCACAGCGGTGGAAGTATTGCTGTTGGCAGACCCCTTCTCGAAGCGGTCGTATTCCTTCATGGTCTGGTAATCCAGATCCTTGCGGTCCACCACGAAGAGCACCTTGTCGATATAGGGCAGCTGGGTGGCCAGTCTGGCCGTCTTGAAGGATGTCAGGGTCTTGCCCGAACCGGTGGTGTGCCAGATGTAGCCGCCGCCGGCGATGTCGCCGTACTTCTTATAGTTGTGGGCGATCTCGATCCGGTTCAGAATGCGTTCTGTGGCGGTGATCTGATAAGGCCGCATGACCATCAGCATCTCCTCAGAAGTGAAGATGCAGTATTTGGTCAGGATATTCAGCAGGGTATGCTTCGCGAAGAAGGTCTTTGTAAAGTCGATCAGGTCTGGGATGATCCGGTTGTTGGCGTCTGCCCAGAAAGACGTAAACTCAAAGCTGTTGCTGGTCTTCCCCTTCTTGATATTCCGGCTTTCGGCGTCCCGGATGGCGTTGTGCCGCGTGCTGTTGGAATAGTACTTGGTATTGGTTCCGTTCGAGATGACGAAGATCTGTACATATTCGAACAGGCCGCTGCCCGCCCAGAAGGAGTCCCGCTGATAGCGCTCGATCTGGTTGAAGGCCTCGCGGATAGCAACGCCCCGGCGCTTGAGCTCGACATGCACCAGCGGCAGGCCGTTGACAAGAATCGTCACGTCATAGCGGTTGTCGTACGCTGCCCCCTCCGCCTGTCCCAGAACATACTGGTTGATGACCTGCAGGCGGTTGCTGTGGATATTCTTGCGGTCGATGATCGTGATGTTCTTCGTCTCGCCGCTGTCCCGCTTCAGAACCTGGACGTTGTCCTCCTGGATCTTGCGCGTCTTCTCAACGATGTGGTCATTCGGGTTGGCAAGGGATTCTTTCAGGAAGCGGTCCCACTCACTGTCGGTAAAACTGTATTTGTTCAGTTCCTCCAGCCGCTCGCGGAGATTGCGGATCAGGTCGGCCTCATTGTGTATCGGCAGATACTGATAGCCCTGCTCGCCGAGCAGACGGATAAACTCCTGTTCCAGCGCGGCCTCGGACTGATAGCTGTCCGCCCGCGCCCTGACAGGCTCGTACTCCGTCACAACCGTATTCTGATTTGTCTCGGCAACAATGTTGAAGTAAGGCATGCTGTGCCTCCAGTTATTTGGATGTCAAACTGCTCTCCCGTGCAGGTAAAGGGTATCCGGACTGATATCCAGATCTCCGGGCCATACGACCGTGCCAAATTGTACTGCCGCTGCCGGAAAAACCTTGTCAAGATTTCGGTACATCGGATATTGCAGCAAAGGTTTCACATCATATTCTTTTCTCTCACCGTTTTGAAAAGTAACAAGCAGAACATAATCAGGAAGCGCTTCTACGCTCTTTACCCTCGGCAGCAATTCTTCTTTTCCATGGATCATGATATCACCTCTCATCAACGTAAAGGATCAATGTGGAAAGTCTCTTCTCCATTCAGCGCAAGACGCCAGTTTGCCTTCAAATCATCTTCATGCATCAATGCCCACGCTTTTACAAAAGCCGCCTGTCTTTTGGGGAACTCGCCAGCCATAATATACCAATATTATATTATACCAGAAAAAAAGCGGGGTGATACCTGTTTCTGAAAGATTTTTCACGTTTTTTTGGAAAGCTGAACGATTTTGTATCAGCTTTATCTGGCTTTAGCAGTAAGGTATTTTCTCATCTGCTGCGAAACAAAGCATCTTCCGAAAGCCGGAGATTTATGGAAAAAGCCTCACCGCTTGAGCTTTCTGGGCCATCGGTGAGGCATTTTTCTTCTGATTCAGTTCTCCTGCTAATCACGATCCAGGATTGTCAGCTCTCTTCCAAAAGGATACGAAGCATCCTGTCCGGATTCGCAAGAAAATCCCTCGTCAGCTGGAAATGCTCTGTTTCCTGATAGTGAACATGCTCAAGACCCTTATCAGAAAACTGAATGATATCCGACTCCGGAAGGGTGATCAGGATCGGAGAATGCGTGGAAATGATGAACTGAGCGCCCCGCTTTGCAAGATCATGAATGTCCGCCATCAAGCGCAGCATGCGCATGGGGGAAATCGCAGCTTCCGGTTCATCCAGGATAAACAAGCCATCCGGAGAGAAACGATTCTCAACCAGGGCAAGAAAGCTCTCGCCATGTGAAAGCTTGTGCAGAGATGTCCCCCCATAGGAACCCAGCACATCGCTGTCCATGGAATCAAGATATGAGGCTGCATTGTAAAAGCTCTCAGCGCGAAGAAAGAATCCGTCAAAATGGCGGCCGATCCCTCGTACCAGATGAATATGCGCATGCAGGGAAGAATGAGAATCAACGGTAGAAAAACTGTAGTTTCTTGTACCCCCTTCGGGGTTGAAACCCGCTGCAACCGCGACAGCCTCGATCAATGTCGATTTGCCGATCCCATTCTCGCCGACGAAAAAGGTAATGGGTTTTGTCGTCTGACGGCAGGCAGGCTTGCGTAGTATTCCGTTTGGGGGATATCCGCATCAATACGAATCTCGCGGATATCCAGCGTGCTGAAACTGTTTGCCGGGTCTTTCATTCATCATCGAACAGATCGTACATGATCATGTCGTCAAGGCTGATATCGTACCACGGGCGGGATGGCTGTTTGTCCTTTTTATCGGACGAGTCTTTCTTTCTGTCCTTGACATCCTTTTTGTCTTCATTCCGGTTCTTGAAAAGCATGGCAGTACCCTCCTTATAAAAAGCTGTGTGGATTGCCTTCGGATTTATACGATGCCTGGAGTATAAAACAAAAGCTGTCCGGTTGTCCGGACAGCAAGAGATATTTTTTGGGTGGGGCGCTATGTTCCCCAGAAGTCTGTACCGTTTCGCGGCAAGTGAGGTCTCTGCCCCTTAACAAGACACTGCGGCCGCGAAGAATAGTAAGTGAGAAAAAGCGGACAGGCTGAAGGGGTCAGCAGCGGGGCGCCCGACTTCAGATCACTGCAGCTGCGCGGAAGGGTCAGTGAGCGCTCGCACGAAGTCTATACCGCCGCGCTGGCTCCTCACAGACAAGCTTGGATCGTCACGCGTTTCTCGCGCGTCGCTATGCTCCGGATCGTTCGCTTCCGGCAAGCGTGCCGAAAGCTCATTCCCTACGCAGACAAGCTTGGTTCGTCGCACGCTTCCCGCGCGTCGCTATGTTCGTCGCTTCCGATGGAAACCCGCTTCTCTGGGCTTTCCATCGGGGAAACAGGATTACCTACAAATATTGCGGGCACAGAAGGCGGAGGCATCAGGGGATGCCTCCCTAGGAATTCTGCTTGCGCTCGGCGACGATATCCAAAAGGTAACCGGGGGTGAAAAACTTGTCCATGAACTGGTAGTAGTTGACCAGGGGGAGCACAGCCTTGTACTGGTCGGCCAGCAGGCCCTGTTCGATATGCAGGTCACCAGGTCCTGCGATGACCATGACGTTCTGGTCGTCGGCCGAGTACGCCTTCCAGTCGATCTGGTCTGTCGACGGGTTGCCGCAGCGTGCGAAATTGGTCCACGTCTGCTGAACGGCCGTGAAGATCTCATCGGCGATGTTCGTGCCGTTGAAGGCGCTGCGCGTCCCGGCGCCGCGATCGTTGAACACGAATATGATTTCCACGGAATGCGGTGCGCCCATATCCGGATTGCTGCTTGGATACGACCAGTAGTAGCAGAACGTGTTGTTGAACGCGCTCTGCACATCGAGCTGATTAAGCATGGGAACCCTGAACATGAGCTCGTTGATGAACTCCGTCTCGACAAGTCCCGGCTCCTGGAACCTGCAGACCCGGTTAAATTCGTCGTAATACTTCCTGTCCTCTTCCTTCAGGCAGGGGACTGCGGCTCAGCATCGGGCCCTGACCCATGAACAGCCTGGCCTCGTCGGCCGTGCTGCCGGCCATGATGGATATGTGCTTTGCATAGCCTTTTTTATACAGTTCGATGGGCGCCTCGGGGAGCACCTCCGTTCCGTAATAGGGGCAGGACGTGAACTTGCCGACCGCTTCGACATACGCCTTCTGGAGCGCCTCTTCAGACAGCGCCATGATGTCGTCCATGGTCTTGCAGCCGGTGTACTCGAGCAGTGCCTTCGTCTTGCCCTGCGCGGCTTCGCAGCCGACCGGGAAGGCCAGGGTGGTGGTCGAGCCGCTCTGGGCGATGACCTTCTGGAAATACTGGTTCGCTTCCTTCATGACCGGCAGGATGGAGACCGAGCCGCCGCCGGCGCTTTGCCCGAAGATGGTCACGTTGTCGGGGTCGCCGCCGAACGCGGCGATGTTCTCGTGCACCCACCTGAGCGCCATGGCCTGGTCGAGCAGGCCGTTGCAGGGCGCCGTCTTGAAGTTTTCGCCGCCGGGCACCGAGGAGAAGTCCATGAAGCCGTACATATTCAGGCGGTAGTTGATGTTCACCATGATGATGTCGCTGTGCGCCTGGACGAGGTTGGCTCCGCTGTAGCAGGCCTGGCAGCCCGAGCCGTCGATGTAGGCCCCGCCGTGGATCCAGACCATCACCGGCTTCTTCTCAGTCTTGTCGTCGGTGTTGACCCAGATGTTCAGGTTGAGGCAGTCTTCCGAGGCCAGCGTCTGAATGTAATCACCACCCTCGCTTTGGCCGTAACATCTCTTTCCGTAGTACCTGGCCTCGAAGACCCGGTCGCTTTCATCCACGTATTCCGGAGCCTTGAAGCGGCGCACGCCCACGGGCGGCTTCGCGAAGGGGATGCCCAGCCACGACGCGACCCCGTTCTCCTCGGTACCGACGAAGGTGCCGTTCACGCACTTCACGGCATGAGCCTTGTCGTAGTCTCCCGTGATTTCGCTGTTCAGGCATTCGTGATCGTAAGGCGCGTATAAGAACAGATCCTTGAATTCCCTTTTCATGTTTTTGTTTTGAACTCCTTTC
>CADAPN010000184.1 GCA_902789835.1 Oscillospiraceae bacterium
CGCCATCTGCGCCATGTTCGGCGGCGTGGCAGCCTACTGCATCACCATGGCCCTGGGTTTCAAGGTATTTTCCCTGCACCAGATCACCATCGGTATCACTACTTCGCTGGTCTTCTTCTTTATCGGCAACGCCATGGGCAAGATGCCCGACATGGACACCCTGAAGCTGTTCTTCCCGGATAAGTACGAAGACTGAAAACCAACGAACCGCCAATTAAAAAAAATTATAATAGTAAAACCGGTATCGCATGGAATGCGGTACCGGTTTTTTTAGACAATCAATATTTTCACCCAAGCTAACGCCTGATTATCGCCATCCCCTGCTCTTCCACAAAGTTGATAACGATACCGTTTTTCGCAGAATATTCATGGGAACCAGGATTCTTTTTATCAGAAAACAGAGTCGACGAGGCGCTTCGCATATTCAGATTTCGGACGCATGATCACATCGTCAGGAAGTCCCTGCTCCACAATCTTCCCATCGCAAAGAACAATTACCCTGTCACAACACATCAAGGGCCGAGGTGGCCTCATCAAGAATAAGAATTTTCGGGTCGCACATCAGGGCCCGGGCAATTGCAGCGCGCTGGCACTGTCCGCCGGATACCTGGTGGGGATACCGTTCCAAAAAATCGCCGGGTAATCCGCATTGTTCCAGCAGACCCCGCGCCTTTGCCTCACACTCCGCCTTTGGCTTCCCCTGGTTCCGCAGACTCTCACAGATTCCATCGCCCAGGGTCCTGCGGGGATCAAAAGATCCCTTGGGCATTTGAAAAACCATCTGGATCTTTGCATAGACAGGAATCATATCCCGCCCTTTCAATCCGGTAATATCCTGCCCTTCGATTTCAATCGTTCCGGCTGTCGCGTCAATCTGCCTTGTAATCAGTTTGGCAATGGTGGACTTACCGGAACCGGATTCGCCTACGATGCCGAGAATCTCACCCGGCATAACCGCAAAACTCACATGATCTACGGCAAAGAAACCGTTTTTCCCGGCACGGGAAAAGTATTTGGAAAGGTCGGTGACCTTCAGGACCGGATCCATTTACACTATCCCCTCCTCAATCTCGGAACCGCACCGAGCAATTTCCTGGTATAGCCGTTCCGGGGAGTTTCCAGAACATCCTTCGCCCTGCCGTATTCCATCACGTTGCCGTCCTGCAGCACTAGAATACTGTCTGCCATGGCGGAAACAACGCCGATATCATGCGTCACAATAATAATCGCAGTACCGAATTCATCCCTGACGCTTAGCATCTCCTCCACCACCTGCCGCTGCACTGCCACATCAAGAGCGGAAGTCGGTTCGTCTGCCAGGAGAATCACAGGGTTCATGAGCATGGCTATTGCAATCCCCGCCCGCTGATTCATGCCGCCGGAGAGTTCAAAAGGATAACTGTTCCAGACCCGTTCCCCGTCTTTCAGTTTCAGCTTGTCAAACAGCTCCATGGCCGCAGCTTTTGCCGTTTGGACATCCACCTTGCGATGGGCCGCCAAACTCTCCACAATCTGCTCGCCAATGGTGCGGATGGGACTCAGGGAAGCGCCGCAGTCCTGGAATATCATGCCGATCTTTTCTCCGCAGATATGCCGCATCTCCGAGTCAGACAGATCCGGCAGGTTTTTTCCCTCGAACCAGATATCGCCTCTGGTAACCATGCCGGAACTGCCAAGCAGTCCCATCGCAGCCTTGATCAGCGTAGATTTTCCTGAGCCTGATTCTCCCACCAGGCCCAGGATTTCGCCCGGATGCAACTGAAACGTTACATCATGTACAACCGCGTTCCCGTTAAAGGAAATCTCCACATGCTGATAATCCAATAATCCTGCCATAGCACAACCTCATCAACCATACTGTGCTTACTTGATGTCCAGATCCGCAGTCAGTTCGTAAAAGTCGCAGGTATGCGCCGCAAGACCGGTAACGTTGGCCTGCATGATCATACTCATGCGCAGGAACGAACAGAAGAAATAAGAATTGTCATCCAGAAGCTCCTGCTGCATCTTAACTGCTATCTTCGCACGTTCTCCCGGATCAAAGGCGCCGCGCAGCTGTACGGCAAGCTTTTCCAGATTGTCGCTGTGGTGACCACCGGAGTTCTTAATGGAAGAATCCAGGCAATATGTATCAAAGAAATTCTGCGGATCGCCCAGGCCGGCGTTTACATTGGCGCTGACCCAAATATCCCAGGCTTTGGGGTCCTTCCGGATGCTGTTGTGGTTTTTGGTGTTATTGATCTGCACTTCGATCCCTATATCCTTGAGCGTAGCCTGCGCGGACTCGGCCAGCAGCGGCAGTTCCTGACGGGACGGATAGGTCAGCCAGCGGATGGCCAGCTTGACGCCGTCTTTCTCGCGGATACCGTCGCCATCGGTATCAATCCAGCCGGCATCTTGCAGGATTTTCTTTGCCTGTCCGGGATCATAGGAAACCGTGTTAACGCCCTTTCCAAAAGCAAAGCTTTCGGGGAACGCGCCGGCAGCGGTGTAGCCGTATCCTTTCAGCAGAACATCCACAAAGCCCTTCTTGTTGATTCCCATGGCAATCGCTTTGCGGACCGCAGGATCGCTCATGATCCGGTAGCCGGGGTTCTCTTTGTGGAAGTTCATCATGCCCCAGAAGCAGCGACTGGTCTGGATACTGCTAAACTTGAATTTGTCGTTTTCAAAGAGAGGATAGCTGGCATACGCCATTCCATATGCCGCGTTGATCTCGCCGGACTGGAGAGCCATCGCCAGCGTGTCGCCGTTAGAGATGGTACGGACGGTGACTTCGTCAATTTTAACGTTGCCGTCCCAGTATTTTGCATTCTTCACCAGTTTTACATGATTATCCGTTACGACCTCAGTAGCCACAAAAGGACCGGTGCCCACAACGCATCCGTTCTTGGGAAGACCGGTTTCCATATCGATGATACAGCCGTAGCCCTCAGAGAGATAGTTCATCAGAATAGGATTTGGCTCCGATGTGACGATGGTCAGCTTTTGGCCGTCCGCCTTTATGGAAGCGATCTTCAGGTTCCCGGCCGCCCGCTCATGGACCTTGATCAGGTGCTCTAAACAAGCTTTTACAGCGGCAGCGTCGCACTTTTTACCGTTGGAAAAGCGGACCGCGTCCTTAATCACGATTTCCCATGTCGTTTCATTCACATTCTTAGCACTCTGAGCAAGCCAGGGCTTCAGTGTGCCGTCGTCCGCAATCTTCATCAGTGTCTCACCTACGCCGTAACGGATGCAGGGCCATCCGGAGTAAGCATTATGCGGGTTGATGTCCGGTTCTTCGTTCTCCGCGTTGAAGGTCGTATCGCCAAAGACAAAGGTTTTCTTTTTACCGGAGGCAGCCGGCGTATTGGAACCGCCGCCGCAGCCGCTCAGAATGCCTACTGCGATACAGAGCATCAGAAGGACCGCCAGAATCTTTTTCATGATATTTTCCCCTTTTATTATGAAGTAGTAGTTTTTTACGACCCTCTCCAAGGTCATATAAAGTGCTTACAAATCATTGACTTCCGGAGTTTTTGGGATCCATGTAATCGCGGACCGTATCCCCCAACAGATTGAAAGTCACGACAGTCAGGAAAATCGCAACGCCGGGAGACAGCACAAGCCAGGGATATGTCTGCAGCATGCTTCTCCCGCCGCTCATCATATTTCCCCATTCGGGCACAGGCGGCTGCGCGCCAAGTCCGAGGAAGCTCAGTCCCGCCAGTTCCATCATCATCGTTCCGATATCCAGCATGGCCGTAACCAAAATCGGACCCAGAATGTTCGGCAAAATGTGCCGCCAGATCATCTGGACAGAATTGTCTCCGGCAAGCCTTGCCGCCGCCAAAAAATCACAGTTCTTCAGGGCCAGCGTCTGCCCCCGCGCCACGCGGGCATACTTAGGCCAGCTGATGACCGCCAGCGCAATCACAGCATTACTTATGCCCCCGCCAAGCAGCGCTGCAATCGCCAGCGCAAAGACCAGACCCGGAAACGCCAGACAGACATCCGAAATCCGCATCAAAACAGAATCAATCCTGCCCCCAAAGTAGCCGCAGAGCGTTCCTGCCAGGGTTCCGAATACCGAGGTAATGCAAACGAGTATCAGGGTAGAAAAAACACTGGCCTGCGCTCCTACAACTACGCGGGAAAAAACATCCCGCCCGTATTGGTCAGTTCCCATAAAATGAGCTGCCGACGGAGGCTGTCTGGACAGACTCAGATTCTGCCCGTAAGGGTCATAGGGAACAATCTGATCCGCAAAAAACGAAACCAGCACCAGAACCACCGCAAGAAACAGGAAAAAGAACAAACGCGCCCGGATCCTGTTCCCGGTCTGCTCATTGCTCTGTTCCTCCCAGCCTGATCCGCGGATCCAGATACCGATAGCTTACATCGGTTATCAGATTGACCAGCACGTAAATAATCGCCATCCACATGACGTAAGCCTGAATAATCGGATAATCGCGCATATTGATGGCATCCACCGCCATCTTGCCAACGCCGTCCCACATGAAGATGGACTCTACTATAGCGGTCCCGCCCAATAAGGAACCAATGGAGAGCGTCAGCAGCGTGATAATCGTTACAAGAGAAGCCTTCATCACGCTTTTCATCATCGTCGTCTGGAACTTCACGCCTCTGGCTTTGGCGCCAAGCACGTAGTCCTTGCTGAGTTCATCAAGAACCGTTGCGCGAACCTGCCGCAGATATTTGGCCGACATGGCGATAGCCAGCGTAATGGACGGGAGCGCCACGCTCTGCAGACTGACGTCCCTGGAAATAACCGGGAACCAGTTCAGCCGGATTGCGAAGAAATACATCAGCAGCAGGGATACAAAAAAATTAGGCAGAGAATTCCCAACGAAGCTTGCCGTGCGGATCACATAATCGGCCGCCCTGTTCTGGTTCACAGCCGACCAGATTCCAAGCGGGATCGAAACGATCACCGTCAGCAAAATGGAAACGACGGCCAGCAGCAACGTAGCAGGCAGTTTGGATACAAACGTTGAAAAGACCGGTTTCCCGGAGACATAGGAAACCCCCATATCTCCGCGCGCCAATTTTCCGAGCCACGTAACGTATTGGAC
>CADAPN010000185.1 GCA_902789835.1 Oscillospiraceae bacterium
GGAGAAGAAGTCCGACGATGGTATCGGGCAGATCCGCTCCTACAAAGCGCTCGCTACAGCCCTGTCCTCCTGTGTGGGAAACGGCAACATCGTCGGCGTAGCCTATGCGATCGCCGTGGGTGGTCCAGGTGCCATTTTCTGGATGTGGATCGCCGCGCTGGGCGGTATGGCCACTAAATTTGCGGAGATCGCCCTGGCCATGCACTTTCGTGTACAGGATGAGGAAGGCAACTTCCGCGGCGGTGTCATGTACATTCTGACACAGGGCATGAAGCAGAAAACCATTGCAAAGATCCTGGGCGGAGCATTTGCCGTCTTCACTGTTTTCGTCTCCTTTGTCTCCTGCGGCGCTCTGCAGGTAAACACCATCAGCAGCGCTGTCAGCGGACTTGCGGGCGACGGCACGGTGATCCCCTGGGTCATCGCGATCCTGATCTTGGCTATTGACGGGTTGGTCATCTTCGGCGGCGTGAAGAAAATCGCGGATGTCACCACCTATCTCACACCGATCATGGCGCTGATCTATCTGGGCTTTGGGCTCGTGATCCTCATTATGAATATCACGCTGATCCCCCAGGCGCTGTGGTTCATTGTTAAGTCCGCCTTTACCGGCGATGCGGTGATCGGCGGCGTGGCCGGCGCCACGATGGGCATAGCCATCCGGCGCGGCGTACAGCGCGGCGTGTTCTCCAACGAAGCAGGCACCGGTTCCTCTGCCATGGTCCACGCCACGGCCAAGGTGGACGTTCCCGTCAAGCAGGCGCTCTACGGCATCATCGAGGTCTTTTTCGATACCTTCGTCATCTGCACCTTTACTGCGCTTATTATCATGGTCAGCGGCGTGTGGAACAGCGGCGTGACAGACGGCACAGTCCTGGCGACTACTGCGTTCCGACAGAACCTCGGAGGATTGGGGCAGATCGTTATTGTAATCTCGCTGCTCCTGTTCTGCCTGTCCACGGTGCTGGGCTGGTACACCTACGGTGAGTCTGCGTTCGCTTTCCTTTTTGGCGCTCACAAGGTGAGGATCTATCGTGTGCTGCACATGGTGATCTGCGCGCTTGGCGCGCTCATCAGCGTACAACTCCTCTGGGACGCAGCAGATGTCTGCAACGGTCTGATGGCCATCCCCAACCTGTTCTCGCTGATTCTGTTCGGCAACATTGTGGTCAAAGACGCAAAGGATTTCTTCTCCTCGTACGACAGGAGGCAGATTGAAAAGACCTGAGAGAGCGTTGGTTGCTACGAGCGGTCACATGGACGGCTTCGCCGCCTTTCTCTTAATACTGGCAGAATTAAAATCGTTCTAATTTCGCCAGATGCTTGTAAAGCTGTTTCTTCAGATTTTTATTTCGGTTTGCACTTACCGTGTTTGCGGCTGGATTGGAAATCATTGATGATAAAACAAAATCCGAACCCATCTCCGATTGAGAAGATGTGGTTCGGATTATCTTGCTTTGGTGGAGATGAGGGGAGTTGACCTGCGCTGCGGCGCAGGCCGCCTCGGGTTGCGACATGCCCCCGGCATGTCGCCAAGAGCCCTCGGGTTCAACTCCCCAGAACGATCAAAACAAACAGCCCACCCTGACGGGTGGACTGTTTATTTTGGTGGAGATGAGGGGAGTTGAACCCCTGTCCGAAAGCACTTTGACAAAGACTTCTCCGGGCGCAGACGGTGATTTGCATTCCCTCGCCTGAGCGAACGCCGTCACTCTCACAGGCTTGGTAGCTTCATGATTCATGATATGCGCAAAGCTTTGCATATTCACGTTCACCACTTGTCGACGCCCCATCCCGGGCCGTGGTCCTCCCGGGTGGGACGCTCACTGCTTAAGCAGCGAGAAGAACGGGTTCTTCGTTCTTTAATTTATAAAGGTTTGCCCGTTTTATGGATGCCAGGCGCATCCGCCCGCTGTCTCAGCCTCCACACCCCCGTCGAAACCGTTACATCCCCCTGTTATACCTTTTCGGGCTCCGGATAGTCGACGCCGAAGGTCTCAACCGTAACTTTCTTCATGACCTGCGGCGTACGCGGCCGGTCATTATAATCCGTGCGGACCGCGGCGATGGTATCCACTGCCTCGATGCCCTCCGTCACGCAGCCGAATGCGGCATACTGGTCATCCAGATGCGGGGCATCCGCGTGCATGATGAAAAACTGACTGCCGGCGGAGTTCGGCGCCATCGTGCGCGCCATGGAGAGAACGCCGCGGCTGTGCTTCAGATCGTTCTTGAAGCCGTTCGAGGAAAACTCACCCCGGATGCTGTAGCCGGGCCCGCCGACGCCGGTACCCTTCGGGTCGCCGCCCTGAATCATAAAACCGGGAATGACGCGGTGAAAAATCACGCCGTCATAAAAGCCCTTTTTCACGAGCGAGATAAAGTTGTTCACCGTGTTCGGTGCAATATCGGGATAAAGCTCGGCCTTGATGATATCGCCGTTTTCCATTTCGATGGTTACAATCGGATTTGCCATATTACAGATTCCTTTCTTTCATGACGCGGTCGATCTCGCGCTTCGTATCGCGTTCGGCGCTGCTCTCACGCTTGTCGTGAAGCTTCTTGCCCTTGCAGAGACCAAGCTCGACCTTGACCCGGCTGTCCTTGAAATAGAGCGACAGCGGAACCAGGGTGACGCCATCCTGCATGACGCGGGCCTGGAGTTTGACAATCTCACGCTTGTGCATCAGCAGACGCCGCGGCCGTACCGGGTCACGGTTAAAGATGTTGCCGTGTTCGTAGGGGCTGATATGCATACCGCGGACAAACAGCTCGCCGTCCTTGACGGTACAGAAGCTGTCCTTCAGGTTGACCTGGCCGGCACGGACCGACTTGACCTCGGTACCGGCAAGCTCAATCCCCGCCTCAAAGCGCTCGAGCACGAAATATTCATGAAACGCCTTACGGTTGTCGGCGATCTTTTTTATGCCAAGCTGCTTCGGCAAGGTGCTTCCCCTCTTTCGACAGCATCATAGCATATCCGCTCTGATTTATAAAGTCCTTTTTTTGAACAATTCTTTTCCGGCCGCGTTTCTGTTCTTGACAAACGCATCCCGGATTTTTATAATATCCCAAAAGTCAGATGAGGCATCTGCATACAGGGACGGGATCCCGCCAACGGCGGGGACCGGAAAATCAAAAGGGCATCTGCAGAAAAGGAGAGATTTTATGGCGAGAATTATCAACGAACCCGCACATACGTTTAATGAGTATCTGCTTATTCCCGGTTATTCCTCCTCCGAATGCATTCCGGAGAATGTATCGCTGAAAACCCCTCTGGTCCGCTTCCGCAGGGGAGAGGAACCGGCTATCACCATGAACATCCCGATGGTTTCGGCCATCATGCAGTCCGTTTCCGGTGACCGCCTTGCCGTTGCGCTGGCGACCGAGGGCGGCATTTCGTTTATCTATGGCTCTCAGACGGTAGAGGATGAGGCGGCCATGGTGCGGCGTGCCAAGAGCTACAAAGCCGGGTTCGTCCGCAGCGATTCCAACCTCTGCCCGGATGCGACGCTTCGCGATGTCCTTGCCCTGAAGGAGAAAACCGGCCATTCGACCGTGGCTGTGACGGAAGACGGTACAGCGGACGGAAAGCTGATCGGCATTGTGACCAGCCGGGACTACCGCATCAGCAGGATGGAACTGTCCACTCCCGTGAGCGAGTTCATGACGCCCTATGATAAGCTGGTCTGGGCAAAGGAAGGCACCACCCTGAAGGAGGCCAACGATATCATCTGGGACCACAAGCTCAACTCGCTGCCGATCATCGACGACAACGGAAGACTCTGTTATTTTGTTTTCCGCAAGGACTACGAAAGTCATAAGCAGAATCCGAACGAGCTGCTGGATGTGCACAAGCGCTACGTCGTCGGCGCGGGCATCAACACACGGGACTATGCCCAGCGCGTTCCTGCCCTGATCGAGGCAGGGGCCGATGTGCTGTGCATCGACTCGTCCGAAGGCCATACCGACTGGCAGAAGTTTACGCTCGCCTGGATTCGCGGTTAAGGTCGGCGCAGGCAACGTGGTGGATGCCGCAGGCTTCCGCTTTCTGGCCGACTGCGGTGCGGATTTCGTCAAGGTC
>CADAPN010000186.1 GCA_902789835.1 Oscillospiraceae bacterium
CAAAGCCTTCCTTCTGGATGTTGATGGCCTTGTCCGGGCGGAAGGACGGGCAGACTTTCACATCGATGGTCTTGTCGGCCGCGATGCGCCCGTGCCATTCCAGGGTGTCCACGGGATCGTCGGTGGTGCCGATGAAGGCCACATTCGCCTTCTTGATGATGCCGCGCACGGTCAGGTTCGGATCCGTCCTCAGCTTCTCGTTGCAGAAGTTCCAGGCCTCTTCGGCGTTTTCCACCGTCAGGGGCTTGTCATAGCCGAAAAACTGTCTCAGCTCCAGGTTGCACCAGTGATACATGGGGTTTCCGATGGCCATCTCCAGCGCCTCGACAAACTTGAGGAAGCGCTCATAATCCGGCCGGTCTCCGGTGATATAATCCTCGCTGACCCCGTTGGAGCGCATAACGCGCCATTTATAGTGATCCCCGAAATAGCCGCCCTCCGGCTGCTTTCCGCCCAGCCACACCTCGACCAGGTTGTCGAAGCGGCGGTCTTCGTAGATTTCTTTCGGATTGATGTGGCAGTGGTAGTCCACCAGCGGCATATGCTCTGCATAGTCGTGAAACAGGTGTTTGGCCGTCTCCGTCTCCAGCAGAAAATCTTTGTCCATAAATTCTTTCATTGTTTTTCCTCCGTCAGATAAAATCTTCCCGCATCGGTGTGAAAATGTCCAGAAGCGTGGTATCTTCCAGGATCTGAACGCCGTGGACGACATTGGGCGCTACATAATAGGTATCCCCGGTATGAAGGACCTGATCCGGCTGCCCCTCCTCCTGGTAAACCAGGCTGCCGCTTACGATGTAGCCGATCTGCTCATGGGGATGCGAGTGCTTTGCCCCCACCGCCCCTGCGGGGAACTTCAGTTCGACGGTCATCAGGTTCCGGCTGTAGGACAGCACCTTGCGGGTGACGCCTCCGCCGATGTCGCGGCCGTTTATTGTTTTGTTCTCAGTAAACACGTTTTCTCGTTCCTTTCAATGGGAAAGGGACATAAGTGGCTCGCGCTTATGTCCCCTCATAGGATCAATCCGGACTTACAGCGAGCCTGTGAGCTTCGGCAGCCAGAGGCTGATCTCCGGAATAAACGAAATCAGAATCAGCGCGACGAGCATGCAGAAATAGAAGGGCAATGTTGCCTTGACCACTTTCTCCATCGGCCGTTTTGCCACGGCAGAACCGATGAACAGCACCGCGCCGACCGGCGGCGTGAGCAGGCCGATGCCGCAGTTGAGCACCATCATGATGCCGAACTGGACCGGGTGAATTCCCACTTCCAGCGCAACCGGAAGAAGGATCGGCGTCGCGATCAGGATGATGGGCGCCATGTCCATGATCATGCCAAGGAGCAGAATGATGACGTTCAGCATCAGGATTACAACAATGCGGTTGCTGGAGATGCTGGTGATGAAGGTGGCCGCCTTGGCGGGGACGTGCAGATTGGTCAGGCAGTAGCCGAACGCACCGGAGAGGGAGATCAGGATCAGTACAATCGCCAGGGTGTCAATGCACTGTTCCAGGCTCTTCCAGACGCCCTTCCAGTTGAGTCCTCTGTAGATATACACAGACACAATCAGCGAGTAGATGACCGCGATGGCCGCAGACTCGGTGGCCGTGAAGACGCCGCCGACAACGCCGACCACGACGATCAGCACCGCGAGCAGGGCCCAGATGGACTGGCCGATCTGCTTGATGAAGTTCTTCAGGGAGAAGGGTGCTCCCTTGGGATAATTGCGCTTTACCGAGATGATGTAGGACCCAACCATCAGGGCGATCGCAAGCAGCGCGCCGGGGACATAGCCGGCCATGAAGAGCGCGCCGACAGAGACGCCGCCGGCCGAAGTCGCAAAAATGACCATGTTGTGGCTGGGCGGAACCAGCAGGCCTTCGCAGGAGGACGTGATCGTAACCGCGGTGGAGAAGTCCGCGTCATAGCCCTCGTCCACCATCATCGGGATCAGGATGGAGCCCAGAGAGGCTGTGTCCGCCGAAGCAGAGCCCGAAATCCCGCCGAAGAAGTAGGACGCCACGATGTTCACCATCGCAAGGCCGCCGCGCATCCAGCCGACCAGGGAGTTTGCAAGGGCAATCAGTTTATCCGAGATTCCTCCCGTTCCCATCAGAACGCCCATTGTGATGAAGAAGGGCACCGCCATCAGTGAGAAGGACCAGACGCCCTTCACCATCTGCAGGGGCAGCACCGTCAGGTTCTGGCCCATGCTCAGCAGGCAGAGCACCGTGGAAATGCCGACGGAATAGGCGATGGGGAAACGCAGGAAGATCATAACAAGAAAGCTTCCCAGCAGGATCAGCGTCGAGAGAGTTTCACCGCTCATTACGCCTGAGCCTCCTTTCCTTCAGGATTCTTGAGAGTAAAGAATTCTTCAATATGCTGGAAAATCTGCTCCAGTTCGAAGATAATCATCCCAACCCCGGCCACGGGAACCGGCATGTACATCCAGATCTGGCTCAGCTTGGGGAGGGAGGAATACTTGGCGAACTTGGCGATGTTGCCGGTGGGCTTGATCACGGTATAGCCCTGTACCACCAGCACGATGCCCAGCACCAGCACAGCCACATCGGCCAGCAGATCCAGCCAGATGATTGCCTTTTTCGGCAGGTACCGGTCGAAAGCCGTCATGCGGATGTGGCTGCGCTTGCGGATGGCCAGCGTAGCCGAGAGAACCGCCATGTAAACCATCAGCGTCAGGACGATCTCTTCCCCCCAGTGCGGCGCCGTAAAGAACGGGAAATAGCGTCCGGCTACCGTGATGGAGGTGATGATGATATCCGCAATCAGAAGCAGCTTGCAGATGAAAAGCATGATTTTGTAAGCCCAGTCATAGACCGGCTTGATTTTCTCAAGCGTGCGGAAAAAAGCAGGCATAAGAAACCCCTTTCATAACGTGATCCCAATCCGGACAAATCGGAAATGTCAGCCCGTATTCCCCGCCGGAGGCGGGGAATACGGAATTATGCCATCTTGTGAAGATTATCTCTTATCAGAGTTCTGACAGCTGAAAAAGGGGTGCAGGGGGTTGAGCCCTGCACCCCTGATGGGTTTATCCGTTGGGTCTTGTTTCAGTCAATTCTTACTGCAGAGCCATGATCTGCTCGTAGATATCCTCCATACCGGCGATGTTCTCTTCCAGAACGCTCTTGGTGGCTTCCTGCCAGGGAGTCTTATCCTCGACTTCGATGATGGTGCAGCCCTTCTCGACCAGGGTCTTGGCAGCCTCTTCCTGCTTCTCGGTCACGGATTCCTTGCAGACCTGCATGGCATAGTCGGCAGCTTCCTGAACCATGGCCTTCTGCTCGTCAGAGAGCTTGCTGAGGCAGTTGTCGGTGGCGATCAGCTCGATGGTGCCGAGGGTGTGGCCGTCCTTCAGCAGATACGGGGCAACTTCCTGGAAGGAGTTGGACAGGTAGTTGGTGATGGGCTGCTCAGCGGCATCCACAACACCGGTCTGCAGGCTGGTGTAGAGTTCGCCGAAGGAAACCGGCGTAAAGGCAGCGCCCAGGCCCTTGACCATGCCGGTCATGATCGGGTCGTCGGACACGCGGATCTTGAGGCCCTTCAGGTCGTCGATGGTGTGGATTTCAACCTTGGAGAAGAAGTGACGGAAGCCCTCTTCGCCGTAGGCCAGGCCGTTGAAGGGCAGGCCGACTTCCTTGGACTCGGCCAGCATTTCCTTGGCCAGGTCGCTCTCGACGAAGTTCCAGTAATGATCCTCGCTGGTGAAAACATAGGGCAGGGTCAGGAAGACGCTCTTCACGGCGCCGTACTGGTTCAGGGCGAACGCGGAAATACGAACGATGTCGACAGAGGTGTCGCCGCCCAGGATGTTGGCAAGGACGGTCTTCTCATCGCCCATGACGCCGCTGGCCTGGATGTCGACCACGATGTCTCCACCGGACAGCTCTTCCAGCTTCTCTTTGAAAGCCAGAGCAACGTCACCTACGACCGTTCCTTCGATGGGGTTGACTTCCATCAGAAGTGCCAGGGTTTTTTTCATTTCGGTTTCCTCCTTAATAATTTTGGGTTCTGCATATTTCTATCCATTTCTTTCGAAACGGAACAGATACAAAGATAAGGTGCAAAATCAAATTCACATTTTCATTCTTTTATGATATGATACAGGAAGAAATCTTGTTTGTTCAGCCTCGCTTACCGAAGCCTGGAAGATCCGGAAATCCCACGAAATTTTGATCCCCTCGGAGGTACCGTCATGTCCGCTGCGCAGCAGGAAGAACTTCTTTTCCTCTCCAATATCGATCAGAAAGATTTCCTTCGCTTTGCTCTCTTCGACACCTTTCGCGTGAAGAAGCGCTGGAAGACGCCCGTGCTCTTTGCCTTGCTCATGACGGCCTTTGCTGCGGCCTGTTTTACCCTGCGTCAGAGCCGGGAGCAGGCTTTGCTGCTGAGCGGCGTACTGCTCGGGATCGGCCTTATCCTGCCGCTCGTCTGGTACCTGTGGTATCTCTCCTCTGTGAAAAAGGAAGCCCGGAAACTGGGTCTGTCCAAAAGCCGGATCGCGTACAGTCTCCTGCTTCGCGACGACGGTGTCACGGTCAGGCGAGAGAAAGAAAAAGCGGAATATGCCTGGAAGAACACCTTCATGGCCCGCCGCGTGAAAGGCTGTATCTACCTCTACGTCCTTCCGACCAGAGCTTTCCTGATGCCAAAGGCCGAGGAATCCGACGCTGCCTGGGACTTCATCTGCCGGCATCTGCCGGAGGCGAAGTGCAAAGACCTGCGGTAAATTCACCTTGTCCACGCTGATAAATGATTGTCATTTACGACTGATATTCTAATATATCAGTCGTTTTTTTACAAGTTGGCATTCTGCCGAAATTCCGCTGTTGTTTTTGTGCAGATCACACAAGGGGCAAAATCCGTCCTGCGGCTTTGCTCATAGGCTCTCTGCATTTTCTTCAGCTGCCTGCGGTCGAAGAGGTCCTGCTTCCGCAGGAACTCGTCGGAGAAGTACCGCCGGATCAGATCGCCGTAGTCTTCCCGCATCCACCGGGCAAACGGGATCCGGAACCCCATCTTTTTCTTTCCGATCAGTGTTTCCGGAATCTCGCGGCAGAGCAGGTCTTTCAGAATCCGCTTCTTGTTCCCATTCTGCAGTTTGAATTCCAGCGGGAGACGCAGCGCCAGCTCCACGATTCTGTAATCCAGCAGCGGAGCTCTCGTCTCAAGGGAAACGGCCATGGAAGCGCGGTCGACCTTGGTCAGCACATCGTCCGGCAGGTAGGTGCCGAGGTCATGCAGCATCGCCTTCTCCGAAAGCGTCGGTCACTCGTCAGATGGAAGAGCTTCACCCAGGTCCTGTTGTTGGCCCGCTCTCCCGCTTCCCGCAGGGGAAGCAGGCGCTCCGCAGCGTTCAAACACCCGCTGAGGCTCTTCAGCCTTTTGAGCTTTTCAAAATGCGCATAGGTGTTGTATCCGCAGAAGAGCTCATCGCCCCCGTCTCCCGAGAGCGCCACTGTGACACGTTCCCTTGCCATGGCACTCACCAGAAGCGTTGCGATCTGGGAAGGGTCCGCCATCGGCTCGTCAAACCACCCTGGCAGCTCCCCCAGGAGTCTTTTCCCCTCGTCCACGGAAAGAACTCTGGTCTCATGTTCAGTCCCGAGGTATTGCGCCACCTTCTCCGCCGCCTGCGACTCGTCGAACGCCGGCTCCCGGAAGCCTACCGTAAAGGTCTTCACCGGTGTGTCCGAGAGCTTCTGCATCTTCGCGGTGATCAGGCTCGAATCCACTCCGTTGCTCAGAAAGGCCCCCAGCGGCACGTCGCTGATCATCCGGAGCCGGACCGCGTCCTCAAGCAGTGCGTTCAGCTCTTCCGCCGCGTCCTCATAGCTTCCGGTAAAGGGTTCCTGCCGGCTCATGACATCCTGTACGGACCAGTAACGCCGCTGCTCAATCCCCTGAGGCGTCCACTTCAGGATCTCCCCCGGGAGCAGCCTGAAAGTGTTTCGGAAGATGCTCTGCCTTCCCGGGATATATTCCGCCGCCAGGTACATGGTCAGCGCGTTCCGGTCGATCTCTTTCCGGAAGCCGGGATACTTCATGATCGGTTTCAGCTCGGAGGCGAAGACCAGCGTATCGCCGTCCGTATAATAATATAGCGGCTTGACCCCCATCCTGTCCCGGACCAGATACAGGCTCTGTGCCTCCCGGTCGAAGAGCGCGAAGGCGAACATGCCGTTGAAGCGCTGCACCGCATCGATGCCCCAGGCCTCACAGGCGCTGAGAATGACCTCCGTGTCGGTTCCGGTCCGAAAGCGATACCCCTTCTGTTCCAGCTTCGCTCGAAGCTCCCTGTAGTTATAGATCTCCCCGTTGAAGCTGATGACGGTGCGGCCGCTCTCCGAGTTCATCGGCTGGCGCCCGGCGGCGCTCAGGTCCAGAATTGCAAGTCTGCGGTGTGCAAGGCCCACCCGGAAGCCGCTTTCCAGCGTCTCCAGCATGCTGCTCCGATCATCCGGTCCCCGGTATCGGATCGTATCGATCATTTCCCGGAGAAGCTCTTCCGAGCTCTGTCCTCTGTCTATAAATCCACAGATACCGCACATGATCCCG
>CADAPN010000187.1 GCA_902789835.1 Oscillospiraceae bacterium
GTACGCCACCAGCACGTGATCGACACCACCAAGTGCATCAAGTGCGGCACCTGCAAGGCCAACTGCCCGGTCGGCGCCATCAAGGAGGGATAAGCCATGGCTGAAAAGAAAATGATCATCGACGGCATCGAATGTCCGTTTACCAACGAGCGCAACGTGCTCGAGGTCGCAAGAAACAACGGGATCGACATCCCGTCTCTGTGCTACTGCGAGAACCTGTCCATCTACGGCGGCTGCCGCCTGTGTCTGGTCGAAAATGAGCGCGGAGCCATGGACGCGGCCTGCTCCATGCAGCCGCGCAACGGCATGATCGTCAACACCCATACGAAGAAGGTTCTGGAGAGCCGCCATACCACGCTTCAGCTGCTTATGAGCAGCCATCGGGCCGACTGCCTTACCTGTGAACAGAGCGGCCGCTGCAAGCTTCAGGAATACGCCCACCGCTACAACGTCGTGGAGCCGCGGTTCACCGAGAACACCTATCCCAAGCTGCCGCTTGACGTCTCGTCCCCCTGCATCACGAGAGACCCGACCAAGTGCATCCTCTGCGGTCTCTGTGTCCGCATGTGCTCCGAGATCCAGAACGTCGGCGCCATCGACTTCACCAAGCGCGGCAAGAAGGCCGTCGTGGCCCCGGGCTTCGGCAAGATGCTGATCGAGACCGGCTGTGTCGGCTGCGGCCAGTACGACCCGAACAAGCGCGTCGTGGTCCAGTACGCGCCCAGTGTGCGCGTCGGCATGGCGGAAGAGTTCGGCATGCCGGCCAATGAGCCCGTCACCGGGAAGCTCGTCACCGCTCTGCGCAGACTCGGCGTGGACGTGGTCTATGACACCAACCTCACGGCAGACCTGACCATCATGGAAGAGAGCGCGGAGTTCCTCGAGAAGGTCAAGTCCGGCGCAAAGCTGCCGATGTTCACGTCCTGCTGCCCCGGCTGGATCCAGCATGTGGAAAAGGCGCATCCGAATCTGATGCCGCAGGTATCCACCGCCGGCAGCCCCATGGAGATGTTCGGCGCGCTGATCCGTCAGCAGTTCAAGGATGAGGATGTCTACTCCGTTGCCATCATGCCCTGTACGGCGAAAAAGTTTGAGGCCCAGCGCCCCGAACTGGTGAAGGACGGAAAACGCCTGATCGATCTGGTGCTGACAACCGATGAACTGGTCCGCCTCATCAAGGCCGCAGGCATTGACTTTAAGAACCTTCCCGATTCCGAACCGGACAGCCCCTTGGGCGATTACACCGGCGCCGGCGTCATCTTCGGCGTCACGGGCGGCGTCACGGAAGCCGTTATCCGCCGGGTGCTGGACGACGCTTCGCCCGACACCCTGAAGACCATTGCCGAATGCGGCGTCCGCGGCCTGGAGGGCATCAAGGCCTTCACGGTCACGGCGGGCGATCTGACACTCAAGATCGCCGTGGCAAACGGCCTTGCCAATGCCGACCGGCTGATCGAAAAGGTGGAGAGCGGCGAAGAGTACTTCGACTTCATCGAAGTCATGGCCTGCCCGAACGGCTGCATCGGCGGCGGCGGACAGCCGCCTGCCTCCAACGCCCGCAAGAGAGAGCGTGTTGAGGCGATCTTCAAGGCTGACGAGGCCTGCGAGCTCAAGATCCCGCAGCAGAACCCAGCGCTGGAGTACGTCTATGACGAACTGCTCAAAGGCCGCGCCCACGAGCTGCTGCATATCCACTACCCGCTGCACGGCCATCACGGATAAGATAAGAAATGAATACTCCCCCGCCTCCGGCGGGGGAGTATTGATATGTGACTAAGCGGCAAAGCCGTCGATTCCTTCGGCGGTGATGCGGCCTCTTTTCTTTTTCGGCTTGCTTTTCCGCAGACAAGCCTTTATAATAAAGCCAATAAAGCAGCATACATTTACTGAGGAGGACGCTTTATGGCAACCAAAAAATCCGCACCTGTGAAGGACGAGAAAGCGGCCGTCGCTGCGGCGGAACCGGCCGAAGAGAAAAAGCCGGCCGTGAAGAAGCCTGCGGCCAAAAAGCCCGCCGCCAAAAAGACGGCGGAAAAGAAAACCGCCGCGGCAGCGGTGAAGCCGGCGGAAACCGTAATCGAGAAGCCCGCAGAGAAAAAAGCCGCGGAAAAGAAACCGGCACCGAAAAAAACAACGGCGAAGAAGCCCGCCGCAAAGAAAACCGCGGCAAAGAAGCCCGCGGTGAAGAAAGCCGCCGTTGAAGAGAGCGCAAAAGCGCCCGAGACTGTCGTTGTGGAAGCGCCCGTCGCAGAAGCGGCTCCGGCCCCGGCTGCAGCGCCGGTTGAAGAAGCGGCGCCCGCGGTCGCAGAAGCGGTCGAGGAAGCACCCGTTGCGGAAGCCGAACCGGCCGAGGCTGTGGAAGTACAGCCCGAAGCCCCGGTGCCGGAGACGCAGACCGAGTCTCTTCCCGAGCCCCGGCGCAGTGTCGCCTTCATCGGCTCCGAGTGCTATCCTTTTGTGAAGACGGGCGGCCTCGGCGACGTAATGTACGCCCTGCCGCGGGCTCTGATCAAGCAGAACTGCGACGTGCGGGTGCTCCTGCCGCGCTATAAGTGCATCCCCTGGAAGTATCAGGAGAAGATGGTCTATCGCGGGGAGTTCATGATGGACCTCTTTGCCGACGGCAGAAGCTTCTATGTGGGGATCATGGAATATATCATGGATGGCGTGGTCTACGACTTCATTGACAACGAGGAGTTCTTCAGCGCCGGAAATCCCTACACCAACCTGGTGGACGATATCCCCAAGTACTGCTTCTTCTCAAAGGCGGCCCTGGCGGCCCTGAACTACCTTGACTGGATCCCGGACATCATCCACTGCCACGACTGGCAGGCGGCGCTGGTCCCCGTCTATCTCAAGACCCTGTTTGCCGGCACCCGGGTGGGCGGCGCCAAGACCATGCTCACCATCCACAACCTTCGCTTCCAGGGCATCTACAGCATTCCTGCCGTGAAGTACTGGTCCGGCCTGCCGGATCACCTTTTCAACATCGATGTGCTGAAACAGGGCTACAATGACGCCAACCTCATGAAGGCGGGCCTGGCCTATGCCGACATGATCACCACCGTGTCGAACACCTATGCCGGTGAGATCCAGACCGGCTTCTACGGAGAAAACCTGGATGCGCACCTGCGGCATCACAGCGGCAAGCTGCGCGGCATTGTCAACGGCATCGATGTGGAGCTGTGGGACAGCTCGACGGACAAGCTGCTGCCCGTGTGCTATGGTGCTGCCGACGCAGTGGAAAAGAAAAAGCAGATCAAGCGCGATCTGCAGGAAAAGCTCGGCCTGGAGCAGGATGAGAACAAGTTCGTGATCGGCCTGATCTCCCGCCTGACAAACCAGAAGGGCCTGGACCTCGTGAACGCGATCCTGCCCGAGCTCATCGACGGCAACACCCAGGTGGTTGTACTCGGCACCGGTGAACCCTGGTATGAGGACGCCTTCCGCTATTATGAGAACAGCTATAAAGGCAGCGTCTGCTCCAACATCATGTATGACGAGGGCAGAGCGCACCAGATCTACGGCGGCGCCGACGCGCTTCTGGTGCCCTCCCTGTTCGAGCCCTGCGGCCTGACCCAGCTGATCGCCATGCGCTACGGCACGGTGCCCATCGTACGCGAGACCGGCGGCCTGAAGGATACGGTCGAACCGTACAACCAGTTTGCCAACAGCGGGAACGGCTTCACCTTCGACCGTTATGAATCGGGCCTTCTGCTGGATGCCGTCAACCGTGCCAAGACCCTCTACTTCACCGACCGTGAACACTGGGACGAGATGGTGGTCCGTGATATGAAGAAGGATGTCTCCTGGGATCAGTCAGCCCTGCAGTACAGAGCCCTGTACGTCGAGCTGAGACCGTAAAGACGTCATACCGGAATTTCTTCCGAATACAGATACGAAAAACACCTGAACCGAATCGACTCGGTTCAGGCGTTTTTATCTGTTGGCTGTTTTCAGAACGAGGTTCAGGCTGTCTCGGGTTTCCCGAAAATGAGCTCCTTATGGGGACGCAGGGCGTAGTAGAGAATGAGTCCCAAAACACCGCAGGAGAGAATCTCACCGATGCATACCGTCAGCATCATGAAGGGGATCGGCAGATCCACCAAATAAGCATACTTGAGGACAAAGGGGACGACCAGCGTATTGGCCACAATCGGCGGAACAGGCGCCAGGAAGGGATGCGCATTGCGCAGCTTCCAGGTGAAGAAGGCACCGATCAGGGTGGCGAGGCTGCCGCAGACAATGTCCGGGAGCAGAGCGCCGCTGACGGTGTTGCCGATGAGGCAGCCGATGAACAGACCCGGGACCGCCGCCGGTGTAAACACCGGAAGGATCGTCAGCGCTTCCGCGATGCGGATCTGGATCTCGCTGAACGAAATCGGCGCAAAGAGATAGGTCAGCGCCACATAAATGGCGGCGATCATGGCGGCCTGCGTCATGAACAGCAGATTTTTGTTTTTCATATTCTGTTTTTCTCCTTAGTTTTGTTTTACGTGAGGATGGTTTCGAACTCACGGATT
>CADAPN010000188.1 GCA_902789835.1 Oscillospiraceae bacterium
AAGCTCTACCCCGGCCGCCGGCACGAGATCCACAAGGAACCGGGCTGTGAGGATGTGCTGCAGGATATTCTCTCGTTTTGTGAAGCACAATAATATAACAGTCAACAGTTCTCGTTTTTATTATCACACCCATGTTTCCGCTCCGGGTCATCGGCTTCCAGCGGGAGTTTTCCTATGAGAGCGCCTATGCGGAGATCCCGAAGTTCTGGGACGAGATCTGCGAAAAGTACGCCGCGAACGTGTACGCCGGGAACGCCCCGGCAAACGCCTATGAGCAGGCGCTCGTGGACAACTGCATCGGGGAATACGGCGTCTGCATCGACGATCTGTGCGGCGACAGGTTCCGCTATCTGATCGCCGGGAAGTATACCGGCGGCGAGGTGCCGGAGGGGATGGTGCTGTACGAATTTCCGCGCGGAGACTGGGCGGTGTTCGACTGCGTGGGCCCGATGCCGGAGACCCTGCAGAGCCTGAACACGCGCATCTTCCGGGAATGGCTCCCGGGAAACCCGGACTATGAGCTCGCCGGAAACGCCAATGTGGAATGGTACGACTGCCTCAACGGCGAGAAGACCGACCCGGATTATCACGCCGCGATCTGGCTCCCGGTGAGGAAAAAGTGACCCGAGAAGCCGGCTGCATCCTTTGGGATGCAGCCGGCCCCTTTAGAACAATGAGAATACAAAGCCGGGAGCGATATGCTCCCGGCCTTGTATTTTTATTAATTCTGACTATTTCTTCACATCGAAATCCAAACTCATCCGGTATTTTATTCCAATCTTTATCGACTTTTGTCTTCCAATCGACAAGACCCTTTACGCCTGGCCGAAGCGCCGCTGAAAGATCTTCACCACGCCGCACTTCCAGCACAGCAGCAGCGCCAGCGTCGAGCCCACCAGGGTCTGCAGGATCTGGAAGGGGAACTTCGCAACGGCGTAGGCGGGCGTGCTGTAGACATAGGCGCGCCCGAGCGTATAGCCGACGACGGAGAGGACCAAGCCCAGCGCCGCCCCGATCACAGAGGCGGGGACCGGGCGGCTCTTCATCCAGCGGTGAACAAAGAGCGAGATCACGAGCGCCTGCACGCCATGGCTCACGAGCGAGACGAACATCGGCGCGGGGTAAAACAGCATATCCCCGATGAAAGCGCCCAAGCCGCCCACCGCGAAGGCGTAGAAGGGCTCGAGCAGCACCGCGGCGGTCACGATGATCACGTCGTTCAGATACATGTGGCCTCCCGGGACCGGGATGCTCAGCGCGGAGATGCTCATGATGATGTTCATGGCCATCAGGACCGCGGCGGCGGTCAGTTTTTTTACCGACAGATGCGAGTCTTTCATGCCGGACGCCCCCTTGACTTTTCTGTGTCTCGGATTATAATAGGAAACTGACCATGATACTATATCCAGTTTTTATATTTTTTATATGGCCAGTTTTTGAAAAGCCGGGTTTCCTCCATGAACTACACGATCGACAAGCACGGCGCGGAGAGCGCCTATATGCAGCTCTACCGGCAGCTCCGGCAGGACATCGTCGGCGGGGCGGTCCCGCGCGGGATGCGCCTGCCCTCCAAGCGGACGCTGGCCGAGGAGCTCGGCGTCTCCGTCATCACCGTGGAGCACGCCTACGCCCTGCTGGTGGACGAGGGCTATGCCGAGGCGCGGCCGCGCAGCGGCTATTTCGCCGCCTTCGGCGGTCCCGCGGCGGGCGGCGCCTGGCGGCCAAGCCTTGCGGACATGAGCGCGCCGCGGGAGGCGCCGGAGGCTTTTCCCTTTACCACGCTCGCGCGGACCATGCGCGCCGTGCTGAGCGACTACGACCGGCGCATCCTCGAGCCCTCGCCCAGCCGGGGCGTGCCCGAGCTGCGGGAGGCCCTGGCCGGCTATCTGCGCCGCAGCCGCGGCATGGAGGTCTCGCCCGAGCAGCTCGTCATCGGCTCCGGGGCGGAGTATCTCTACGGGCTGGTGGTCCAGCTGCTGGGGCGGGATCGCGGTTTCGCGCTGGAGGACCCCTGCTATGAGAAGATCCGCCGGGTCTACGAGGCCAACGGCGCGCGCTGCGAGGCGCTGAGGCTGGGGCCGGACGGGATCGAGAGCGAGGCGCTCCGCGCCTGCCGCGCCGGGGCGCTGCACGTGACTCCCTTCCACTCCTACCCCAGCGGCATCACCGCCACGGCCGCCAAGCGCCATGAATACGCCGCCTGGGCCCGGGAGCGGGACGCGGTGATCGTGGAGGACGACTACGACTCGGAGCTCGCGAGCCCCACGCGGCAGATCGAGACCATCTTCTCCCTGGCCCCGGAGCGGGTCATCTACCTCAACACCTTTTCCAAGACCCTCGCCCCGGCCATGCGCACCGGCTACATGGTGCTGCCCGGGGCGCTGTGCGAGGAATACCGGGCGCGGCTGGACTTCTATTCCTGCACCGTCCCCGTCTACGATCAATACGTGCTGGCCGCCTTTCTCGAGGAAGGGCACCTGGAGCGCTATATCAACCGCCGGCGGCGGAAGCTGCGCCGGCAGAGAGAGGAGTAAACGCCATGCTGTACTTCAAGAGCGACTATACCGAGGGCGCGCACCCGAAGATCCTTGAGGCGCTGGAGAGGACCAACCTCGTCTCCCAGCCCGGCTACGGAGAGGACTGCTTCAGCGCCGCGGCTGCGATCTTCCTCACATTCCTGCCGTCCAGTGCATCAAGCTGCTTTACCAGGGCGTTTTTCGACCGCTGTCTTTCCGACTCGAAGCTCGCTCCTACCTCGGCTGTCCTGGGGCGTGACGCTCGTTCCTCAGCCGCTTTTTTGACATCGTCCATCCGTTCACCTCCCGCCCGCGTATTTTTGCAAATGCCATGCGCACCGCCTCCTGTCGTTATTACTGCCATAATGGCATCGACATATTCCGATAATTGCTGATAGTTATCAACGTCCACGGGGATGTATTTGAGCATTTATTTGCAGAAACAAGCCCGCCACGGCCTTTCTTGGGGGTCGGGGCGGGCTTGTAGCCTTGGAAATCATTGCCCTTCAAGGAAAAGCAGGTCGTATGGATCGAGTTCCAGAACCATGCAGATCCGCAGGCCAAGGTTCATCCGGCAGGTCGTAAACCGCCGCTGTCCATATTCAAACCGCTGGTACTGCTGCAGTTCGACACCGCATTCAGAGGCTACCTCAAGCTGCGTGAACCCCAGTTCCTGCCTGCGCTCCTTCAGTATTTTGCCTTCTTTGACCGCCTGCCGGTTTTTTCTGTAGCTCATACCGCACACACCTCCGCATTAACCGCGCCCCGTCTCCTGTAGCTCCGAACTCCGCTCTGCACGTATTCTTTTTCTTCAGAACCATCACGGAGGAAGAAGGTGACGGTGCCATCCGCACTGATGGAGGCGTGGTCTACAACCGCCTGCCAGGCAAGTGTCTCGAACTCCATCAGAGGTCCGTTCCTGCCGGTCAGCGCCTTGAGGTAGCGTTCCGCTGCGGTGCGTTTTGAAGTAAGGCCGGCAATTATCCCTTCCAGATCAGCCATAGCTTGATTCGAAACTCTGCCTTAACATATATGAATGAATTTGTTTGGCAGGATGTAGAATTAACCGATGAGTTTAAAAATCAGTTTACGAAGTATCTGAGAAAAAACAATTATGATATAGAATTTCTTGGTGCAACAGCAGTTATTACATCCTCAAGCACAAAGTATATTTATGTCCCGAATCAGTGGTTTGTTATTGCGTCGTATGCTGTTGATGTATTCGAAGAATTACAACGATACAAGGAGTACTTTAAGCAAGTTGCCGCGAGACTCAACAAGCAACCTGTGGACTATGCAAAATACTTGAGAGACAGTGCAACAGCGCAAGATAAAGTAAGCTTTATCAACTGCGCTAGGATGGTTTTTTCATCCCAATTCTCTGACGCAGATGTGGTCGAAGAGGCTGCATCTAGACTTTGGCGATTTGTTTCAACAACGTATAGGGTACTGGAATAGTTTTCGTGTTGCTCGTACTCATACCAGTAACGGTCATAATCTTTGAAGATGGAAATCGGCGCGTCAATCAGCATTGTAAACGGCTCGTATCCACTTCGTTGTTTGCCGCCGTATGCCCAACACAGAAGCAGCCCGAAAAAAGATCCACATTCCAAGTCCGGGCCATGGACGAACTCGTCCTCGACATAGAACTCAAACACGTTTTCATCAAATTCGCCGGAGCCCTCAAAGCTATATACCGTATTGGGATTACCTCCATGCTCCAGTACTGCTCATATTTCTTCTTTGGAGAGAGAAGAACATGACTGAACAAGAAAAGCGGCTACATCGCTGTTGTTTCACGGGCCACAGACCACAGAAACTCCGGCGCTCTGAGATGGAAATCAAGGCTGATCTGGAGAGGGCTATCAAGCAGGTCATGCGAGTACGGTTTTTACCGTATAATAGTAGAAATGGCTGCAACGCGCCGCCGCAAAAAAGCATCACGGCCAGGGCATCATGCTGCTCTGACCGTGATTGTGATTTCACCCCTGAAAACAAACTCAACGCATCCGTTCCTCCGAATGATCACCCGAGAGACCAGAAGGTTCCATGCCTGCTCATCCCAATCCTCAAGGCTTTGAGGCTGCCCGTCAAGCGCGGACAGAAATCGGCGGATACCCTTGCCCCTGGTGAGGTGATCTTCTCGTTCAGCTTTCAGCCGGGCAATTTTCTCATCCGCTTTTTTGTATCGCTCGTTCAGCATTGCGGCACGAGCATCGAAGCTCAACAGCAAAGGGACGCAGGCCGGGGGCTGATATTCGGCGGCAGAGGTCAGCGGGCGCTGCCCACCTGCCAGATGTCGCGGTCGTAGTCGG
>CADAPN010000189.1 GCA_902789835.1 Oscillospiraceae bacterium
TTCCGTTCGTTTACAGAGAAAATCTGTGCTTCCGAAGCGCTGGCACGGTGGATTGACCCTGTTTACGGGCTGCTCTCACCTGCCCTTTTCATCCCGGTTTTGGAAAGATACGGCATGATTTACGAACTGGATATGGCAATTGTGCGTCAGACCTGTGCGTTTTATCGGCATCTTCAGGACATCGGTCTTCCTGTTCATTCCTTCACTGTGAATCTCTCGCGCTATGACTTCACGGAGCCGGATTTCTTTGAGCGGGTGATCGCAAGCACAAGGGAATTCCGGGTTCCGCCGGAATCTCTGAAACTGGAGATCACGGAGAGCATCATGCTTGAGGATATGGAAGCCTTTAAGCGGGTTTTCAATCTCTTCCACGGTGCAGGCTTTTCCGTTTGGATGGACGATTTCGGCAGCGGGTATTCTTCGCTGAACACCCTGCAGAATTATGATTTCAGTACGCTGAAATTCGATCTTCTGTTTCTCAGGACCTTCTCCGAAAAAAGCCGTCAGGTGCTTGCCGCCATGATAAACATGGCCAAAGCCCTGCGGATCCATACGATCTGCGAAGGTGTTGAAACCAAAGAGCAGGTCCTCTTTCTCCGTTCCATGGGATGTGAGGCCCTCCAGGGCTTCCACTTCTCGCGACCGCTGTCGAGAGAACAGTTTATCAGCCTGCTTCGAGAGGATCCGGAAAGGTCGGAGAGCCTGGCGGATTACGACTATTGGGACAAAATCGGGCTCTTCAATTTCCTGAGCACAGCCCCCCTGACAGACTATCATGAGAACGACGAGGCCTGTGAGCTTGGCAATGCCTCGTGGTATGACCGCGGCACACCGCTTGCGCTCCTGGAAGTAAAGCCGAACAGCGTGTCCCATGTCTATGCCAGCAGGACGTACAGGGACCGCATCCGGCAGCTGGGATATCCGTCCCTTGACGAACTCGAGCATGCATTCAACGATCATATCAGCGATCACTATCTGATGATGAAGCGGCTTGTCACAGATGCTGTCAGCAATCAGACCGTTCAGCAAGTCGATTATATGAACAACGGCGTTTCTTACCGGCTTCGTGCCCGCTGTCTGGCCAAAGAGGAAGGAAAAGCCATGCTTGCATTGCAGCTGCGGACTTTTCAGACAGAGAAGGAAGCCCATGCTTCAGAAGAAATGCTCCAATACGGAAACGCTCTGTTCAGCACCTGCGAACTGGTTTCTGTCATATACCCTGACAGAGATTCGTCTGAGCGTATCTATTCGCGCGAGAGCATTCTGTCTTACGCGAGTGTAGGGAAACTGCGGGAGTCATTCCAACGGTTCTGCAGCAGCGAAATCCATCCTGACGATCAGGAGCGGTACCGCAGGTTCTCCGATCTGGACAGCCTCGATGAGCGCCTTGAAAGCGGTTTTATACAGAGCTTTTTCCGCATGACGTCTTCGGCTGTATGGCGATCCATACGGATTTCCCGCATGCCGTCAGACAAGGAGCGGGTCTATCTTTACACCATTCAGGCTTTGCCCGATCAGGAAATGCGGAATCTGGACACATTCGTACGGGAGCACCCGAACTGGGCCTGATGCATTCCGCCCTTTTCATGGCTGCCCACAGCCGGATTTCCGGAAATTCTGCTCATCCCGGAGGACAGCGCCGGGGAATTTCTTCAAGCCCTCAGTCTTCCGCAATCCGCACGATTCTTGCCACGTCTTTTCGAACGATTGCCTGTTTCATCCCGGGCAGTTTGAACGTGTCTCTCTGACTTGAGAAGCGGAGCCAGCGATAAAACTCATCCGTTTGAATATCCGATGCACGGATATCGGTAAAAGAAGCATCCTGAAAATAGATTCTGGTTGTTTTCATATTTCTATTCCTTCCCGTATAACGTTCATGAGGTGCAGTATGAAAAAATATCTGCCGATCCTTTTTGCCGTCATACTTATGCTCACAGCCTGTGGGCAAAAGCCGGTTTTCGTCGTGAGCAGCAATGACGACAACAGCATCAGCGTAACTGCAGACAGAGGCCCAAAGGACTGCATGGGCATCGGTTATCTGACAGTCGGTGAAAATGAACAGATCGCTGTCGATGCCGACTTCAACCCGGATGGGAAGCTCGCCCTCCGTTTTATGGACGGGGTGCTCGGCTCATCCGATTTTCCTGATGAGCCGGCTGCAGAAGCGAGTATTTCCGGTTCGGATTCCATGACCTTCACAGCGGAACCGGGCGAATATACCGTCGCAGTCATCGCGCAGAGCAAGCTTACAGGAAACGCTCTGATTTACACAAAGCCGATTGTTTAAATGACGCTGCCGGGCTTTTACGCCCGGCAGTTTTTGGCATATGGGCTGTATAGCCTGCCGGCCGTCGGAACATGCTCGGCGCAATAGAAGGAAAGCCTCACTTCACATCGACGAGTTCGATCAGAAAGTTCAGTTCCTTCCCCGCCATCTCATGGTTGGCATCGAATGTGATTGTCTTTTCGTCTTTTGCGGCAACTTTTACCGGGAACGGGCGCCCAACCTGATCCTGCAGATATACCTGCTGGCCGACCGACAGGTTTTCTGCGCCGGGCAGCCTGTTTATTTCAACCGTAAAGATTGCCTGCGGATCGGCATCGCC
This sequence comes from Oscillospiraceae bacterium, assembly GCA_902789835.1. Next base: position 2,607 of record CADAPN010000189.1, read on the forward strand.
GTATGCTTCTGCGGGTGAGAGGTGAATGTTGACCTTCTCGCCGACCTTCATGTTCGCTACCGCAGCGTCAAAGCCTTTGATCATCATGCCGGCTCCGCAGACAAATTCCAGAGGTTCGCCGCGATCATAGGACGAATCAAACTGCGTCCCGTCGTTAAAGGTCCCGCGATAGTGCGTCCGGCAGGTCTTGCCGACGTTCGGGCCCTGGATTGAGGAATCCTCGTGACAGCTTCCGCATTCCTGCCCCCCGCAGCCGTGTTCTCCGCAGGAATGGCCTTCGCCGTGATGGTCACAGTTGGCTCCGGTATTCACCAGTTCTCCGCGGAGATAGGCCTCAACAGCTTCATCTGCGTTCCCGGATGCACCTGCACACAGTTCGATCCCGCGTTCCGAAAGAGCCGCCTGGGCACCGCCGCCGATGCCGCCGCAGATCAGGACATCGATCCCCTTATCATTCAGCAGAGCGGCAAGGGCACTGTGCCCGCTGCCGTCGGAACTGATGATTTTTGAGCTGATTACTTTTCCTTCCTCCACCTCATAGACTTTGAATTCCTCGGTGTGACCAAAATGCTGGAAAACATCTCCCTGTTCGTAGGTTACCGCAATTCTCATGGTTCATATCCTCTCATTTCATCATGTCATTTTTATTCTGGGATTTTTGAAAAGAAGAAGGCAGTTCTTCGTGTTTTCTCTTTTCACGCTTGCTGCTTTGAGCATTATAGCCTTTTCGCCCGGAAAATGCAATCCGCTGATCCGACTGTGCGTTTTCTGCGGCACACGGAAACGCAGAAAACGGAGTGTTTTTCACTTGTAGCGGCCGGGTATTTATGATATTCTGTAATCAGCCCGGGCATCAAAACGGAAAGGGTGATCATATGGCATTCCTGAAAGAACATCAGCTCAACATCATGTTGTTTATGAGCGGGATCTGCTGTATTCTTACCGTTTTGACAGCGGTACCCAAATCCCTGTCCTCCAGGCGAAGAAGTATTCTGGCGATGATGACACTCTCCGCCATGCTGCTTCTGCTGTCTGACCGGGCTGCCTATCTCTATCGCGGCGATGTCAGTGATCTCGGCAGCAGCATGGTCAGGATCAGCAACGGTCTGGTCTATTTTTTCCAGATTTTCATCCCGCATCTTGTAACGCGGTATATCTATGACCTGCTGTACGATGAGGGCCAGCTCCGGCTCAAGCCAAAGCAGCTGCGTGTCTGTGAGGTGCTTTTCGTAATCGGCACTGTCCTTATCATCGTCTCGCAGTTCACAGGCCTGTATTACACATTTGATGCGCAGAACAATTA
>CADAPN010000190.1 GCA_902789835.1 Oscillospiraceae bacterium
GTACGAATGCTCCGAGCCGGACTGCCGCATCTGCAACGATCCCCCGGAATACGTTAAGTTAGTCCGTTCCGAAGCGGTTGATCATAATCTGCACAAGTACGATGACGATTCTGGATTGGACTGAAAAATCAGAAAGGTGCTGCCTTACTGAGCTACGGAACCATATAATTTGGTTGATGTTGTTGCCGTTTTGTATATCTTTTTGGCTCTTTTTTCTTTTAGACCTCCTTTGCCGATTAGCAAGCGATTAGCTGAGCTAATTTTGGCGGTAGGACATTTTCCCACATGCTGATTTTAACCTTGCTGGGTAGGGGTGTCGGAGAAACGGGGAAACCGGGTCACTTTCGAACGCTATTCTCGTTTTCAACTTCTGAAAAAGCGGTAATCGGCCTACTTCTTAGGAGGCGGTCGCTCTATCCTGCTGAGCTATATGGACAAGGGTATTTTTATGGGCGTTTATGCCCTTAAAAATCGGTATCATTTTTTGTGTCTCAGGCGGGCTCTTTCAAACTCCGGACCTGTCGCTTTTTGCCCCAAAAGCAACAAGTCGATTGTCACCTTAGGAGGCGACCGCTCTATCCTGCTGAGCTACGGAGACGTATTCAATTTTTGGCTTATTTCCTAGGTTTTTTGACCTTCGGGAGCCACCCGCGTGAGTGCGGTGAACCTGCTTTTCATACAGCCCAGTCTCAGTTCGAACTCCGCACAATTTTTACTTTAAAAATTTGGCGGTAGGTGAGCCGACCGCTTAGGAGGCGGTCGCTCTATCCTGCTGAGCTACGTGGGCGTATGGACTTTTTACAGCCCCGGTATTGTATCGCAGAATCAGTCGCTTGTCAACCTCGAAAGAAGTTCCCGCAGCTCCGTCTCGGTCAGGAGCGTGGACACTGCCTTCTTCAGATCGGTCTGGCTGATGTCGGCGGGCAGGTCGAGACTCTCGGCCAGTTTTTTCCGGAGTTCCGCAGAGCCGGCCTTCCCGGTCAGGCCGAGGGAGAAGAACAGCGCGGAGGTGGCCCAGGGCGCGCTCTCGTTTTCCGTTGCGCCGGCCCGCCGCAGGGCTTCGAGAAGGACCTCCGGCCGCATTCCTTCCACGCCGAGCAGGCCCTGCCGGGAAGGCTTCGCCTTGCGCTTCTCCTTCCCTTCCACGGCGGGTACATAGGCCTGGCGGATCCGTTCCTGCGGCAGCAGGCCTTTCAGTTTGTTCCGGATCACGAAGCCCGCTCCGTCCGAATCGGTCAGGATGATCAGGCCCCGCTGCTCGGCCAGCATGCGAAGCGCCTCTATCTTCTCCGGATGATGAAAGATTCCGAAGCCGCCGGTCTCAAAGATTAGCGCGTCCACCACCTGACTGAGGGCATTCCGGTCATAGCGTCCTTCCACGACAATCACTTCGCGCAGTCTCGGCTTTTGTTCAGGCATCGGACACCTCAAGGATAATACGCATCAGGGTCTCCTTCAGCAGCAGCTTTTCATCCGCTCCTTCTGATTTAAGGCGGTAGTCCGTCGTTTCACAAAGCTCAATGGCATGACGCAGCTGGTCCGGTCGGAAGTTCCGTGCCGAATTCAGAAGGCGGCGCGCCATGAACTCATACTTGATGTTGCAAAGCTCCATCACACTCGCGCTGTCTCCGGCGTCGGTGGAGATCAGGAGGCGCCGGAACTGATTGGACAGCAACGACAGAATCGCCGGGACGCTGGTGTCCCGCTGTTCCAGCAGATCCGCAAGAAGTCCGGAGGCCGTGTTGAAGCGCCGCTCGGCAATCGCGTCGGTCAGGTCAAAGATGTCCGACTCGGCAATCCGGGTCGCAACCGCGTTGACGTCGGCTGCGGTCACCTTTTCCCCTCGGGCGTAGGTCGCGATCTTCTCGATCTCCGGGATCAGGGCTTTCATCTGATCGCCGCTGAGATAGATGAGCCGCTGCGCCGCCTCCATCTCCACGCCCTTGCCGTAGAAGGCAAAGCGGCGGGTGATCCAGCGAAACAGCATGTTCTGGTCCTGAACCGTGAAACGGATTTCGGCCGCGTTTGAGCGCAGGAACTTCACAAGCTTGCTCTTGCCGTTGGGCTCCTCCCCCTGGTTCAGCCGGAAGACCACCGTGCAGTAGTCCGGGATATCCGACAGGACCTCAATCAGCCTGTCGGCATCGCCCTGCTTGTTATAGTCCAGGTCACGGATCTCGATGAGGCTGCGTTCCGAGAAAAAGGGCAGCGTGTCGATGGCATAGCGAAGCTCCGCCGGGTCAATCTGGGCCTCCTTAAAGACGCGGATCTGAAACTCCTCGCCCCCGTCCGGACAGCAGATCTCCCGCAGGGAGTTCAGGAAGCTGTCCCGGAGGTATTCCTCTTCTCCCCAAAGGAAGTAGAGCCTGGCCGGTCCTTCCTCCTTCAGTTTTCTGATCTCGGCGGCGTAATTGAGCGCCGCTTCTTTTTTCCGTTTCGCCATGATCCTGCCTCACCCGTCTTTCTCCCGTGCCGGTCGCGTGATTTGTATTATAGCACCCTGCCTCCTGTTTTTCCAGATTACAAAGGAAATCTTCTCTTGACGTTTACGACGGGCTCTCATGACGCAAATCGCAGGTTTCGGATTTTTGCCAGTTTTCAGCTTTTGTGCAGGATTTTATAGCATAAAAGTCCCCACTTTCCGGTTATTTCGTCATTTTTGCCAAGTTTTGCAGCAGAATTTTGTCACGTTAAATCCGTCTAAGTAATTGATTGCTTCTGGGGACTGTGCTAAAATTACAATGAAGTGGTATGTGTACCGACAACCGAGGATAAAATGACAAAGGAGGAATGACAAATGCCCAAATATGATGTTGTGGTCGTAGGCGCGGGTAACGCCGGACTGTCTGCGGCCCTGCAATGTCAGCTTGCCGGAAGAAAAACGCTGCTGATCGAAAAGCACAATGTTCCGGGTGGCGCCGCCACGAGCTTTGTGCGCGGACGCTTTGAAATTGAGCCGTCCCTGCATGAGCTGTGCGATTTCGGTCCGGCGGACAATCCCGGCGACGTCCGGAACATTCTGGATGCCTATGGCGTGAAGCTCGACTGGTACGAGTGCAAGGACTGCTTCCGGATCGTGTCCAGGTACTCGGACGGCTCCCCCATGGACGTGACCATGCCCGCGGGGATCGAGGCCTTCATCGACAAGATGGAAGTGTATGTTCCCGGTTCCCGTGAGAAAATGGAACAGCTCTTTGCCCTGTTTCAGGAAGTATTGGACGGCATCTCGTACATCACGGCTTCCAAGGGACACGCGGACTCCAAGGTACTGCAGGCGGACTACCCCAACATGCTCCGCACCGGCGCCTACAGCACCAAAAAGGTCTTTGACGCCCTGAAGCTGCCGAAGAAGTGCCAGGATATTCTCTCCACCTACTGGAGCTACCTCGGCGTCGACATGGAGCATCTGGCCTTCATCCACTATGCGGCCATGGTACACAAGTACATCTCCCGCAGCGCCTATATTCCCGCTCATACCTCGCACCAGCTTTCCACCGCCATGACGGAGCGCTTCCGGGAGCTTGGCGGCGACGTCTGGTTCGGCTGCCGTGCGGAGGAATTCCTTTTCCGCGGAGACCAACTCTGCGGGGTGCGCACGAATCTGGGCGTCATCGACTGCAACTACGTATTGGCCAACATCAATCCGGATATCATCTACGGCAAAATGATGCCGAAGGAACTGATCCCCGAGCGTGAGAAAAAGCTCTCCGCCGCACGCGGAAGAATTATGGGCGGTCGCATGTTCACGGCCTACTTCTGTCTGGACGCATCGCCCGAGGAGCTTGGGATCAGCGATTACAGCATCTTCCTCTCCAGCACGGCGGACTCCGCCGAGGAGTATCGCCGGATTATGGGCGGGACAAAGACCAACGACTATTCCATCTTCCTCTGCTACAACATTGTCAACCCCGGCTTCTCTCCGGAGGGAACGTGCATCTGCTCTTTCACGACATTCGGCGCGCCGGATGAATGGGGTCGGCTCAGCCAGGAGGACTATTTCAAGTTCAAAACCGATTTCGCGAAAAAAATCCTCAAAAACCTCAAAGACAAGACCGGCATTGATCTGACCGGACATATCGAGGAGATGGAAATTGCCTCTCCCTGGACCTTTGCCCGCTTCCTCGGCGTGCCGGAAGGATCCGTCTACGGCTATGAAACCAGAGACTGGGACGGCATGATGGCCCGCATGATGATGCTCGGAACAGACTATCCCATCAAAGGCCTGCGCCCCGTCGGTGCGGCGGGTCCCCGCGGCGACGGCTACTCCGCCACAATCATCTGCGGCCAGCTGATGGCGGCCAACGCCCTCAAAGATCTGAAAGAGTGGGAAGGAGGGAACAAGTAATGTCTGATCTGAATGTGAAGGTCGGCCTCATCGGCAA
>CADAPN010000191.1 GCA_902789835.1 Oscillospiraceae bacterium
TCGCAGCGGACACCCTTGGCTTTGGCTATGACCTTCCCACTGCCGGGCGGTCTCGGGACTTTCACCCTTTAGAACGTGCGCTCGCCGGGCGCACTAAAGCGAAAGCATCTGTCTCAAGTAGAGACAGATGCTTTCGCTTTATTCATTCGATTGCCCGTTTCCCGGCCCTTCGCCCACCGGCATCCGCCTTCGGCCGTCAGTCTTCCTCGATTTCCTTCAGGTATCTGGCCACTGCATCCTTCCAGTCCGGAAGCGGCCGAAAGCCGTTCTGCTCCAGCTTGCTCTTGTCCAGTCTGCTGTTGAATGGGCGTTTCGCCCGGCTCAGGCCGTATTCTTCCGTACTCACCGGAATGACCTTGACCTTCAGGCCTGCCTGCCGGTAGATCTCGCAGGTGAAGTCATACCAGGAGATATATTCCCCCGGTCCGGTCTCAGCATTCGTGGCATGATAGCAGCCGTAGCGCTCCGTCTCAATCATGTCCGTCAGCAGCCTTGCCAGGTCCGCCGTATAAGTCGGCGTCCCGATCTGATCGTTCACCACACGGACGGTATCGTGTGTTTTCGCGACATTCAGCATGGTGCGGATAAAGTTCTTTCCATTCCTACCGAAAACCCAGGCAATCCGGACGATGAAGGCGCGTTCCAGCGTCTCCCGGACCGCACATTCTCCTTCCAGCTTGCTCTGCCCGTAAACATTCAGGGGTGCATAGTTGTTGTCATCCGGCTTCCAGGGTCTCGTCCCCTGCCCGTCAAACACATAATCCGTAGACAGATATACCATCTTCGCTCCGGTATCCCGGCATGCCTCGGCAATATTTCTCGTTCCGGAGACATTCAGGGCAAAAACCTTCTCCCGGTTTTCCTCTTCCTCCGCCGCGTCCACTGCGGTCCAGGCGGAGCAGTGAACCACCGCATCCGGATGTACCTTCTCCATCACCCTGCGCACGTCCTGCCCATCCACGATGTTCATCTGTTCATAGGGCATCGCCGCGACACAGTCCGTTCCCCGGTAATCCGGTCCGCTTCCGGACCCGATCGGCTCGTGGCCCCGTCTTGCAAGTTCAAGCATCATATCGTGGCCGAGCTGTCCGTTCACACCGGTAACCAGTACGATCATCCCATTATCCTCATCTTTCATGGTACAGCCCGGTGGAACGCAGGCCGGTTCCACCGGGTTGTATCCGATTTATGTGTTTGCGCCTCGCGGGTTTATCTGCTCACACCGTAAGGCCGCATGTAGTAGGTATGGTCACTGACTTTGTCCCACTGCTGTGCCGGCACGGTGCATTCGGGATCCTCAAACATTTCCATCTGCTCCTCTGCAAAGTACACGACATTGCTGCCGATGGGAACCACCATGGTCTGTTCCTCTTCGCTCTCTGTGCCTGGGTTCAGTACCAGCCGCACCGTGGCCACCTGAGCGGCATCCCGCTCTGCAAACGCCCGCAGATTCCGGCAGGCGCGCGGCTCCGCGGCATCATACGCGACCTCATAGATCAGCGGCTCGGTAATCTCTCCGTCTTTTTCCATGCGGAAGATAAAGCGGTGCAGCTCACAGGTCTCGGCATCCGCAATCCTCTCCGCCGAGATTATCTCTCCGTTGTACGGCATCTGCAGATAATCTTCCAGGATCTCCCGGCTGCCCTCCGGCGTCATAACCGAAAGCAGGTGGATCTCATTTCCTTCCACATAGCAGTCCGCCGCGGTCTCCAGGCTTTCGTCCCACCATTCTTCATAGGTCTGAGGGACAATTTCATAGCCGATATTGGCAGACGGGTCATAGTGGTGGCAGAAGTCAAAGACATAGCAGAACTCCGATCCCGCCGCATTCTCTATCAGTTCATAATACCTGCCGTTGCCGACGTAGGCCGAAACGCTGGGATTCTCGGTGTAGGCCATATCCCGTGTCTCATAAACATAATATGGCCACTCCGGTGCATTTTCGATTCCAAAGATCTGTCTGTACTCCACCGACTCATGGCGGTCCAGGATCGCATCCAGCCGGTTTGCCTCAAAGATGGCCTGATTGGTCTCGTCAAATGACAGATCTGACTTCTCCTGAAGCTCTTCCGGCAGAAGTTCTTCCTTCATTGCTTCTTCAGGAATGGAACCCGTCTCCTCAGAACCGGCTCCTTCCGAAACGTATTCTGAGCTCTCCACGACCACAGCCGGCAAATCTTCCTCGGTTGCAGTTTCTTCTGTGATCTGTTCAGGTTCCATCACCGACATAGGCAGAACCGCCGTCTCAGGTTCAACGGTCTCTTTATCCGAAGCCGTCTCCGGAACGTCAAACACGGTTCCCTCGGGGAAGGCATAGATGGTCACATCGCTCTGTCCGTCACTGCCTTCAAACGGAGTGCCCTGTTCGTCGGCACAGATCTGGTATCCGGCGGCAAAACTGGTATAGAGCAGGTCTCCTTTTTCCGCCATACGGGTGCAGACGGCCTCTTCCTCGGTGCCCGGATTGTAGATTACGGTAACCGTGCGCGGGTCTTTCAGTACGCCCTCAAGATATGGCGCGGTGCGCTCTGTCATTTCCTGATACAGCGCGTGCTCGGGCACGGTGTAGCTCATCAGCTGAACCATCAGCAGTTCTTCGCTCCCGTCTTCCGTCACGAGGCTCTGCTCAGTCTTCAGGATCTCCAGAGTCCTTGCATCCACGGTCAGTTTGGTGAGAATGGTCGGCTCGCTGTCCGCGGATACGACCGTCTGGTCGGAAGGTTCTTCCACCACGGTGTCGTTCGGGATTTCCTCCTCGGCCGGGATGTCATACCAGCTGTCCGATTCGTCGTAGAACACATCCGATCCGGCTCCCCAGGGATCCGCTTCCAGAACAGCGCCGTTCTGCCGGTCAAAATCACGGCCGGTATCAAATCCGCCGTTCCGGGGTCCGTCAAAGCCGCCGCGGCCGTGCCAGCCGTCATCATGCCAGGCATCGTCATAGCCCCAGCTGTCATCATAGCCCCAGGGATCATCATAATCCCAGGCGTCATCATAGACCAGGGCATCGTCGTAGACCCAGCTGTTTTCATAAGCCCAGGCGTCATCGCCGTAACCGTAGTCAAACTCACCGGGATAGCCCCAGTCGTCCCCGGCCACGAACTCATCCGCAGCAGGGGCCACGGGGTATGCCGGAGCCGTCTCTTCGAACGCACTCCGAGTATCTTCCGTCAGAGCGGTTTCGGTGCCCGGCTCTCCCAGGACGAGCGTCAGTGTGCCGTCGCCGTTGTCCTCGGAAGAGAGAATGTCCATGCCGCGCAGAGACTCTTCATCCAGTGCCATGGCTTCTTCACGGAGATCATAAGATGACGGCTCCTCTCCCGGTACCGCGGACCAGCTCATACCGAATTCTCTGCTTCCGTCCTGATTCGTCGTCAGTCGGAAGGAATCCGTCTCGGTGAGCAGGGTTGCGGAATCTGGCTGATCCCCGCTGTCGACGGCATTGCAGAAGAAATCATACTCTTTTGTTCCATAGAAAAAGCTGTAGCTGTCGGCATCAACATAAGCCGAATTGGCAAATGTTTCCACGCCGAAGCCGCCGTACTTCTCCAGAAGCGTATCATAAGCGTTGGCCTCTGCCAGTCCCTCAATCGTGGGCTCCGGCAGGATAGGCTGAAGCTGAAACTCCGGATAGGCGCGATTATGAAACAGCGGGCCTGCCGCGGAGGCCGCCGGGCTCACAGCCAGCAGCATGAGCACCGCGAGCAGCACAGAGCCCAGGCTTGCCCTGAAATGCGTATGGTTCATTTTCACGAAGGAACCCTCCTTTGTAATCTTCCGTATTAAAACGTATTAAAAACAATTCTTTATGGGTATCGGCTTAGCTCAGCAAAGCACGAGATGTAGCGACGGCCCTTGAAAGTCTTGTGAAGAGCTGAGCTGGCTGGAACCTGCGGTTGTAACG
>CADAPN010000192.1 GCA_902789835.1 Oscillospiraceae bacterium
TAACGTTACCACCATGGCAAGCACCTGGCACACTGTGGCGACCAAGGATGTGCGCCTGCTGCAGTACCAGCTGAGCCAGGTCTTTGCCCTTCCGAAGGAGTACACCTTCCTCAACTACCTGCGCTGCCACGATGACATCGGCTGGGGCCTCGACTATGGCTTCCTCAGCCGTTTCGGCATGGGCGAGGTGCCGCATAAGAAATTCCTGAACGATTGCCTGACCGGACGCCTGCCGGGCAGCCCGAGCCGGGGAGAGCTCTACAACGACGATCCCCGCCTGGGCGACGCACGGCTCTGCGGCACGACGGCCTCGCTCTGCGGTGTGGAGGCGGCGCGCTATGAGAAGGATGAGGAAAAGCTCGCCTGGGCCCTGCGCCTGGACATCAGCCTGCATGCCTACATGTTCACGCTCAGCGGCATCCCCGTGCTCTACAGCGGAGACGAGATCGCCCAGGAAAACGACTATACCTACCACGATGACCCGGACAAGGCGGCCGACAGCCGCTACCTGCACCGGGGGAGCATGAACTGGGCGGCGGCGAAGCTTCGCCACGACCCGGCCACGCCGGAGGGACAGATCTTCACCGCGCTGCGTGCGCTGGAGACCCTTCGGGATGCCCACCGCGTCTTTGACAGCCGGGCCGACGTCTGGCTGCTCCGGACCGGGGACAACGCCGTCCTCGGCATCGGGCGCTATCATCAGGGAGAGAAGCTGCTGGCCCTCTTCAACTTTGCCGAGGGAGAGCGGCGGGTCTCAATCGATGAACTGGGTGAATACCGTGACCTGCTGACCGGGCAGGCGGTAGATAAATGGAATCTCACGCTCCTGCCGGGCGGCTTCCTGTGGCTGCTCTGCGACTTCGATGAAGAGAACGGGAAATAAGGATCATAGAGAGGACGGAAACGACGATGAAGAAATATGATGTTGTGGCGCTGGGAGAACTGCTGGTCGACTTTACCCGGAACGGGGAGAGCACTCAGGGAAATCCTCTGTTTGAGGCAAACCCCGGCGGAGCCCCGGCAAATGTCCTGGCCATGCTGCAGAAGCTTGGAAAAAAGACCGCCTTCATCGGCAAGGTGGGGCAGGACGGCTTTGGAAATCTTCTCTCGGAAACGGTGCGGAAGGCCGGTATTGACATCAGCGGCCTGAAACGCGACCCGGAGATTCCGACGACCCTGGCGATTGTCAACACCTTCCCAAACGGCGACCGGGACTTCAGCTTCTATCGGAAGCCGGGTGCGGACCTGCTGCTCCGGGCGGATGAACTGGACGAAAAGCTGCTGAAGACCTGTCGGATCTTCCACTTCGGCACGCTGTCCCTGACGGATGAACCCTGCCGCAGTGCCACGATCCGGGCGCTGGAACTGGCCCGCGAGGCAGGGGCGCTGATCTCCTTTGATCCGAACTGGCGCCCGCCCCTCTGGCCGAGCGAAGAAGCGGCGAAGGAGCAGATCGCCTGGGGCCTCGGTCAGTGCGACATCCTGAAAATCGCGGACAATGAAATCCTGTTTATGACCGGCGAAGAGGACTTTGACCGGGCCGCTGCGGCGCTGAAGGAGCGGTATCCGAACATCCGCCTCCTGAACGTGACCGCGGGCGGGGACGGAAGCCACTCCTACTACGGCGGGGATCGGGTCTTTGAACCGGCCTGCAAGCTGGGCGGAGTCATCGAGACCACCGGAGCGGGAGACACCTTCTGCGCCTGCGTGCTGAACTACGTCCTGGAGCACGGACTGGAGGATCTGCGCGAAGAAAACCTGCATGAGATGCTGCGCTTTGCCAATACCGCGGCCTACATCGTCACCACCCGCAAGGGGGCGATCCGCTCCATGCCGGAGCCGGAGGAAGTTGCGGCGATCCTGAACCGCTGAGCGGGAGAGACAGACCCGGCAGTGCGGTAAGGACACCGCCGGTACCGCGAAAGCCCGACCGGCGTCATGAGAACAGAAAAGAGATCCCAACCGTTTACACGGAAGGGATCTCTTTTGCACAATATGCCCTTTTGGCTGATCGGGGACTTGTTTCAGGCTTTCTTCGCGGCCAGCCACGCCATCGGCACGCTGGGGAAGTTCGTGATGATGCCTTCCACATCCCAGGCGTAGAGCTTTTCAAGGCCGGCCATGTCGTTCACGGTCCAGACGTTGATCTTGACGCCGTGGGCCTTGCAGTCGGCGACGTTTTCATCATTCAGCGCGGCAATCGGCGGGTGATAGCAGTGGAAGCCTGCGGCCTCGCAGTATGCACCCGGGTAAACCTTGACCCCGCTCTCGTGCTCAACCAGGGCGCCGAGCTCGACCTCCGACGGAAGAATGCTCTTCATCCTGGTCAGACTGAAATGGTTGAAAGAGGAGAACAGGACTTTCTTCTCCAGACCGTACTTCACCACCGTGTCCCAGGTCTGCTGTTCGATCCCGGGATAATAGGTGTTGTCCGTCTTGATCTCGATGTTGGTGAAAAGGTCCTGACCGGCTGCCCATTCACAGTACTCCTCAAAGGCGGGAATCTTTTCCGGGGCGTATTTGTCCTTCCAGAGCTTTGCGGCATTGAGCGTTCTCAGTTCCGCATAGCTCATGTCACAGATGCGTCCGGTGCCGTCGGTGGTGCGGTCGACGCGCTCGTCATGGTGGACGACCAGGACGCCGTCGCGTGTCATATGGACATCAAGCTCAATTCCGTCGGTGCCGACTTCGGCAGCTTTGCGGAAGGAGAGCATGGTGTTTTCCGGGTAGGCGCCGCTGTAGCCGCGGTGTGCCATTACTTTCATTCTGATGAATCTCCTTTAAATAAATCAGTAGATCAGGTTTCTTCTTCTGAAGTTTATTCAGATGGATACTCCAAGTATTATCACACAACGGGGCTCAAGTCAAGAAATGGCAAGAATCTGACAAGGGATTTCACGGAAAACCGTTTAATTACAGCTTGTTAATCTATTTTTGGTGATAATGATGATTGCGCAATACATTGTTACATGGTTTAATCTAAACTGTTATTCTGGCAACATCGGCAGTACCGCCGCGCCGAGGAAAGGAGCCCGGAATGCTTCAGTATGACATCACCATGGAACACAACGAGGACAGCCTCGTTGCCCTGTCCCACATGCAGTATGATCTCTTCTGCACAAGAAACTTCATCGCCCGCAACCTTCTGAGCCTTGCGGCCATCGCCGTCGGGGCGATGTATTTCAGCCGCTTCTGGGGAATCGCCTTGGTGGCCTACGGCGCCTATCTCATGACCAGCACCTACAGCGCCTCCAACCACACGGCGAAGAAGCTGACCGAGGCCATTAAGGCATCGGGAAAAGGCTTTCCCTCCTCCCGCTATTGCTTCACCGACAAGGGGATCGAGATTACCTTCCATCCGGGGAAACCGGACGAGGAAAAGCTGACCCCGGTGGGCTACGGTGAGATTCTCAAGATGGGCGAGGATCTGAACTTCTTCTACCTCTTCCCGACGCCGAACGGGGGATACTGTATCCCGAAGACCGCCCTGGGGGAGAAACAAAAGGACTTCGTTTCGTTTGTGGAGTGGAAAACCGGAAAGAAATTCTACCGCCGGCGTCCGTCCCTGTTCCAGCGAATTCGGGACTGGCTCCGGGAACGCAACAGCGAGCCGAAGCACCTCTGAAGAGAAAAGAACACCCCGCCGAAAGGCGGGGTGTTGCTTATTATGTGCATGCACCGAAAAACTAGAAGTTCACCAGGTTGCCGCTCGCCGTGCCGTAGACCAGGTCGGGAACGATGGTGACCAGCCAGGGCACAAAGGTGATGAGCAGCAGCACGAGGAAGAGGCATATGATGAATGGCCAGACTTCCTTGATAAAGGCGCTGATCTTGCAGCCGGTGATGCCGCAGGTCGTGAACATCATGGAACCGAAGGGAGGCGTGATGCCGCCGATCGTCGCGATCATCAGCGCGGCGCCGCCTTCGAGGAACATGCCCATGATCAGCAGAACCACGTTCACCAGCATCAGGAACACGTAGCGGTTGGTGGTCAGGTTGGTGATGGAGCTCGCGACAATCTTCGGCAGGTTAATCATGCTCATGTACTGGCCGAAGGTGCTGGCCGAGACCATGATCAGCACGACGCTGGAGGTGCCGGCGATGGTGTCGAGCATGATGGAGATAAAGTGCTTGCGGAAGCTGAGCTGCCGGTACACGAACTTGCCGATGATGAAGCAGTACAGCACCGCCACCGCGCCGCCTTCGGCCGGCGTAAACAGACCGAAGCGCATACCGAGGATGATGCCGAAGGGGAAGAACAGACCCCAGAAGGAGATGAACGCCTGCTTCAGCACCGTCGTGATGGGCGGGAACTTGTCACGCGTGGTGGGATAGTTTCTCTTGTGCGCGATGATGGTCACAACGATCATCATCGAGATGCTCATCAGAATGCCGGGGACGTAGCCTGCCGCGAAGATACGACCGAGGGAGGCCTGGGCGATCAGCGAGTAGACGATCAGGTTGACTCCGGGAGGAATGACCGGGGTGGCCGCCGATGAGGCCGCGGTGATGGCGGCGGAGAAGGCCTTGGAGTATCCGCGCTTTTCCATCTCCGGGACCAGCATCTTGGACTGCATGGCGCAGTCGGCGTTGGCCGAGCCCGAGCAGCCGCCCATCAGCATGCTCAGCAGCACATTGACCTGGGCAAGGCCGCCCTTCATGTGACCGGTCACGCATTCACAGAAGTCCATCATCTTGTCGCTGATGCCGCCGTAGTTCATGACCGAGCCGGACATGACGAAGAAGGGGATTGCCAGCATGGAGAAGGACCCGGTGGAATTCATGACCTTCTGGAGAATGGTCCAGGGCTGAACCGTGGTGTTGATGAACAGGAAGTAGAAGAAGGTGGAGCCGAAGAGCGCATAGACGATCGGCATGAGGATGAAGACCAGGAAGATCGGAATCAGATTGGTAAAGGTCAGCATCAGTAGGCTCCTCCTTCCTCGACGATTTTTTCAGACTCTTCCTGGGGCTTTGCCTTAATGAGGTGCAGGCGGTCGCGCAGGAAGAAGTAGATTGCATAAATCAGTGAGAGACCGAAGCCGAGCGGAACGGCAATGCCGGTGTACCATTTGGGGATACGGAGCGTGTCGGTGTAGGTATATTTGATCTGCCCGACGTATTTCAGCGCGCCTTCCACCCACTCGAAGACAATGCCGCGCTTCCAGATCAGCGCACAGACATACTGCGCACTGATGTAGGTCAGCAGAATCAGAATCAGAATCTGCAGAATATCCATGACAAACTCGATGATGTTCCGGGCTTTGCCGTGGATGAGGTTGATCACAATGTCAACGCCCAGGTGCGCATGCTTGCGGTGGGCATAGGCGCTGCCCATAAAGACGGTCCAGATGAAGAGGCTGGTCACCACTTCATCGGTCCACTTGATGGGGTTGTTCAGAAAATAGCGAAAAATGACGTTGGCATTGACGAGAATCACGCAGATCGTCAGCGTCACGCCGCAGATGACCGCGTCAAGGTTGGTCATAATCCGCTTAAAAAGAGGTTTCTTTTTCATAGGCAATCACATAATCTGCTTTCTTTACAGAATCATAACAGGGGCTAATACCCGACATGGACTGCCCGGAAAACCGGGCAGTCCAGTCGTTTACGTCTTGGGAATGATAAAGTTCGCGAGAGAATCAGGCGGCCTTCTCGGCGCGGAACGCGGCGAGGGCGTCGACCAGCTGCTGATGCAGGTCGGGGTTGGCGCCGTACTCTTCAACGATCCAGTCATAGACCGGCGCGCAGGCCTCGGTGAAGGCGTCGATGTCGACTTCGTTCCAGGTCACGCCGTCTTCGTTCTTCATCTTCTCGATCTGAACCTGCTCATCATCGGCGCAGGAGGTCTGCTCCCACATACCGAACTCAAGCGCGCACTCGTCGAGGATGTCGCGCCACTTCTCAGGGATGGATTCATAGACATCCTGA
>CADAPN010000193.1 GCA_902789835.1 Oscillospiraceae bacterium
GTTATCCGCTGTGAGAGAACCCATAACTTATCTCTCATCTCAGACCGAAGGTCTGTTGGCACTTTAAGCTTTAGGTCCTACAATTCCGACTAACACCAAAAATATTTGGTCAGCATGTCATCTTGTTTTTACATGTTTGATATGATAAACTCTCTTCAATGAAAAAGAGTCGCTATTCGGTTTTGGAAAGGAGCTTGAAGGAAAAAAAGCAGGGCGACGGAAAACAGTTACGAAGCCAATCTGAGTGTCTGGAGTGATGAAATGGAACGCGAAGGCGTCCTCAAGGATCTGAGCCATCAGATCGAAAACCTGTCCAGACTTCAACCGCAGTATCGGCTCCACAGGACGGGCGATTTTGACAAGCTCAGACTGAACATCCGAAGCGGGATTCAGGCTCACGGCGTCAATGTACGTCAGGAGTTTGAACCCCATATCTACAACCTCTACCGACGCTACTTTGACTGATGCCAAACTGTCTGGCCCCCGGCTCTATGTTGAGCCGGGGGCTTCCTTACTATAAAAACATATCGTATTTCAACAGGTTTTTTTATTAGGATATTGCCATCCAACCGTAGTTTTGCTATAATCTTTTCAGATATCCCCCAGACAAAAATAAGCGCATTTCTGACAAAAAAGGAGTTTGACTTATGAACAAAACAGAACTGATCAAGAAAGTCGCCGCCGAGAGCGGACTCAGCCAGAAGGCCGCTGCCGCCGCCGTGGATTCCGTCCTCACTTCCATTATGGATTCCCTGGCCGCCCGTGAGCCTGTCACCCTGATCGGATTCGGAACCTTCACCTGCCGTCATCGTGATGCGCGTGTAGGCAGAAATCCCGCCAACGGCAAACAGATTAAGATCGCGGCAAGCAACACCCCCATCTTCAAGGCCGGCAAGGCGTTTAAGGAAAAAGTGAACTGAGTCGGTTTCGTACGGCCTGACGTTCTGAATCCATACACAGCATCCTGTCTGTGTTGCCGATCTTCAGGGAAGCACCTCATTTTGGAGGTGCTTCTTCTGTTTTCGCCCGCTCCTGTCATCACGGCAGGGATTCTCTTCCGGTATTTTTTCCGGGAGCACCGGATCCCACGCCTGTTCTTGGCAAACACGCTTTTGTATGTTACTATGATTCCATAAAGAACGGAGGAGATGTTTCCATGGCACAGGGATTCATCCGGTTTGACCGGGTCCGGAAGGTCTATCAGGCGGGGGAAGTGGCCGTGACGGCGCTGCACGATGCCAGTTTTGTGATCGAGCGGGGCGAAATCTGCGTGATCGTCGGGGAATCCGGCGCCGGGAAGACCACCCTTCTGAACATTCTCGGCGGGATGGACAGCCTCACCGACGGCAGCGTGACCGTTGACGGGAAGGAGATTTCCTCCCTCAACAAGGCGCAGCTCACCTCCTACCGGCGGCACGACGTGGGCTTTGTCTTCCAGTTCTATAACCTGATCCCCAATCTTACCGCCCTGGAGAACATCGAGATCGCGGCAAAGCTTTCACCGCGGGCTCTGAATGCCCGGAAGGTTCTGGACCAGGTCGGTTTGAAGGATCGTGCGGCCAATTTTCCCGCCCAGCTCTCAGGCGGGGAACAGCAGCGTGTCGCCATCGCCCGGGCTCTGGCAAAGAACCCGAAACTCCTCCTCTGCGACGAGCCTACCGGCGCACTGGACTATCACACCGGCAAGGCGATTCTGAAACTGCTGCAGGACACCAGCCGGCAGCAGGGCATGACCGTCGTTATCATCACGCACAACAAGGCCCTCTGCGATATGGCGGATCGCGTAATCCGCGTCAAGAGCGGCACCGTCCAGTCCGTCAGCGTGAATCCGCACGCGACTCCCATCGAAGAGATCGAATGGTGAGCGCATGAACACCGAAACCCGAAAAATGCTCCTGCGGAGCATCCGCGCGACTCTGGGCCGTTTCCTCGCGATCCTCGCCATCGTGGCGCTGGGCGTGGGCTTCTACGCCGGGCTCAAGAGCTCCCAGCCGGACATGCTGCGCTCCGCGGACGACTATATGCGCCGGCAGAAGATGTACGATCTTCAGCTCATGAGCAGTCTCGGCCTCATGAAGTCCGATCCCGCCGCGTTTCAGCAGCTCCCCGGGGTGGACGCGGCGGAGGGGGCCTGCTTCGCCGACGCCTATGCGCGCTTTGGGGACGGCGATGAGGAGGTCTGGCATTTTCAGACCTTGACCGAAGCGGTCGCCGTGCCGGAGCTTCTGCTGGGCCGCATGCCGGAGAACAGCGGCGAGTGCCTGGGGGACTCTTCCGTCTTCCGCACAGAAGACCTGGGACGGCACATTGTCCTGACGGATGCCAACAGCGAAGACACCCTGGAGCACTTCTCCGAAAGGGACTTTACTCTGGTCGGGATCGCCCGCAGTCCGCGGTACATCTCCCTCGACCGCGGCAGCAGCGAGCTTGGCTCCGGCAAGCCCACCGGCTTTGTCCTGCTGCCCGCCGCGGCCTTCACGGACGAGGTGTACCACGAGCTGCTGCTGTGGCTGGACCTGCCGGGGGAAATCTACTCGGAGGAATACACCGATGCCCTGCGCCGTCTGCGTCCCTCTGTTGAGACGCTGCTGAACCGGCGGGGCTTGCTCCGGGCCCAGCAGCTGCGACAGGAGAACAGTGAGGAGCTTCTCCGGGCCCGGAAAGAGCTGGACGACGGCTGGTCCGAATACCGCCTCGGGTTGCAGCAGGCGGCCCGGGAGCTGGCCGAAGGCGAGCAGAAGCTTCAGGCGGCCCAGGACACCCTTGATGCCGGCTGGGCGGAGCTGGTGAAAAACGAAGCCCAGCTTGCCGCGGACTACCGGGATTTTTATGCGGCCTATTCTCCGGAGGACGTACAGCAGTTCGACGCGGCGACCGAGGCCCTCACCGGCGCATTCGAGGGTCTGTCGGAGAATCCGTCCCTCAGCGACCTCCCCGGCCTGATCGGGGACTTAAACGGCCTGACGGATTCCCTTGGCGGACTGACGGGACAGCTGGATGTCGACAGTATTCTGGGCGCCATCGATCAGGGGCTTGACCAGATGGACAAGGGGCTTGCCTACACGACCAAAAAGATGGAGCTGGACATGACCCGCACCACCCTTCAGAACAGCCGCCGGCAGCTGGAAGAGGCAGAGCAGCAGCTGGCGGCGGGCAGATATGAGTACCAGCAGGGGAAGGAACAGGCCGACCGCGAGCTCGCCGAGGCCCGGCAGAAGCTGGAAGACGCGGAAAAGGAGCTGGCCGAGGGAGAAGCGGAGCTGGAGGACTCGATCCGGCCGGAGCTCTTTACCCTGGACCGCACGTCCAATCCCGGCTATGTGACCTTTGAAAACGACAGCGCCATTGTCGACGGCGTGGCGGTGGTGTTCCCGGTGTTCTTTGTGCTGGTGGCGGCGCTGGTCTGCATCACCACCATGACGAGGATGGTGAACGAAGAGCGCACCCAGATCGGCACCCTCAAGGCCATGGGCTATTCCTCTTCGGTCATCACGGCCAAGTACCTGCTCTACGCCGGGCTCTCCGCCCTGCTCGGCTGCCTGCTGGGCTTCTTCGTCGGGGCCACGGGGCTGCCGTATCTTGTCTGGTACGCCTACAACATCATGTACCAGTATGAGGATCTGCTCTTCCATTTCAGTCCCTGGATGCTCACGGCCTGCCTGCTGGTCTCGGTGGCGGGGAGTGTCTTTGTCACCTGGCTCGCCTGCCGTTCGGCCCTGGCGGAAAAGCCCGCCGAGCTCATCCGGCCGAAGGCCCCCGCCGTGGGCAAGCGCGTCCTGCTGGAGCGCATCGGACCGCTCTGGCGGCGTCTCCCCTTCCTCAGCAAGGTCAGCATCCGCAA
>CADAPN010000194.1 GCA_902789835.1 Oscillospiraceae bacterium
CAGCTTCAGCAGCTGGCTTTTGATGTTGAAGCCGTATTTTCTTCCCTCCATCACATGTTCCGCCTCGGGGTAATAATACTGAAAGAAATGGAATTTCAGAAGCAGGAAGTTGTCAATGAGCGTCATGTCGCAGATCTTGTAAATGGTAAGGATCAGCACAAATCTCAAAAAGAACTGCCGGAACGTGAATCCGCTTCGGAAGCCGTCCCAGACGGCGATCACGCCCACTCCGAGGATCATCAGAATGCTGATGATAAAAAGGGTCCATCCGATTGCCCTTGCCCCATAGAAGAGCTCATGATCTCTCTGGACCAGCACTTCTCTCGCTTCTTTTGGAGCAGAAGAGAAAAACTTGTTGTCCTGAATAAACGCCACCGCTGAGATCAGCATCAATGCCATCGCAGCGCAAAAAACAATTGCCAGAAATACCGTTAAAAGCATGTTGTTCTCCTCCTGTTTTTGAAGGATGTCCTTCGGCTTACCAGGAACCCCTGCTGATCTGCGACAGTCTCATATCAGAGTGCAAGCAGCTCCTGCGCCATCCGTTCCGGATAAAACAGCGCCATATCCCCGTGATCCATGCCCCCAAAGCAGATGAAAACGGTATCCGGAACAAACTTCTTCATATATTTCAGGTCCCAGTCTCTGGCCTTGCGTTCTTTTTCCGCATACCAGTAATGCATCTTGCCGGGAAAACGCATGAGGGTTTTCGGCATTTGATAGTTGTTGCAGGAATCGAAGGTATTCCAGAGCGTCTTGTATGTGCAGTGGCGGAAGATATTGGCCACGTACTTCAGATCTTCCTCGCTGTACTGCGAGGAACTGAACGCCTTCACGATCAGCCTTTCTCCGCCGAGTTTTCCAAGCGCCATCATGCCGAAATCGCGCAGCACAATCAGCCGGGTCAGGATCCATGGCAGCTGATAGGGCGTAATTCCCCCATCCATGACATAGTGCTGCGCTTTCAGCTTCCCGTCGGCCGCCATCCGAAGCACAATGCTCCCGCCCATCGAGCAGCCGTAGATGGCTTTCACTTCACGAATGCCTTTTTGCAGAAGATCATCCGCCAGTTGAGACGCGACTTTCTCAACCGTGCTGAATTGGGAGTCGTCCTTCAGGTCATACCCCGGGATTGCCGGTATCAGCAGGTGATAGTGTCCTTTCAGAAGCGGAATGACATTTTCAAAGTAGTCCCATGTCACCAGCGACGGGTGGATCAGCAGAATGCACTCCGGGTTTTCCACGCCATATTCATAAATTTTCATGCAGTGTGCCCATCACCGTTAAGTTCCATAAACTCGTCGATCGCCTTCAATACAGGCGTGGTATACTGTTCCCCGCCGAAGAGCCACTGCTCATGCTGCATATCGAATTCCCTGATCTCCGGATCCCGGAAATACTTTTTGTAGCGCTTGAGATACTTTTCTCCCATTTTGTTCGCATAGATGAAATGGACCTTGGTGCCCTCCACATGAATATCGTCCCTGAGCCAGGTAAGCAGGTCCGTGTAATACTCGTTTTTGATGGACTCCGGGCTGAACTTGGCAAAGCAGGCCATGAAGCGGTCCGCCGTTTCGTCGTTCATTTCAAAAAAGCGTTTAAGCTTTTCTCTGGTTTTTGCCATCTTTTTTTCGTTTTTGGTAAAGCTGGTCAGGAGCGGGACCACCAGCTTGGACTGCAGCCAGGCGCTGAGCTTTCCGCTCTGGTCCAGATCCGGGCTTCCGAAGATCCCGTGGTCAAGATGGATGTTCTCCCGCTGGATCAGCTGGCCCACAAAGCTGCTGCCCAGAGAGGAACCGATCGCCCCGTCAAGCCGGCCTCCGTGTTTTTCTCTGATGTACGTTTCTATCTTCTCTGTGACCGTGATCATATCCGGGAAGATCGCTCCGCTGCCGTCAAAGCCGTCGTAATTGACGCAGATCAGATGGTATTTTTCGCCCAATCGGTCCAGCACCGCAGCGAAGTTCGTCTGGTAGTCGCAGGCCGTGCCCGGCAGCAGCATCAGGGTCTTTCCCGACGGATTTCCAATTTCAACAAATTGCACGCTTACACCCTCCTTATTTCAGAATCAACCAAGCTCCAGGCCCGAGACCTTCCGCTGTCCTGAATAAACGCCACGGCTGAGCTCAGCATCAATGCCATCGCGGCGCAAAAATGATTGCCAGAAGAACCGCTAAAAGCATATTGTTCTCCTTGCATGATCAATCTGCGGATCTTGGACTCTTCTTCATCGTTCTTCGGCTTACCAGGAACCCCTGCTCGTCGGTGACGGTCTCATATTCTGCTGCCGTAAATTGCCCTGGCGTGCCCGTTTTTCTTTCCTCCGTAGTCCGGGAGATCCGGAAGATAGCCGTCATAGTTCTGAACGGTCTTCTCCCAGATCCGATCCGCTTTTTTCGCTTTTTCCCATATCTGTCCCTGAGCCATTTCCTAACCGGCTTCCCATAGGGAAGCTCATTTACCGGAATATGATTCATCCAATATGTCAGTTCTTCTTTCCGGTAACGGTATAAATCATGCCCTTGACCTGTCGGGAATCCGTCACCGTAAAGCCGGCCGCATTCATCATTTTCTCGATCCCTTTGCGATCCGTGGTGTGGCAATCGCCGCTCTTCATCAGCTTAAAGAGGATGTGGTTGTCGATCCAGGCGCCGATCCCGCCGATACCGGTATCGGACAGAATATACAGACCGCCGCTCTTCAGCACACGCTTCGCTTCCTGCATCGCTTTTTGGGGATAAGGATAGTGGTGGAAGCTCTGAGAGCAGGTAACGATATCGAACGTCTCGTCCGGATATGGCAGTTTGTCCGCTGAGCTTACAACAAACTCCGCTCCGTCGATTTGCTTTTCTTTCGCCACGCGGATCATCTCGTCTGACAGATCCGCGCCGCAATAGCGAGCAGGTCTTTGCTTTGTAAGCAGTTCTATCAGAAATCCCGTCCCGCAGCCGACATCCAGGAGTGATTCATAGGTCAGGTTCCTGATCTGCCCGGCAATATCTCGGTTGCTGATTTTCCCGTTCCGTGAATAATAATAGGTGTCACGCCGGTCATATTCGGCGGCCTGCCCGTCAAAATGCTTTTTGGATAATGCTTCGTAATCTTTCATGTTCATCTCTCTTGTTCTCCTCTATTCCTCAGATTGTTTTGACTTCCAGATCAGCATGAAGCCGAACCACGGTTTTCCCCTCCAACGCGGCGTTGTCGGTCACACCTTCCTTGCCGTGCACAGGAAGGAAAAGGGCGAAATCTTCCGATAATACCAGCGCCCAAAACCCGCCTCCTGAATCATCTGTGTGATTTCCCTGCGGGTGTACATCTTCACATCTCCGCCCGGCAGGCGGGGAAAGGCCCAGTTTGCCAAAGCACGAATGGGAGATGCACAGTCCATATCATTGAGCAGCAGGGTTCCGCCGGGTTTTAAAATGCGGTACATCTCGTTGACGGCATTCTGGGCGTGGGGATAGTGGTGAATGCTCATGTTGCACGTCACGATTTCATACTGTTCGCTTTCCAGCGGCATATGCTCCGAATCCCCCACAATCGCAACTGCCGAAGGGCCGAGGCGCTCCTGCGTCTCCCGTACCATCTCCTCGGAAAGATCCAGCGAGTTGAGCTGAATATCCGGGAAACGCTTCTGTACAGCGCAGAGAAACCCTCCCGGTCCGCAGCCGATATCGATCAGGCTCGCCGGTCGAAACCGCTCGATCTCCTTCATAACGTGACGGTAGTCCGCCCGCCAGTAGCCGCCCCGGGCAAGCCGGGATTTTCGATGGGCGTTGAAATACGCCCTGGATTTTTCTTTAGCGTTCATGATTCATTGTTCTTCTTTTCTTGAG
>CADAPN010000195.1:0-373 GCA_902789835.1 Oscillospiraceae bacterium
CAGATGCTCGCGGTTGTCAGGCGAGCCCTCCGGCGTAAAGATCCCCGCGGACTCGGAGGAAGCCGGATCGAAGGGCGGGAAATGAATATCCGGAGAGTGCAGGAAAGAAGCCTCCGCCGTAAAGGCAGAGGACAGCTCCTGAATGGAGCGGGAGCTGGTGAAGAGCGACTGCATGCAGTGCGTCCAGCGCTTGCCGTCTGAGAGCTGAGAGACATAGTTGATGGAATCGTAAACGCGCTGCTTTTCATACTTGCGCCGGGCGGCCTTTTCGGAGAAGAAAAGCGCACATTCCCGTTTGTATTCGTCGGAGATCACATCGGAGGTGAGATACTTCACGGCGCCCTTCCAGGGCATCCCCGGGTCAAGATCTGCG
>CADAPN010000195.1:415-4247 GCA_902789835.1 Oscillospiraceae bacterium
TTCCAGGGCATCCCCGGGTCAAGATCTGCGGAAACAAAGTGCTTCCCGATGAAGATGGGGTGACAGACGTCGGCGTCATAGTCGACAAGAAGCAGAACAGAATGCTCTGCCAGGTCGGTCTGGTTTTCGTAGCCCAGGACCTGCGCCATCTGCCAGACCAGAAGTTTTACAAATTCGTTCATGATTCACCTCGCAATTTTGTCAGGGCTTGCGTTTCAATCATCGTATGAAGTATAGCACAGAATTGCGGCCATGGCTACCAAAAATGGGCTGTGCCGGCAATAAGATTCTTGCGTTTTCTCTGCCTTCGCCCTATAATACAGCGCAGAGACGATCAAAAAGCCGAATGAAGGAGCTGCCATGTACTATCTGATCCAAAAAACCCTTGTAGAGTGCAGTCCTCCCGAAATGAAAACGGGAGAGAGCCAGTTTGTCGCCGTCCTGACCACGAACGAGTGGGAAGAGAAAAAAGAACTCTTCGATATGGGGATCGACCTGGGCCTGAACACGGCCGCTATTCACAACACGAAGACGGAAGTGAACTATGATTCCCTGACGGGGACCTTTTCCCTGCCGGACAGAAAGAATCTTATGAGAGCGAACCATAAATTCGCCTTTGCGCTGGATGAAAAGGGCATCGTCTTTATTGACGACACGAACACGGCCCAGCAGATTATCGAAAAGATCAAAAACTCCAGACAATGGAAAATGCCCTGTCTGGAGCGGTTCTTCTACGACTTTCTGGAGCAGATCGTGCATGAGGACCTTGACCTGATGGAAGGCTTTGAAAGCAAGCTTGACCGGATTGAAAAGGATATCCTCGACAAGGGAGAGAGCGAATACCCGAAAGAGATCAACCTGATCCGCGGAGAGATCCGTGAACTGAGAATCCATTATGAGCAGCTGATCGACTTTACGCAGGAGCTGGAGGAGAACGAAAACGGCTTCTTCAAGGAAGAAAACCTGCGCTATTTCCGGATGTTTTCCAATCGCATGGACCGGCTGTACGGGACCGCGACATCCCTTCGGGACTACACCATGCAGCTGGGCGATCTGTATCAGTCACAGATCGAACTGAAGCAGAACAAAATCATGACGATCCTGACGGTGGTGACCACGATCTTCATGCCGCTGACACTGATCACCGGCTGGTACGGTATGAACTTTACGCATATGCCGGAGCTGGACTCGCCCTACGGCTATCCGCTCGTGATTGCATCGGCGCTGGTGATTGCCATTTCGTCCCTGCTTTACTTCAAAAAGAAAAAATGGCTCTGATGAGGGCGGAAGCAGATTCCCGCCGCAGGGAACCGACAACCCGTGAGAAAGGAAAAAGCAGGGCCTGACAGGCCCTGCTTTATGGCGAAAGAATGAAAGCGAAAATGCTGGAAGAATGGGACAGTATTGAACGCGAGTTTTTCAAAATCGACGAAGAGGAGAAAACCGCGAAGATTGTTATGCAGTATGACAGTGCGGAGGATTGGATCGACAGCACCTGCCTCACCGATACGCCGCTGATCAGCACCGAGGTATTGGACCAGATCCGGTCTGTCTTCGGCCTGGCTCCACGGAAATACAAGGTGGATCTGACGCTGCAATTCAACGATTTCGGGCCTTATACGGAGACGCAGATGGCCGACATCCTGAAAAAGAACCTGATCATCGAACTGAAGGGCAAAGTCAATGAAACCAGACAGCGAGACAGGACAGCCGTATACTTTATTATCGCAGGGCTGCTGAGTTTCCTGTTCATGTTCCTGATGAGAAGCGCACTGGCAGGGGATACCATGTGGGACGAATTCTTCTTCTACCTGTTCGATATCATCACGACCGTATCGCTTTACGAAGCGGTGACCATTCTGTTTCTGGAAAAGAAAGAAAAACTGGCCGAGTTCAGGAATCTGCTCGACAGCGTTTCCGCCATTCATTTTGAAAAGAACAGCTGACGGCCGCCCTGCACGGCAGAACGCCGCGCTGTTTTTACGAAGCCTTCTTTTTCCCCACGTTCAGCCGGTAGCCGACGACCGCACCGACAATGCCGCCGAGGATATGGGACAGATTGGACACGTTATCCTGCACGAAGAGCCCTTCATAGACCTGCTGGCCGATGAAAATCAGCGCCACCAGAATCACCGAAACGGGGATCTCGCCCTCCCTGACATTCGTGAAGGAAACCAGCAGGATAAAGGCAAAGACCACGCCGCTGGCCCCGCAGAGGGCAACCGACGGGAAAAAGATAAAATTGACGATCCCCGTTACGAGCGCCGTGATGCCGATGACCTCGAGGATCTTTGCACCGCCGTATTTTTCCTCCAGCATCGGCCCGAGAAGCAGGATATAGGACATGTTCCCGATAAAATGCGCCCAGCCGTTATGCCCGAGCACATGGGTGAAAAACCGGACATAGGTCAGCGGATTCGTCAGGGAAGAGCGATAGGTCATGAAAAGCAGCCTGCTGCTTTTGCCGCCGGTAAGGAAGCCGAGGATCAGAACGGCAAAACAGGCAAGGGCAAAGCCCAGCACAACCGGAGCGTTATTTGTGATCTTCAGTTTTTTCATTCTTTCTATTCCCTCTTTATTTCACTTTCTGCATGAAAGGGGAGCTTTCCTCCTCTTCGGTACTCGCCGCCTTACAGCACGGCAAACAGGCCGCCGGCCCCGCCGGAATGGAGAAACAGGACCTTCTCATCCGGACGGAACGCGCCTTCCTTTGCCATGGCCACAAGTCCGGCAAAGGCTTTCCCTGTATAGACGGGGTCCAGGAAAATCCCCTCTTCCGACGCCAGCAGCCGGACCGCGGCATTTCCCTCCTCGGAGGGGATGGCATAGCCGGGGCCGCACATATCGCGCAGATGAAAGTCGCTGCTGCTGATCGAAACATCCGATTCCAGCAGGGCGGCCGATTCTTTCATCAGGCGGGGCGTGATCTCATCAAAGGGATCGGTATCGACCATCATGCCGTGGACCTTCGTCTGCGGCAGAAACAGCTTCGCCCCGAGCGCGAGACCGGCCATCGTCCCCCCGCTGCCTTCGGCGCAGACAATATGGTCAAAGGGCAGACCGCTGTCGCGGATTTCCTCAGCACACTCCACATAGCCGATGGCCCCCAGAGCATTGGAGCCTCCGCAGGGGATCTTGTAGTACGGCTTCCCGAGCGCTTTGCCGATGCGGTCCATCTCGTCGTAAATGTCGTCATAGCTGTCTGTATCGACAAAGCGGACATCGGTACCCATCAGGTGCTCCAGAAGCTGGTTGCCAAGGCATTCCGTCACGCCGCGCTTTTTCAGAACAAGGATTGCTTTCAGCCCCAGCTTTCCGGCCGCCGCCGCCGTCAGCATGGCGTGATTGGACTGAGCGCCGCCGGTCGTGAAAACAATCTCGGCCTTCTTCTGCATCGCATCTGCCAGCAGATATTCCAGCTTTCTGGTCTTGTTTCCGCCGAGCCCCAGACCGCAGAGATCATCGCGTTTGATATAGATATTCGTGTTCAGCAGAGCGCTGATCCGATCGAGTCTGTGAATCGGTGTCGGGAAAATCCCGAGGGATACTTTCGGAAAGTCATTGAATGATTTCATGATCCATTCCTCCTTTTTTCGTTATTGTATCTCATTTTTCCCTGTTTTACAACGTTTTGCTGATTCCAGCGGCAAAAAACGGCAGGGAGTCCGGCAGGGGTTCCTGCCTGAAGAAAGTTCTTGACAAAGTCCCTGCTGCGTGCTATTATTTGTCACGTTCCAAACAGGCGCGAGTGGTGGAATTGGCAGACTCGCTAGATTCAGGTTCTAGTGCTCACTCCGGGCGTGCGGGTTCAAGTCCCGCCTCGCGCACCAAA
>CADAPN010000196.1 GCA_902789835.1 Oscillospiraceae bacterium
GGATGCGGTGCCCATCGGCTTTTCCCAGGAGATCAGCGGCTGGAGAAGCTCGCTGGAGCGGGACCTCGGAATGCTGAAAACGGCGCTGGAACCGCTGCGGGAGCTGGCACTGGGCGGAACAGCGGTGGGAACGGGCCTGAACGCCCCGGAAGGCTTTGACCGCCTTGCGGCCGAAGAGATCAGCCGGATCACGGGGACGCGCTTCGTGCCGGCGGAAAACAAGTTCCACGCCCTGACATCCCGTGACGAGCTCGTCTTCGCCCACGGCGCGGTCAAGGCTCTGGCGGCAGACATGATGAAGATTGCAAACGATGTCCGCTGGCTGGCCAGCGGCCCGCGCTGCGGCCTCGGCGAGATCTGCATTCCGGAAAATGAGCCGGGAAGCTCCATCATGCCCGGAAAGGTGAATCCCACCCAGTGTGAGCAGGTCACGATGGTGGCCGTGCAGATAATGGGCAACGACACGGCGGTCGGCATCGCCGCGTCGCAGGGGAATTTTGAACTCAACGTTTTTCTGCCGGTGCTGGCCTATAACTTCCTGCAGTCGGTGCGCCTGCTGTCAGAGTCCATCGTGTCCTTTACGGAGCGCTGCGCCGACGGCATCCGGGCGGATCGGGAGCGGATGAAGCAGAACCTCCATCACTCCCTCATGCTGGTGACGGCGCTGAACCCGTATATCGGCTATGAAAACGCGGCGAAAACCGCAAAGCTGGCTTTTCAGGAGAACATCTCGCTGAAGGAAGCCTGTGTTCGCCTGGGCTTTTTGACGGAAGAGCGTTTTGACGAGGTCTTTCATCCGGAAACGATGATCTGATCCCGTGCTGATAATCAATTGAACTACGCGGAGGCATTTTGACATGAATACAATGATACTTGCCCTTGCCCTATTTGCGGGCATGTATGTGCTGCTGCTGATTTTTGCGGATTACCGTTGGATCATTGCGCTGGCGGCAGCGCTGGTCTTCATGCTGGTTGGGATTCTGCCGCCGTTGAGCGCCGTGGGGGCGATCAACTGGAACGTGCTGATGATGCTGACCGGTACCATGGCGACGGTGGAGCTCTTTATCCAGAGCCAGATGCCCGGCCGGATGGCGGAACAGCTGCTGCAGAAGGTGCCGAATATCCAGTGGGCGGCCGTGGTGCTGTCGATCTTCTCGGGCCTGATTTCAGCTTTCGTGGATAACGTCGCGACGGTCCTGATGGTTGCGCCGGTCGGCCTCGCGGTGGCGAGACAGCTCAAGACCAATCCGATCCCGCTCATCATCGCCATTGCGGTATCCAGCAACCTGCAGGGGGCGGCGACTCTGGTGGGCGACACCACGTCGATTCTCCTGGCGGGCTACATGAACATGAGCTTCAACGACTTCTTCTGGTTCATGGGCAAGCCCGGCATTGCCTTTGCGGTGGAAGCCGGAGCGCTGCTGACGATTCCGGTGCTGCTGTTTATCTTCCGCAAGGAGAAGGAGAAGGTGACGGCGGAGGTCACGACCGTTGTGACCGACTATGTCCCGACGGTGCTGATGGTGGGGACCGTGGTCCTGCTCATTGTTGCGTCTCAGTTTAAAAACAAGCCGGAGCTCACCAACGGCTTTATCTGCTGCGGCCTGGCGGTGATCGGCATTCTCTACGAGCTGATCCGCCAGCGCTCCGGCGGCGTGGCAAAAAGCGTGCTGAAGTCCATCGACTACAAGACGCTCCTGCTGCTGGCGGGCCTCTTCATGGTCATTGAGGGCATCACCCAGGCCGGCGTGATCGATGCCATCGCCTCTCTGTTTGTCAAGCTGGGCGGAGGTTCCAAGCTTGTGACCTATGTGCTGATCGTGGGGGTCTCGGTGCTCCTGAGCGCCTTCATTGACAACATCCCCTATGTGGCGACCATGCTCCCGGTGGTCAGCGGCATCGCCGCACAGCTGGGGGTGGAGCCCTACCTCTTTGCCTTCGGCCTTCTGATCGGGGCGACGCTGGGCGGCAACATCACCCCGGTTGGGGCGTCGGCCAATATCGCCGGCATCGGCATCCTTCAGAAAGAAGGCTATAAGGTCTCGACCGGTGACTTTACCCGGATCGGCATTCCTTTCACCTTTATCGCGGCGGTTACCGGCGCGCTGGTGATCTGGCTGATATGGGCATGAGAAAAAGCAACAACTGTTCTCCCGCCGAAGGCGGGAGAACAGGGCGGAAAGAAGACCGGCGCGCTGGCGCCCCGGCCGGTGCGGGCATGAGAGCGCTTTCCTTTCTCCTCGCGCTGGTGCTGCTGCTGACGATTTCGGGCGGGATCGCGGGGACCGGCGCTTTCGCCGAAGATGCGGCGTCCGAAGCGCCCGGCGAACAGGCTGAGGCTACAATCGAAGAGCGCGGCGAAACGAAAAAGACCTCGCTCACAAAAGTGGACGACAGCTTTGCCGATGACAAGTGGGAGCTGATCCTGAATCAGCCGGCCCTCTTTCACCGGATGACCTATACCGACCGGGAAACCGGGCTCTATATCCATTACAACATCTTCCTGCCGGAAAAATACGACAAGGCGGCCGCCTACCCGCTGGTGCTCTTTCTGCCGGACCTGACCTCCACGGGGACCGACCCGAATCTTCCGCTGGTGCAGGGAATCGGCGGACTGGTCTGGACCGCGAAGGCGTGGCAGGAACAGTTCCCGGCGATTGTTGTGGTGCCGCTCTACCGCGAAGCGATTCTCGACCATGTCTACGGCTATACGACGACGGGCTATGTCGAGCTCACAAGAAACTTTGTCGACTTCCTGCGCAGGGACTATGCGGTGGACAGCAGCCGGATCTACGGCACAGGCCAGGGAATGGGCTGCGAGGCCCTGATGTCCATTGCGGCGGAAGACCCGGACCTTTTCACCGCCTGTATGTTTGTCAGCGGCCAGTGGGATGTCAACCGCCTGGAAAGCCTGAAGGATCAGAAGTTTATCTTCTTCACGGCGGAGGACGACAGGGGCGCATATCGCTTTGCCCAGAGACTCATGGAACGCTTTGCCGAAAAGGGGGTCGGCTATGCATATTCGATCTGGAACGGCGATTGGGAGCCCTATGACAGAACCCTCTCGGGAATCAAGCTCACGGTCAGCGATACCGGGCACTATTTCGTCTTCTGGCGTTCGGGCACGATTGTGGCAGACAGCGACGAGGCAAAGCAGGCGGCGGGACTCACGATGGTGAATCCGGCGGTGCATGTTGCCTCCTTCAACGCCGCCTACCGCTGTGTCGCGGTGATGGAATGGCTGTTCAGCCAGGCCAAAGTGTTCTATGATGTGGTGAAATAAGCAGAGCATCGTGCTGTATCATAAAAAACGAACCCTCCGACGGGCTTTGAAGCCTGACGGAGGGTTCAATCTGTATTTGTGCGTACTGTTTCTTTATCAGAATCAGCTCTTCCCGGTCGGGGAAACAGGGGGAATGGATCCTGCGCTGCTTTCCGCGCGCTGAATGCGCATGTTGTCCGTGCCGCCGCCTGTAATCAGGGGCACAGACTCAAGAATCAGGGAAGAGGTGTCCAGACCGTACCAGCGCTCTTTGGAGCCGGCAACCCGGCGGATGGCGTACTTGGTGTTCAGCACAAATTCATCCAGGGAGGAAAGCTCGGTCTTGGTTGTGACGGATTTCTGGATGATGCAGAACTTGAAGGTCCCGACGGTGGACTTGCCGTAGATCGAGTACCGCTTGTCCTGGGCGGGAAGCTCGCCTCTGGCCTGGAGGTCCTGCACGATCTGGCGCAGGTAGACGTTGACGCGCTGGGAGCATTTGAAGCCCAGATTCAAACGGATCCGGAAGATGCAGTCCGTTCCGTAGGTCTCCAG
>CADAPN010000197.1 GCA_902789835.1 Oscillospiraceae bacterium
ATCTCTGGAAAAGGGAGCCTTTTATGAAACTGATCAACAATCTTTCCGACTGGCGTCTGGAGCGTCACGGGGAAACCCTTCTGCGCTCCTCCGCGTCCTTCCCCATGATTTTCGTCGGCTGTGGGCAGGAGTCCGTCGACATGTACCGCGGCAACTTCAAGATCGAGGACTATGTAACCGAGCGCCGCGCGCTTTCCCTTACCGCCCTGCATGAGCACTCCGACGGCGCTGAGCTGGAATTCGGCGATGACCTTACGGTGCGCGTGACCCTGGACGGCGACTGCGCCGTGCTGCGCTTTACGCAGAAGAATCCGAGTATTAACCGTGTCTGGTTCCGCGTCCCCGCGGAAAAGGACGAATGCTGCTGGGGCTGCGGTGAACAGATGTCCTACTTCAATCTTCGCGGGCGTCACTTCCCCCTCTGGACCTCGGAGCCGGGTGTCGGGCGCGACAAGACCACCTATGTGACCTGGCGCTCCGATGTGGAGAACAAGGCCGGCGGCGATTATTACAACACCAACTTTCCCCAGCCTACCTTTGTCTCCGGCCGGCATTATTATCTGCACGCCGAGACCACGGCCTATGCGGATTTTGACTTCCGGCATGAAGCTTTCCACGAGCTGCAGTTCTGGGACGTTCCCGCCTCCATCCGCATGGAAGCCGCAGAGAACTTCCTCGACCTGCTGAAAAAGGAGACGGCCTTCTTCGGCCGCCAGCCCGAGCTTCCCGACTGGATCTACAACGGGCTCATCATCGGCGTGCAGGGCGGAAGCGAGCGCTCCTTCGGCCTGCTGGAAAAAACGCTGCAGCACAACATCAGGGTCTCCGGCGTCTGGTGCCAAGACTGGTGCGGCAAGCGTGTCACCTCCTTCGGCAAGCGCCTGCAGTGGGACTGGCATTTCCACCCGGAGATGTACCCGGATCTCCCGGCCGAGATCGAAAAGCTCCACGCCAGAGGGATCAAATTCCTCGGCTACGTCAATCCCTACCTGGTGGAAGGCGGAGAGCTGTATCGCAAGGGTCTGGAAGCGGATGTCTTTGCCCGCCGCAGCGACGGAAGTGTCTATCTGGTTGACTTCGGCGAGTTCAACTGCGGCGTCATCGACCTGACGGATCCCAAAGCCTTTAACTGGTTCAAGGATGAGGTCATCAGAAAGCACAGCCTGGACATCGGCATCGACGGCTGGATGGCGGACTTCGGCGAGTATCTGCCGACGGACGACATCGTGCTGCACAGCGGAAAGAGCCCCATGATCGAGCACAACCACTGGCCGGCACTCTGGGCCAAGTGCAACTACGACGCCGTCTCCGAAGCCGGAAAGCTCGGCGAGGTGGTCTACTTCATGCGCGCCGGCTTCACCGGCAGCCAGAAATACTGCACCCTGCTCTGGGCCGGGGATCAGAGCGTCGACTTCTCCCGCCACGACGGTCTCTGCACCGTTATCAGCGCCGCGCTGAGCGCCGGAATGAGCGGCTGCGGTCTGACCCACAGCGACATCGGCGGCTACACCAGTCTCTTCGACAACACCCGCACCAAGGAAGTCTTCCTCCGCTGGGCGGAGATGGCGGCCTTTACCCCGGTCATGCGCACCCACGAAGGCAATCGCCCGGACACCAACTTCCAGTACTACGACGACGAGGACTGCATGAACCGTCTCGCCCGCCTGGTCGGCATCTACACGGCTCTCGCCCCCATGCTGAAGGAGCTGGTCAAAGAAAACCATGAGTGCGGCATCCCGGTGCAGCGTCCCCTCTTCCTGCATCATGAAGACGATCCGCGCTGCTATACGGAGCAGTTTGAGTATCTTCTGGGCGAAGACGTGCTGGTCGCGCCGGTCTGGCAGGAAGCGCAGACGGAGCGCAGCGTCTATCTCCCCGAGGGCGAATGGGTCCATCTGTGGACCGGAAAAACTTATGAGCAGGGCGATCATACCGTCCCGGCGCCTCTGGGAGACACGCCTGTGTTCTATCGGAAGGGCTCCCGCTGGGCAAACCTGATGGAGGACATCCGCGCCCGCTTTGCGCAACAGTATTAAGTTTCGTTTTTGTGCAATCTATCTAATTTCTCCTCTTCTCTTTAGGCACATTCGCACAATTGACAAACAGATTGCACGAGAGTAAAATGATACCATTGAATTGTTTAAAGCTGTTTATTAATTAATTTGATTAATTAATCGGCTCCCATTCTTCCTCTGTGATTAAGGCATCTGCCTTGTCAAATATATTTTTCCATTAGGAGGAACCAAATGAAAAACCTGAAGCGCGTTCTCCCCATGCTGCTGGTTCTGGTCTTGGTCTTTGCCCTGGCCGCCGGCACAACCGCTTTCGCCGCCGGCGAGACGGTTAAGATCATCTGCCCCTATGGCGCAGGCGGTGTTGCGGACCTGGTTACCCGTGAGTATGCCAAGGCTGCCAACAATGTTCAGTCCGACTACAACTTCATCGTTGAGAACCTGACCGGCGGTGACGGCGTCTGCTACAGAGTCGACGCGGCCGCCAAGTATGAGACCGAAGAAGTCGATTTCGACCTCACCAAGAACGTCCCCTTCTGCACCATCGATGACCGTACCTGGATTATGTTCGGCGCACCCGGCACCACCCTCGCCGATGTCCTCGCCAAGGCGAAGGACGGCGGCATCAAGATGTCCGGCGGCAACCCCCTGTCTGACCCGCATCTGGCTCTCGGCACCCTGATCCTCGCCGAAGGCGGCAAGGTTCAGCCCATCCCCTATGACGGCGGCGCTGAGCAGAAGAAGGGCCTGACCGACGGTGAAGTCGACGTCTTCGTCGGCGGCTCCCCGGTTACCAAGGCTGACGTGGAAGCCGGCACCCTCGTTCCGCTGCTTGCTTTCTCTGACAAGCCCTTCGAAGGCTTCGTCGGCCCCGATGGCAAAGCCATTTCTGTCCCCTGCATCTGCGGTGAGGGCAAAGCTCCCGAGCTGAATGCCGACAACGACTACAGCGCCAGCATCCTCGCCGGCGGCGGCGGCCTGGCCACCCACGAAGGCTGCGATCCCGCTTTCCGTGATGCCATGACCGAGATTGCCAAGCAGGTCTGGGCGGACGAAGAGTTCTCCGGCTGGGTTGAAAGCTCTCTGCTCAACAACTTCCAGAAGTACGGTGACGACGCGGTCAGCTTCTACACCGAAGCCCGCGAGAAGGCCATGAACGCCTACGCCATCCTCTTCGGCGAATAATACGCAACGCTAAGCACCAGCTCATATGGCTGATGGGCTGAAATATGCCCATCAGCCCCTTTTTTCCGTAAAAACCCCGTTAAGATGCTTGCTCCCGGGAGAGAGAGAAAGGATTCCCATGAAAATCAAGATTAAAACCAATTTGGTTTCGGGTATTCTCATGGCTCTGTTCAGCGGATATATGCTGTATGTCATGCCGAAGCAAGTCAAGGTACCCGCCTATGATTCCGGTGCGCCAAGTCCCCGAATCATCCCCGGCATCTGTCTTATTGTAATCCTGATCTGCTCGATCGTTCTGATCATCGAGAGTCTGGTCTTCAAGAAAGAAAAGATCGTTGAGTTCGACTGGAACAATGAGAAACCCGCCATTCTTCTGATTGCCGTCCTCTGCATTTATGTTTTCCTGATCATCAAGATCGGCTTCATCCTGGCATCCGCCATCACCTTTACCGTCGTTCTGTTTTACTGCGGAGAGCGCAAACCCTTTATTTATATCTTCACGATCGCTTTGGCAGTGGGGATCTATTTCCTGTTCACCCTGGTGTTCCACGTCTCCCTGCCTGCCGGGATTCTGCCGTTTTAAGGAGGCGAGCGTATGGATTTTACAATGATTACACAGGCTGCGGCGCAGACCTTCACGCTATATAACATCGCTCTGATTTTTGGCGGCCTCCTGATCGGTATGGTCATCGGCTGTATCCCCGGCCTGAGCGTCACCCTCGGTATCATTCTGATGCTTCCCCTGACCTACAACATGGAGGATGCCGCTTCGGCCATCATCCTGATGCTGGCGGTCTATGTCGGTGGCATGTACGGCGGCTCCATCTCTGCCATCACGCTGAACACGCCGGGCACCAACTCCGCCATTGCCACGACTTTTGACGGCTATCCCCTGGCGCGAAAGGGCAAAGTCAAAAAGGCCCTGGACGTTTCCCTTTTTGCCTCCACCTTCGGCGGTCTGTTCTCGGCGCTGCTGCTTCTGCTCTGCGCCCAGCTCATCACCAAGGCCGTTTCCAAGTTCACCTCGGTCGAGTATTTTGCGCTCGGCATCATGGGCATCTCCCTGATCGCCGGCGTCTCCGGTGAGAGTCTTCCGAAGGCCCTGATCTCCGGTATGCTTGGTCTTCTGATGGCCTGCATCGGCAAAGACTCGGTCACCGGTGTCAGCCGCTATGCTTTCGGTTCGAATGTTCTGCGTTACGGCATCAACATCCTGCCCGCCATGATCGCCCTGATCGCCCTGATGCAGGTCGTGGACAAGCTGAGGGAGTTCCGGCTCTCCGGCGGCAAGATCAAGGATGCCAACAAGATCGACAACGACGGCATGACCGGAAAAGAAGCAAAGAGCATTCTGCCCGCCTGCTTCAAGTCCTCCACCATTGCCTCCATCCTGGGCGCAATGCCCGGCGTTGGCGGCGGTGTCGCTCAGTTCATGTGCTACAACGAAGTCCGCCGTTCCTCCAAGCATCCGGAAGAATTCGGCAAGGGCTGCCTGGAAGGCATTGCCGCGGCCGAGTCCTCCAACAACGCGGTCGTCGGCTCTGCCATGATCCCGCTGCTGACCCTCGGTATCCCGGGCGACGGCGTCACCGCGCTGCTGCTGGGCGCTTTCATGCTGCACGGCATCACCCCGGGTCCCACGATGTTCACCAAGCAGGGCGTCATGGCCTATACGATCATCATCGGCTGCCTGGTCGCCAACATTTTCCTGTACCCCATCGGAAAGGCCCTGACCCGTGCGGTGGCCAAGGTTATCCAGGTCCGCTACACCTATCTGGCCTGCGCGATTATCATGTTCTGCTTCGCCGGTGCCTTCGCTGCCTCCGGCCACGTGAAGGAACTGATCCTGACCGCGGCAATCCTGATTATGAGTTATGTCCTGACGATTCTGGACATCGACAATACCCCGCTGCTGCTGGGCATGATCCTCGAGCCCATCATGGAGAAGTACTTTGTTTCCGCCTCCATGGCCTATGACCGGGATTATTCCATCTTTGTCCGGCGTCCGATTTCCCTCGTCATCCTCATCATCACGGTCGTCATGGTCATCTCCATGATGCGTGTCAACCGCCGTGTCAACGCGCTCAATGCCGAGCAGGAGGCCGCCATGGCCGCCGAGCATGAGCAGATGGGTTCTGCGGAAGACGCCGTCAGAGCCGTGGAAACTGCCAAAGCGGATGCTGACGCCTCCTTCGAGGATTCTATTGCTGATGCGGTTTTTGAAAAGGAACACGTCACGGCCAAGCCCGATGTGAAGGTCAACAAGGATCAAGACAAACCGTAATCCTCACATCTGAAGCAAAACGCATAATGAATCAAATGGAGCGCCGTTTCGCACGCCGTGCGTCTCGGGCTC
The DNA here is from genome assembly GCA_902789835.1 of Oscillospiraceae bacterium. The sequence goes on from CADAPN010000197.1 coordinate 5,554, forward strand.
CCTTTGTATGTGAAAAAGAAAAGGAACTTCTCCCATGCTGATTGAGCAAACTGATTTCGGCCTCACCCGCTCGGGCGAACATGCATCTCTCTTCTCCATCCGGAACAGCCGCGGCATGTGTGCCGTGGTGACAAATTACGGCGCTATCCTGGTGAGGCTTCTGGTTCCCTGCCCTGACGGCGTGGCCCGGGATGTGGTTACCGGCTACGATACGCTGCCGGGGTATGAGGCCGGCGGCTTCTTCGGTGCCACCGTCGGCCGCCATGCCAACCGCATCTCCGGTGCGGCCTTTACGCTGGACGGAGTCGAATACAGCTTGGCCGACAACGACAACGGCTGCAACCTGCACTCGGACTTCAAAACCGGCTTTCATAAGCAGCTCTGGAACACCGAACTGCTCCCGGACGGTGTCCGTTTCTTCCGGACCAGTCCCGCTGGCGAGGCCGGCTTCCCCGGAAATCTGGAGATCAGCGTATTCTACACCCTGGACGATGAAAACGGCCTCCATATCCGCTATGAGGGGGTCAGCGACAGAAAAACCCTGATCAA
>CADAPN010000198.1 GCA_902789835.1 Oscillospiraceae bacterium
CTGTTTTTCCTGATGCGCTCCCGCCAGGCGCGCGACACCGGCAGCGGCGCCATGGCGGTCGTCACCGTGGACGGAAAGGAGATCGGCCGCTACCCCCTGCGCAAGAGCGGCACCTTCCCCCTCAACGGCGGGACCAACATCCTCGTCGTCGAAAACGGCGAAGCCTGGGTGAGCGAGGCCGACTGCCCCGACAAGGTCTGCATGGGCATGGGGAAAATCTCCCGCAACGGCGAGTTCATCGCCTGCCTACCGAACCGCCTTCTGGTCGTCGTCGAAGGCGCCGCGGAACAGTCGCCCGTGGACGGCATGACTTGAGCCGAAGATGCCCATGAAGACAAAGAAGCTGACCGTCATGGCCCTGACGACGGCCCTGGCGATGATTCTCTCCTTCGTGGAGAGCCAGATTCCCGCCTTCGTCGCGGTCCCCGGGGTTAAGATGGGCCTTGCGAACATCGCCGTGGTCTTCGCCCTGTACAAGCTCGGCTGGAAGGAGGCCGTCGCCATTTCCCTCGTGCGCGTGGTCCTGGTCTCGATGCTCTTCGGAAGCATTGCGAGTCTCTTTTACAGCCTCGCCGGGGCGGTGCTGAGCCTTGCGGGCATGGGCCTTCTGAAGCGGAGCGGAAAGTTTACCGAGATTGTCGTGAGCGTCGCCGGCGGCATCCTGCATAACATCGGCCAGATCGCCATGGCAAGTCTCATCCTCGAAACCGACGCCCTGCGCTACTACCTGCCCTTCCTGCTGCTGAGCGGGACGGTCGCCGGTGTGGTGATCGGCGTGGTCTCGGCGATCATGGTCAAGCGCATCCGGATTGATACGCTCTGAAAAAATGCAACTTCCCCCGCCTACAGCGGGGGAAGTTGCTATAGTCTGAGCTTTTTCTGTAACTCCCCCGCCTCTTGAGCACCCGCAGGTGCCATGCAAGCGAGCAACCATGCGTAGCATGGCTCTTAGCGAGTCGCAGGCGGGGGAGTTACGATAAATATCCTCTTTTGTCTATACAATGCACGGGGAATAACTTGCGGTTTTCCCCGATTTTCGTTATAATGTTATCAGGCATATCATGCGTTACGGATTCAAAATCATAAAAAGGAGAACCAACATGGCAGAACTGAGACCGAAAATCGTCAAGCTGTGTCATATCGTCGGCGGCCTCACCGGCGTCGTGAACAAGATTGACGAGAACGCCCCCGAGTACTACAGCCTTGCAAGCATCGTGACCGACGACGAGGCGGATGTCGCCATCGCGGCCGGCCTGCGCAAGGTCCGCACCGCCGGCTATCTCGCCAAGAAGGTCGGCAAGCCCGTGGAAGAAGTGGAGAAGCTTGCCAAGCACCTGGCCTGGATCGGCGTCTTCCGCTGTACCTATGATGAGAACCTCCGCGAGGACGTCTACTTCATGCAGATCTTCGCCCCCGGCATCATGGAGATGCTCGTCAACAACCAGGAGCTCCTGGACACCCATCCCGAGGTCGGCCGCGCCTTCGAGGAGTACACCCGCATCCGCATGCAGACCATGTCCCCCCTGATCCCGAACGGCTACGGCCTGATGCGTGTCGTCCCGGTGGAAAGCGCCATCAAGGACATCCCGAACGTCCACGACTATGAAAAGCTCAGCTACTACCTGAACAAGTACGACCGTTTCTGTGTCTCGCCCTGCTCCTGCCGTGCCTCCCGTACCAGCATCAATGACGGCTGCGGCCACCTGGCCGAGGAGATGTGCATCCAGATGGGCAAGGGGGCCGAGCACTACATCCGCACCGGCCGTGCCCGCGAGATCACCCGCGAGGAAGCGCTTGAGATCATTCAGCGCGCCGAGGAAAACGGCCTCATGCACGACATCCCCAACATCGAGGAAGCCGGCGAGAGCGCGGCCATCTGCAACTGCTGCTCCTGCGCCTGCTTCGGCCTGCGCGTGGGCCTGATGTTCGGCGCCCGCGACGCCATCCGCTCGAACTTCGTGGCCGAAGTGGACGAGGCCAAGTGTGTGGCCTGTGCCCAGTGTGTTGAGGTCTGTCCCGCCAACGCCCTGAAGCTGGGCCAGAAGCTCTGCACCACCGTGAACATCGCCCCCGCGAACTACACGAAGCTCTCCGAGCATCTTGTCTCCAAGGCCGCCTGGAACCCCGACTACCGTGAGAACCGCGAGGATGTCCTGCCCAGCGGCACCGCCCCCTGCAAGGTTGCATGTCCCGCCCACATTCCCGTCCAGGGCTACCTCAAGCTCGCCGCCCAGGGCCGCTATGAGGACGCGCTGGACCTGATCCGGACCGAGAACCCCCTGCCCGCGGTCTGCGGCCGCATCTGCAACCGCAAGTGCGAGTCCGAGTGCACCCGCGGCAGCGTCGACGAGGCCGTTGCCATCGACGAGGTCAAGCGCTTCATCGCCGACCATGACCTGAACAAAGAGACCCGGCGCATCCCGAAGATGGTCAACCAGATCGGACGTCCCTATACCGAGAAGATCGCCGTCATCGGCTCCGGCCCCGCCGGACTGAGCTGCGCTTACTTCCTGGCGAAGAAAGGCTACCCCGTCACGGTCTTCGACCGCAACCCCGTGCCCGGCGGCATGCTGACCCTCGGCATCCCGAGCTTCCGCCTTGAGAAGGACGTCCTGAACGCTGAGATCGACATCATCCGCGAGATGGGCGTCGAGTTTAAGTGCGGTGTCGAGGTCGGCAAGGATGTCACGATCCAGCAGCTCCGTGACCAGGGCTACAAGGGCTTCTACCTCGCCATCGGGGCCCAGAAGTCCGCCCCCCTCGGCATCCCCGGCGAGGACCTCAAGGGCGTCTGGGGCGGTGTTGACTTCCTGCGGGAAGTGAACCTCGGCGCTCGGCCTGAGATCGGAAAACGCTGCGCTGTTGTCGGCGCGGGCAACGTCGCCATGGACGTCTGCCGCACGGCCGTTCGTCTCGGCGCGGAGGAGACCTATATCCTCTATCGCCGCTCCGAGGCCGAGATGCCCGCCGATCCCGAAGAGGTCGGCGAGGCAAAGGACGAGGGCGTACGCTTCCGCTTCCTGAACGCTCCGGTCGAGATTCTCGGCGAGGACGGAAAAGTCACCGGCATCAAGGTGGAGATCATGGAACTCGGCGAGCCGGATGAGAAGGGCCGCCGCAAACCCGTCGGCACCGGAAAGTTCGAGACCATCGCGGTCGACTCCGTCATCGGCGCCATCGGCCAGCAGGTCGACTGGGGCAGCCTGGATGTCGGCGCCCTGAAGACCACGAAGAAGGGCACCGCAGAGGCCGATTCCCTCACGTATCAGACCGCCGAGCCCGACCTCTTCGTCGGCGGCGACGTCTACACCGGACCGAGCTTTGCCATCAACGCCATCGCCGCCGGCAAGGAGGCCGCCATCTCCCTGCACCGCTATGTCCATCCGGGCCAGACCCTCACCATGGGCCGCGACCGCCGCGTCTACACCGCCCTCGACAAGGAGCATGTCCAGCTCGAGGTCGCCGGCTTTGACAAGACCCATCGCCAGGTCCACGGCTACAACAAGGCCAAGGCCAAGACCTTCGCCGACGCCCGCGTGACCTTCACCGAGGAACAGGTCCGCAAGGAGACCGCTCGCTGCCTCGGCTGCGGCGCCACGAAGGTGGATCCGTACCTCTGCATCGGCTGCGGCATCTGCACCACCCGCTGCAAGTTCGACGCCATCCACCTCAACAAGGTCCGCGACTGGCACGCCGGAAGCTTCGAGACCATGCCCATCAAGGCGGCGGCCGGCCTCGTGAAGAAGACCGGCGGCATCGTCAAGAGAACCGTCTCGAA
>CADAPN010000199.1 GCA_902789835.1 Oscillospiraceae bacterium
CATGACCGGGACGCGGTCTATTCCAGCACCATTATGTATGACCTGATGAATTCCATGGTTTCGGCAGAGAAGGAGACAAACAACCTGCGGGACTTCAAGGCCTTTCTCGACGCGGACACCGGCGGCATCCGGGACTATATCAGCTCCGTGCAGTACAGCTATGACCTGGATATGAATCTCTATGCCGAGGATCCGGACGGAAACATCGTCAAGACCGACATCGTGCAGCTGCTGCAGGACACCATGAGCACCATCTACGGCGGAAACTATTCCAGCTTCTTCTCCACCTACGGCCAGTATTACTCCATTGCCAATGTCTGGCAGGAGATGCTCCCGGGAGAAGATGACGGGCTGGTGAACCCGCTGCTCTATGACCAGTATGATCTGCTCTACGGCCACTGGCCGGAGCGCTATGACGAGGCCGTTCTGGTGGTGGATGAAAACAACGAAATCTCGGACCTGGTACTCTATGCCCTCGGCCTGAAGTCCAATTCCACCGTGGCCGATGACATGCAGGCCTTCCTCACGGCGGAATCGGTGGAAAAAAAGCAAGAGAGCTGGAGCTACGAAGAGCTCTGCAGCAAGAGCTTCCGCTATATCTATCCGGCGGATACCTGGCGCATCGAGGACGGCGAGGTTTTGGACCTGACATCGGAACAGCTCGGACTGAAGTCCCTCTACCGGGACGGCCTGGAGGTTCGCCTGGTGGGGGTCATCCGCCAGAACGCGGACGCCCTGTCCGGGATGATGACCGGCGCCATCGGCTACACCCACGCGCTGGTAGAGCACATCATGGCGGAGGCGGAGAAAAAGCCCCTGGTCCGGGAGCAGCTGGCCGACCCGGAGACGGATGTTTTTTCAGGCCTGCCGTTCCTGGATGATGAGAACGAAGCCCTCAGCAAGACAAAGAAACAGGACGCCGCAAAGGAATACATTGCCGGCGCGACGGAAGCGGAGATCGCCAAGCTCTATGTCACTTATATGTGCGAGCCGGATGAGACGACGCTGAACGACATGCTGGATGAGCAGCTGGGCGGCATGGATCGGGCCGAAATTGAAAAAACGGTTCTGGACTACTATCCCGAGTACCGCAGCATGCTGGAGGACCTGGACGACGACACGCTCTTTGACTATGTGCGGCAGATGATGTCCGAACAGGTCAAAGCGGGGTATGCGGCCCAGATGCGCTCCCTGTACGAGCAGCTCTCCGACCGCCAGCTGGCGGCGGATTTTGAACTGCTGTCCCTGAACGACGACGACTATCTCTGGATCTACGACAACGCCATGCCGCCGGTCTATGCCGAGCTGACGCTGAAGGACACCCTTGAAAAGCTGGGCTATGTGGACCTGGACAGCCCCTCGGCCATCAATCTCTACGCGTCTACCTTCGAGAACAAGGACAGCATCTCCGAAGCCATCGAGGCCTATAACGAGACCGTAGACGAAGAGGATGAAATCCACTATACCGACATGGTCGCGCTGCTGATGAGCTCCATCACCACGATCATCAATGTTATCAGTTATGTTCTGATCGCCTTCGTCGGCATCTCGCTGGTGGTCTCCTCCATTATGATCGGCATTATCACCTATATCTCCGTTCTGGAGCGGACGAAGGAGATCGGTATTCTGCGGGCCATCGGGGCGTCGAAGCGGGATATCTCGCGGGTCTTCAACGCGGAAACCTTCATTGTGGGGCTGGCGGCCGGACTCATCGGGATTCTGGTGACGGTCCTGCTGAATATTCCCATCAACATCATCGTCCATGACCTCACCGGGATCATGGCCATCAATTCCTCCCTCCCGGCGCTGGGAGCAATTCTGCTGGTGCTGATCAGTGTGGTGCTGACCTTCATCGCAGGGCTGATTCCCTCGGGTGTGGCGGCAAAGAAAGATCCGGTTATCGCCTTGCGCTCCGAGTGAGCTCATGTTATACTTATAAGTGAAGTGAAAAGAGTGGAGTGGAGACACTTGAAAAGCAAACTTCGTTATAAAGAAATTGTTCTTGGCCTGCTCCTGGGCGGGAGCATGCTGCTCGGCGGCTGCGGGGGAGGGTCCGTGCAAAGCGTGCAGCCGCAGACGACGGCGGCTCCCGCAGAAGAGGCGGCCATGCCCCAGGAAGAGCCTCAAATCACGCAGAACCAGTCTGCAGAACTCGTACCGGCAGAGCCGGAGGAAACAAAGGACAGACTGCTGATCCACATAGAGCGCACAAGAAAGGACGCCCTCGATCCGGCAGAGGGTAGGACAAGGATCCTGGAATACGCCTGGGACAATGTCCGGCTGGAATCGACCCGGTATCCGACGGCTGCGGCCGCCATCATGGAGACCATGGCAGCCCGCCAGGATGCCTGGTATACCGGAACGGGAGAGACGGCTTCCGACACCTACGGATACAACACCATGCTTGAGGCGGCGGAGGACGGATTCACCATTGCCCGGGAGTATGGAAACCTGCCGGAAGCCTGCTGCGGCGAGCGCTTTGTCACCGTGCTCCGTGCCGACGACACAGTCTGCGCCTTCCTGGTCAGCACGGCGACCGATCTCGGCATCGGACCGAAGAAGACCGTTTACGAGCTGCTCTGTTTTGATCCGAAGAGCGGGGAACTGCTGTTCTCGAAGCGGGCCGCGGAGGATGCAGGGCCACTTTATACAGCTCTGAACTCCCGCTGGACAGAAACCGCGGCCGAGGGCACGGCCGCAGTGACGATCCGGACAATGGACGAGCTGATCGGGGAAAACGTTGAGATCGTGGATCAGGTCGTGATCGGCGACGGGGGAGAGGCCTGCCTGCTGGTGTTCAGCGGTACGGCGCTGGATGTGCAGATCTGCTCCGTATCCTTTGCGGACAGCTTCGCAGTGGATCAGCAGCTCTTCTACTGCGGCGAGCTGAGCGACTGCGCACTGCAGATGGCGCTGCTTTTCCCGGGGGATCTGCCAAGCACCATGCTGCGCTGGCGCGACAGCGAGGGAGAGCATGAATATTTGGTGATGCTCTCCGGAGAGGACGGACATATTTTCCTGAGCGAACACCTCTGATCCCCGAAAAACATAGAAAATCAGGAAACTTTTCTTACCCGTCCGGCAAAAGCCGGGCGGGTATTGTGCTATTTGCATAAGAAGCGGAGAGCGCGCGGAGACAGACTTTGCAACTCTGCATAAATATGAAATGAACACTTGACTTTTTGGGAAAACCGACCTATAATCACCGCATAATTATTCAATAAGGAGCTAATATTATGAATAAATCCGATATTAAAAAAGTTGTTCTTGCATATTCCGGCGGTCTTGACACCTCCATCATTATCCCCTGGCTGAAGGAGAACTACAACAACTGCGAAGTCATTGCCGTCTCCGGCAATGTGGGCCAGGCGGACGAGCTGGAGGGCCTGGAAGAGAAGGCAAAGAAGACCGGCGCATCCAAGCTCTATGTTCTGGACCTGACGGATGAGTATGTGGACGACTACATTATCCCCTGCATGAAGGCGGGCGCCGTGTATGAGGACTATCTGCTGGGCACCAGCCATGCGCGGCCATGCATCGCCAAGGGACTGGTGGAGATCGCCCTGAAGGAAGGCGCGGACGCCATCGTCCACGGCTGCACGGGCAAGGGCAACGACCAGGTGCGTTTCGAGCTGGCCATCAAGCACTTTGCACCGAACATGCCGATCATCGCCCCGTGGCGTGAGTGGAGCATCAAGTCCCGTGACGAAGAGATCGACTATGCAGTCCCGTGACGAAGAGATCGACTATGCCGAGGCGCATAACATTCCCCTGAAGATCAACCGCGAGACGAACTACTCCAAGGACAAGAACCTCTGGCACCTGTCCCACGAGGGACTGGATCTAGAAGACACCGGAAACGAGCCGATGTATGAAAAGCCGGGCTTCCTGGAGATGGGCGTTTCTCCGCTGCAGGCGCCGGACGAACCCACCTATGTGACGCTGGACTTTGTTCAGGGCGTGCCGGTGGCGCTGGACGGCGAAAAAATGAGCGCCAAGGAGATCATCCTGAAGCTGAACGATCTGGGCGGAAAGAACGGCATCGGCCTGATTGACATTGTGGAAAACCGTCTCGTCGGCATGAAGTGCCGCGGCGTGTATGAGACCCCGGGCGGCACGATCCTCTATGCGGCGCACAGTGCTCTTGAGACCCTGTGCCTCGATAAGCTTACCATGCACGAGAAGCAGAAGCTCTCCATCACCTTCGGCGAGCTGGTCTACAACGGCCAGTGGTTCACCCCGCTGCGCGAAGCGCTCAGCGCCTTCGTGGACAAGACCCAGGAGCGCGTCACCGGCAAGGTAAAGCTCAAGCTCTACAAGGGCAACATCATCAAAGCCGGCATCTGGAGCGACAAGTCCCTCTACAGTGAAGAGATCGCGACCTTCGGCGAGAGCGACTACAACCAGGCGGACGCCGCCGGCTTCATCAACCTCTACGGGCTGCCCATCAAGGTGCAGGCCATCGTGGACGGAAAGTAAGCCATGGCAAAGATGTGGGCCGGCGTCACGGCCGGAAAGACCGACCG
>CADAPN010000200.1 GCA_902789835.1 Oscillospiraceae bacterium
GCGGAAGCTGCATCATCGACCCCTACGGGCATGCGATGATGTCGCCGGTATGGGATGAGGAGACCATCCTTTACGCGGACCTCGACATGAGCCTTCCCGTAGCCTGCAAGATGGAGCACGACGCCGTCGGACACTACTCCCGTCCGGATGTGCTGGAGCTGATTGTCCACGAGTAGGGCATCAAGAAAACAGAGAATCGAGATTCCTGACGTCATGCCGGGCAGAAGCTCGATGCTTCGCGGCTTCCGGGCCGGCAGGCAGATGTTATTCTCTTTCCATATAGCGGACCATGGCCTCGGCGGCCGGCTTGGCCCCCTCGACCGCATGGACGACGGTCTTGGCGCCGGTGACCACATCTCCTCAGGTGTTTGGAATGATAATGACAGGAAATTGTTCTTCAAACTCCGCTGAAATTCAATAGGAAGCTCTTTCCCTTTGGGCGCTGCGCACAAAAACGCAGCGCCCTTTTTGTTCAACATACCAAAAATGCTGTGAAAGAATTGGCAAAGCTTGACGGTAAATTCGTCGTATACAACCTGACAAAAATACAGGAGGGACCCAGCATGAATGTATTAATGATCGGCGCCGGCGATATCGCCAAATCCCACGGCCGCGCAGTTGTCAAGCTCGGCGGGAAGGTCATCGCCGCGTATGACGTCAACGAAGCCGGCCTGAAGCGCTATGCGGATGAATTCGGCTGCGAGATGCTGTCCTATGAGCAGATTGAGGAAAATGTCCCGAGAGCGGACTATGTTGTTCTGAGTACGCCTCCTACGAAGCGCCTGGACTATGTGGAGATGGTCCTGAAGCATCATGTCCCTCTTTACATGGAAAAACCCATCGGAACCAGCCTGGAGGATGCGGCGAAGCTCAAGGAGATGGAGCAGAAATACGACGGAAAAATCATCGTCGGCTTTGCCCATTTCTATCGCCCTGCGTTCCAGAAGATGCTGCAGCTGGTCGAAAGCGGCGAGCTCGGTGATCCCATCAACGTGTTCGATAACCGCGTCGGACCCGGATACGGTTTCCGCGGCACCTACTTCCAGCCTTCCTGGCGCACCGATCCGAAACTGGCCTGCGGCTTCACCATCGAGTCGATCTCCCATGAGTGGAACCTGCTGACCGCGCTCTGCGGCGAATTTGAAACCATGAGCGCCAATGTCTGGTGCACCATCGACAATCTTCCCACCTATGACACGAACTTCTCGGCTACGATGAAAATCAAGAAGGGCGGCATTGCCACCATAAACGCCAGCTGGAGCGCCGACCTGGGCGGCAACTTCAAGGGCTATATCGGCACCAAGGGAAGCTGCTTCCTCCGCGGCAGCGACATGTTTGAATTCGATGAAGTCACCTGGAAGACCTCGGACATGGCGCAGGCCGAAACCCTCCACTTCAACGATTCCTACAAGTACAATCAGGATGGCGTGATCTTCAACATTCACAAGTACTTCCAGGACTGCCTGAAGAATAATAAGCCCATCCGCACTCCGCTGGACGAGGGCATCAAGGTCCTGAAGCTCTCCACCCTGGCGCTGGAGTCCTCCCGCGAGCACACGGAAATCATCTTGGATGAAAGGATGTAAACCATGGATCAGAAAGAATTGACCGCGCTCAAAAACAAAGCGACAGAGCTTCGCATCCGGGCGGTGGATATGATCTGGAAGGCGCAGTCGGGACACCCCGGCGGCTCGCTGTCCGTGGCGGAGTTCATGACGGCCTGCTACTTCCGGTATATGAACGTCGACCCGAAGAATCCCCGCTGGGCCGACCGTGACCGCTTTGTCCTGTCCAAGGGCCATGTGTGCCCGGCGCAGTACGCGGCCCTGGCTATGAAGGGCTTCTTCCCCATGGAAGTGCTGGACACCCTCCGCAAGGAAGGGTCCCCCCTGCAGGGCCATCCCAGCATGAACAAATGCCCCGGCATCGACATCTCCACCGGCTCTCTGGGCCAAGGGCTGGCCTGCGCGGTGGGCATGGCGCTGGCGGCCAAGCTGGACGGAAAAGATTACCGCGTCTTCTGCGCGGTGGGAGACGGCGAGTGCAACGAGGGGGAGATCTGGGAAGCCTGCGGCACGGCGCACAAGTATAAACTTGATAACCTGGTCGTCTTCGTGGACTGGAACAACCTGCAGCTAGACGGCACCTGTGAGGAGATCATGCCCCCCATCAGCCTGGCGAAGAAATTCGAGGCCTTCGGGTTTGAGGTCTACGAGATTGACGGCAACGACATGGCGCAGATGGTTGACGCAATGGACAAGGCCTTAGCGGCGAAAAACGGCTTGCCGAAGTGCATTGTCGGCAAGACCGTAAAGGGCAAGGGCGTCAGCTATATGGAGAACCAGCTCGGCTGGCACGGCATGGCGCCGAATGACGAGCAGTACAGACAGGCGATGGAAGAGCTGAACGCGCTCTATATCAAAGAGGAGGCCTGAGCATGGAGACAAAGAAAATTGCGACCCGCGACGGCTTCGGCGAGGCCATCGTTGAACTCGGCAGAGAGAACAGAGACATCCTGGTCGTCGACATCGACATCGGAAAATCCTGCAAGACCGGCGCGTTCCGCAAGGAACTGCCGGAGCAGTACCTGAACGTCGGCATCGCCGAGCAGAACGGCGCCGGTGTGGCGGCAGGCCTCGCCACCTGCGGCAAAATCCCCTTTGTGGTAACCTATGCGGCTTTCGGCAGCATGCGCATCTGCGAGATGATCCGTCAGGAAATCGCCTATCCGAAGCTGAACGTCAAGATCGCCTGCTCCCACGGCGGCGTGACCCCGGCCAACGACGGCGCCTCCCATCAGGCCATCGAGGATATGGGCATTCTCCGCACCATCCCGAACATGACGGTGATCATGCCGGCTGACTACTACGCGGCAAAGGCGCTGGTCAAAGCATCGGCAGCCTATGAAGGCCCGGTGTATCTCCGCTTCACCCGTGACGCGATCCCGGTGATCTATGACGAGAACGACAGCTTTGAGATCGGCAAGGCCAAGCAGCTTCGCGACGGGAAAGATGTCGCGATCCTGGCAAACGGCGACACGGTCCGCCTGGCTCTGGAGGCAGCGGAAGCGCTGGCGGCGAAGAGAATCGGCGCCCGGGTGCTGGACGTCCACACCATCAAGCCGCTTGACGTGGAGGCGGTAACGGCCTGCATCGATGAGATCGGCAGCATCATCACGGTGGAGGACCACAACATCATGAACGGCCTCGGCAGCGCCGTGGCGGAAGTGATTGCCGAAGCGGGCAGGGGCAAGCTCAAACGCATCGGCATCCAGGACCAGTTCGGTCAGTCCGCTCCCTATGAGCGTCTGCTCGCCATGAACGGCATCACCGTTGAGAACATCGCCGCCCAGGCCGAAACCCTGTGCAGGTAAAACCCCGCAGGAAGCGTAAGATCCCGGCGAAGCCGGATCAAATAAAACCCATTATTTATCAAGGAGGAACCACAATGAAGAAATTCCTGGCAATCGCCCTGGCACTGGTTATGATCTGCTCGATGAGCATCACCGCCTTTGCGGCAGACAAGACCTACACCATCAGCATCGGTCACAGCGACACCACCCAGAACCTCATTCACATCTCCCTTGAGCACTTTGCCAAAGCCGTTGAAGAGCGCACCGACGGCCGCGTCAAAGTCCAGATCTTCGCCGCCGAGCAGCTCGGTTCCAACGCCGAGATGATCGAGATGGTCGAGATGGGCAACCTCGACGCCATGATGCTCCCCTCCGGCCAGCAGGCTTCCTTCTGCCCGAAGTTCGCGGCGCTGAGCCTTCCGTTCCTGTTCTCGGACTATGACCATGTGTACAAGGTCCTTGACGGCGAGATCGGCCAGGAGCTTCTGGAAGGTCTGGAAGACCACAACATGATCCAGCTTGCCTACTGGGAGAACGGTCTGCGTCAGTTCACCAACTCCAAGCGTCCCATTGAGAAGCCCGAGGATCTGAAGGGCCTGAAGTTCCGCACGCCGGAAGACAAGATGACCATGGCCATCTTCGCCGCCTACGGCGCCAGCGCCTCCCCGTTTGCCTTCTCCGAGCTGTATCTGGCCCTCCAGCAGGGAACCTTTGACGGCCAGGAGAACCCCGTCTCCAACATCTATGCCAACAACTTCCAGGAT
>CADAPN010000201.1 GCA_902789835.1 Oscillospiraceae bacterium
GAAACCCTGGAGACCATCATCGAGATGCTTCACGGAGATCCGGATGAGTTTGCGGCGTTTTTCGCAAGCCCCGTGATCGTGGAGACGCAGACGATTTATCCGATCAACAGCTACGGCACGGCCATGGCGCCGTTCTATTCGACGCTGGCGCTCTGGGTCGGCTGCGTGGTGCTGGCCGCCGTGATCAAGGTGGAAGCGGATCCGAAACGCCTGAAGCTGAGACATGTGACCGATGCACAGCTGTACTGGGGGCGGTTTCTGACCTACTGGTTCTTCGGACAGATCCAGTCCGCGATCATTGTCTGGGGAGACCTCCATATTCTGGGCTGCCAGTGCCTGCATCCGGGGCTGTTTTACTTCGCCGGCTCGGTGACGAGCTTCGTGTTCGTCTGCCTGATCTATTCCCTGGTGCTGGTGATCGGGGATGTGGGCAAGGCGGTGGTTGTGGTCGTGATGATCGTGCAGATTGCCGGATCCAGCGGCTCCTACCCGATCGAGATCCTGCCGGAAATCTTCACCAAGATCTATGTCTTCTTCCCCTATCCCTATGCCATCAACGCCATGCGAGAGACGATCTGCGGCATGTACCGCTATGACTACTGGAAATATCTGGGCCAGCTGCTGATCTTCGGCGCGGTCGGCCTGATGATCGGCCTGGGGCTGCGCAGACCGCTGCACGGCGTGAATGAGTTCGTCGAGGAAGAGATGCACGAAAGCGGGGTGCTGTGATGGCGAGGGAAGCACAGGAAGACTTTGCTGTCCGGCGGCGTCCCGGCGGCAGGCATCTTGCGCCGGAGGAGCCGAAGGGGCCGGAGAAACAAGCTCCGCGCCGGAAGAAGCGCTCCGAGGAGCAGCCGGCGGAAAAGACGGCTACGGCCCCGGGAAAGCGCCGGGAAGCCGTCAGAAGAGGCGACCTGCCACCGGTGCGGCTGCCGGCGAAACCCGGACTTGCCCGAAAGAGGATGGCGGATGCCGCGCAGGTGGACGCGGAGACCTTTTATCGGCATTTTGTCCCCTATATCGAAGAGGCGCATCACCGAAACGAGAGAAGCCTGAAGGCGGGCGTGTGGCTGCTGGCTCTGCTTCCGGCGATCCTGGCCGTTGTCAGGGAGCTGACCGACGCGTCCAGAATCGTGTTTCTGATCTTCTGGATCATCGGGATGTTCGGCATTGCCACGGCCCTGATCTTCACGGCCTATGCGGACCATGACCTGAAGAAAACCCTGGAGGAACTCAAAGAACTGGTTCCTCCGGAAGAAGAAATCGAGCTCGGAAACCTCCTGCCGGTGGACGCGGAAGGGGAAGGCTGGCTGATCGATCCGGAAGAGCTGCCCATCCCGCTGCCGGATCTCTCCGAGCGTCTACAGCGGCCCAAAGTACAACAGCACCGTGAGACGCCGCAGAGGAAACGGGAAAAACAGCCGGGAGGAAAGCACCTGAAACGGGAGTAGAAAAGGCATGCGCAACATCTTTAAAATCATCAATACCGATGCGCACCGGATCTTCAGCAGTGTGGTGGTGCTGGTCATCCTGATGGGGCTTTGTGTGGTCCCGAGCTTGTATGCCTGGTTCAACGTGTTTTCCAACTGGGACCCCTACGGCCAGTCGGCCACTTCCCGAATCCGGGTTGCCATCGCGGATGTGGACCGGGGCGCGGATCTCTTCGGCCTTCAGCTTGAGGTGGGGGAGCAGCTGGTGGAAGGCCTGCAGGCCAACAAACAGATCGGCTGGGTCTTCTGCGAGAGTCCCGAGGAGGCCCTGCAGCGGGTCTACAGCGGCGACTGTTACGCGGCGCTGGTGGTTCCGGCGGATTTCTCGAAAAACATCGTGAGCTTCATGACGCTGAAGTTTGAACATCCGACGCTGGTCTACTACGAAAACGGGAAGAAAAACGCCATTGCCCCCAAGATTACCGGCAAGGCAAAGACAGCCGTTCAGGAGACGGTTAATACGACCTTTCTCCAGACCCTGGCCGACGGTGCCGCGTCGGTGGTGTCGGTACTGAACGCCAACGGCCTCGACGCGGAAACGACGCTGCAGGATCTGAGCAAGAAGCTGATCGATCTGAGCATGGAACTCGATAATGCCAATGCCATGCTCGACTCGGTGGCGAGCCTGGCGGACGCGGCAAGCAACCTCATCAATGCCTCGGCCCGCGTCGGGGAAAATGTTACGGACACGGCGGAGTCTGCGAAAAGCGCGGTCCAGTCCCTGGGAGAGGCAATCGCCCTGACAAACGGCACTCTTTCGACCTTTTTCCAGGATATCTATACGCATACGGAAAGCCAGGAGAGCCTGAAAGCATACCTGGAGGGCGAGTATGACAAAGGGGTCGGTCAGAGCCTGCAGGAGATGCAGGAGAGCACCAAGGTGATTGCCGACCAGCTGAAAACGGTCCCGGGACTGGACGGATTTGCCGGGGAAATGCAGGACCTCAGCGACCGGCTGGGGACGCTTAACAGCGATCTGCGAACGGCGGTGGATACTGCAGACTACAGCGGCCTTGACAGGATCCGGGGAACGGTCAACACGCTGAGCGGCACACTCGGGAACCTGACCCAGACCGCGACGGACGCGTCGACGATGCTGGGCGAGTGGATCAACAACGCCCTGACCCGGATCGAGATTGCGGCCGGGAACATCAACGAGCTGCTGGAGGCTTTCGGCGACGCCCTGGTGGGCCTGACCTACAAGCTCAGCAGTCTTTCCAACTCCATGATGAATGTCCGTGCGGGCATTCTGGAGGCGAAGGAAGAGATCAAACGGGCCCAGGCAAAGCTCCTGGAGCTGGCGGATTTCCTGGACGCGCTGGCGACAAGCGAATTCCTGCACGATGTGATGGAGGTGCTCTCCTCCGGTGGAGATGTGCTGGACGCGCATCTGGCCTCCCCGCTGAAGGTCAGCGATGAGGTGCTGTATCCGGCGGAACCCTACGGAAGCCAGATGTCGCCGTTCTATACGGTGCTGGCGCTGTGGGTGGGGGCGCTGTTCTGCGCCTGCCTGCTGAAGACCGGGATCCGGAAGGCGGACCGGCCGAAGAAGCTCCGCATGACACAGCATTACATCGGACGCTACGTGCTGTTCCTGAGCTGCGCGCTGCTGCAGGCGCTGGTCACGGTGGCGGGGGTGCTGCTGTATGTGCAGATCGACTGTGCGCACCCCTGGTATTTTGTCCTGGCGGGGATCGTCTCCAGCATCTGCTTCGTGACGATCAACTATGTGCTGTCCTTCACGCTGGGCAGCGCCGGCCTCGGCGCCTCGGTCATCATCATGGTGGTGCAGGTTGCCGGCTCCGGCGGGACCTATCCGGTGGAGGTGCTGCCGAAGATCTTCCAGATCCTCTATCCGTTCATGCCTTTCAAGTTCGCCATGAATGCCATGCGCGAAGCGGTATCCGGTTTCTATGGGACCTATTACGCGGACAACATCCGGATGATGCTGCTCATCACGCTGGGCTGCCTGGTCCTTGGGGTGATCATCTACTACCCGGCGAAGTTCCTGAACGACACGCTGGAAAAGAGCAAGCAGGCCACAGGAGTCATGATCTGAGAGAATGTTTAGTCCCCCGCCTCCGGCGGAGGACATAACCGTTGCGCGACATAGGAAAAAGAGCGGGCAGGCGACAGGCGCCATAATTTGCGTTTTCCGGTTGTGAAAATGCCTCGCTTATGATATGATAACAATAATCATGCCTAGAACAGGCTGTTTTCAAGGAGATTATACATGAAGAAAATCATTGTGACCGGCGGAGCCGGCTTTATCGGAAGCAATTTCATCTTCCACATGCTGGAGAAGCATCCGGAGGACCGGATCATCTGTGTGGACAAGCTGACCTATGCGGGAAATCTTTCCACCCTGGCCCCGGTGATGGATAAGCCGAATTTCCGCTTCTGCAAAACGGACATCTGCGACCGCGAGGCCATTTACAAGCTCTTTGAGGAAGAGCATCCGGACATCGTGGTGAACTTCGCGGCGGAGAGCCATGTGGACCGCTCCATCGAAAACCCGTCGATCTTCCTGGAGACCAACATTATCGGAACCTCCGTCCTGATGGACGCCTGCCGGAAATACGGCATCGAGCGCTATCACCAGGTCTCGACGGACGAGGTTTACGGAGACCTGCCGCTGGACCGACCGGACCTGTTCTTCACCGAGGAGACGCCGATTCACACCTCCTCCCCCTACAGCAGCAGCAAGGCCTCGGCGGACCTGCTGGTGCTGGCCTACCACAGGACCTACGGCCTTCCGGTCAGCATCTCCCGCTGCTCCAACAACTATGGTCCCTACCACTTCCCGGAAAAGCTCATCCCGCTCATGATCATCAACGCCATGCATGACCGGCCGCTTCCGGTATACGGAGAGGGACTGAACGTCCGCGACTGGCTCTATGTCGAGGACCACTGCAAGGCCATCGACCTGGTCATCCATGACGGACGGGTCGGCGAAGTCTACAACATCGGCGGGCACAACGAAATGCAGAACATCGAGATCGTTCGCCTGATCTGCGACCGCCTGCACAAACCCGAGAGCCTTATCACCCATGTGACGGACCGGAAGGGACACGACCTGCGCTATGCCATCGACCCGACCAAGATCCACAATGAGTTGGGCTGGCTCCCGGAGACGAAGTTTGCCGACGGAATCGAGAAAACCATCGACTGGTACCTGAAGCACGAGGACTGGTGGCAGCCGATCGTCACGGGCGAATACCAGAGCTACTACGAGAGAATGTACGGCAACCGGTAAAGATGGGCGTGGAGATCCCGGAGCCGATCCAAGAAAGAAGCAGCCAGGCAAGAGAAACAGCGAGAGCGCATCCGCATGAAAAAACGGATGCGCTCTCGCTGTTTCAGAAGAAACGACAATCAGTCGGTAAAGATCTGGGAGATGAAGAGGGTGCCGTTGGATTCGTAGACCCCGATGGCGGTCTGGGAGAAGTCGGCCAGCACGATATTGGCCTTGTGGGTCGGGGAGGCCAGCCAGGTTTCGACAATGATGTCCACCGAGGCGAGCTCCTTGGTGACCTGGATCAGGTTTTCACCCGCCACCGTGTAATCCACCGTAACGGCGGTGACGGCGGCGCTGCCGTCGGGACGGGTATGCCCGAAGGAAGTGGCGCTCTCCTTCGCGCGGAGATCGGCTGTACCCTGAAGCTTGTCGTCATAACCGAGAACGCCGAGCCCGTTGGCACTGCGGTAGTCATTAATGCGCTGATAGATCTGACCGGCAAGACCGGCGGGAATTGCGGAAGCGGCACGGGTGACCGTCTGGGCTGCGTTATTGGAAACGGCGGCGGTCTGATTGCTCTGGGCCGTCTGCGGGGCTACGACCGCGCCGTCCGGCATCACGATGACGGCACCGGTGTCAACACTTTTCTGTGAGTTGGTGACCGCCCTGCCGGAGGCACCGTCAGACACAATCGTACCCGCGCCGCCGGCGAGCACCGTGGCGTTCTGCGCGGGAGCGCCCTGAACGACGACAGCACTTTCCTGCTGGACGGAACCGCCGACGATGATCACGGTCTGATCGGCAAAAGCCGAGATCGGCAGCAGAGAGACGCAGAGAAGCAGGCAGAGCAGAGCCGTAAAAGAAATCCGTTTCA
Source organism: Oscillospiraceae bacterium (assembly GCA_902789835.1). Next base: position 5,603 of record CADAPN010000201.1, read on the forward strand.
ATTTCATGGGTGAAACCTCTTTTCTGAAGATCATGGCGCCGTATGCGG
>CADAPN010000202.1 GCA_902789835.1 Oscillospiraceae bacterium
CGGGAAGGCTCATGTCGAGGTCCGCGTAAAGGATGGTCTCCTCATCCCATACCGGCGACATCATCGCATGCCCGTAGGGGTCGATGATGCAGCTTCCGCCCCGGCAGACCATGTCGGGCTGGTCCTTGATATCATCGATGGTCTCCAGATCCGCCGGATAAGAGGATTTGCGCACCACCATGTCGCAGTTGATGAAGTAGCACTTGCCTTCGATGGCAATGTGCCGGATGGTCGCCTGCCACTCGGGATTGTCGTTGGTGTTGGGAGAAATGTAGATCGTGATTCCCTTCTGGTAAAGGGCCACACGCGCCAGCGGCATGTAGCTCTCCCAGCAGATCATGCTGCCGATGGGCCCCCAGGGGGTCTCCACCACGGGGAAGTAGTCTTTGTTGGCGTCGCCCCAGACCACGCGCTCGGTCCCGGTGGGTTTCAGCTTGCGATGAACGCTCCAGCTTCCGTCCGGAGAGAAGATCACATTGCTGTTATAGAGCGTGCCGTTTACCGCGTCCCGTTCCGAAAAGCCCATGCTCACATAGGCTTTGGCATCTCTCGCCGCGTCGGAGAGCTGTTTGAACTCCTCGCCTCCGGCGATCAGGGAGGCGTCGTAGTAGCGCTTCCAGTCCGCCCGTCCCGCTTCGGTCCGCTTTCCCATGCTGAAGCCAAAATTCATGCCGATCGGGTATCCGGGGATAAAAAGCTCCGGAAACACGATCAGCTCCGCCTCTTCCGCCGCAGCATTCCGGATGCAGCGCAGCGCCTTCTTCAGGCCGCCGGCTTTGTCGAACATCACCGGTTCCGCCTGAATCACGGCAATCCGGCAGGTTTCCTGTACATCTTTCATCAGAATCAGCCCTCCTCCGCAAGTTTTCCGGTTCTGCGATATGCTTTGATTTGAGTATAGCAAAAAAAGGAGCGCCACACAAGAAAAAAGTGCAAAACCATCCGAGAAGAAGGCCGGCGGATGCCCGATATCCGGGCACCCGCCGATTCTTGTTTCTGTCTTGATTCGATTGGGTTCTTCGCCCGATCAGTTCGCCGCTGCCTTGGCGCCGGCCTTGCGTCCCCAGTGGACCGTGCCGATGATGGCCGTGCCGCTGCCGGGATAGTAGGGTCCGATCCAGCCGCCGGCATTCAGGCCGGCCGCGTACAGGTGCGGGATCACACTGCCGTTGACATCGATGACTTCGGTGTCGACGTTGATCTTCAGTCCGCCCAGAGCGCCCAGGTTATAGGCGACGTTCTGATAGGCGTAGAAGGGTCCGGTGATGGGTTCGACGCCCGTCAGACGGCCGAACTGCAGGTCCTCGCCCGACTCGCCATAGCTGTTCCACAGGTCAAGCTGAGCCTTCAGGTTGGCCGCCGGGACGCCGATGGCCTCTGCCAGCTCTTCGATGGTCTCGCCCTTGAAGAGGGTGCCGGCCTCGACCTCTGCGTCAGCGGCTTCTTCACTGCTCCAGGGCGCGTAGCCGCTCGCCACCGCCTGAGAATCGGTGATGGAGCTCTTGCCGAAGATCATATAGGTGTGGCCGTTGAGGGCGACGCACTGCTGATAGATGGCGCGGTAGTGATAGGCGTACGTTGTGTCTTCGCAAACGAAACGGAACCCGTTCTGGTTCACGATGAAGCTCGGGAAGTTCGGGGTGCGGTTGTCCGTGCCGAAGCCGGTCTTGCCGCAGAAGTCAATGCAGCCGCCGAAGCCTGCGACGTCGGCGCCGATCTCCATTCCCATACGGATGCCGTCACCGGTGTCGGTGGCCACGCTCAGGCAGATGCCGTTGTCCAGATCATAATACTGCTGCGGACTGAGGCGCTTGGCCATCTCGCGGTTCTGGTCTACGGACGCCGTGCACAGGATGACGCCCTTGTTGGCCTTTACGCGGATTTCCTTGCCGTCCTGCTCGGCGATGACGCCGACGACCGTGCCGCTCTCATCCTGAACAAGCTTCTTGACCTCGGTGTTCATCTGCATCTCGGCGCCCTGCTCCTGGGCGTATTTCCATACCGCCTGAACATAGATGACACCGCCGCCGGAAGCGCCGCCGCCTTCATAGACGTGGATACGGTCGGCCATGATCTCATCCTCGACATAGGGGATGTGGCAGTGGCCGTAGATGCTGGTCCATTTCAGGCCGCAGGTGTCCGCCAGCCAGTCGATGTGCGCGGGAGCGCCGTTGGCCAGATCCTTGACCAGCTCCTCGTCAACCAGGCCTTCGCCTTCCTTGATCCACACCGCTGCGTGGTTCTCAGGCGTATCGTCCTGATACTTGGTAAACTCCTTCTGATACTTGGTACCGGCTGCCTGCATGACGCCGCCGGAGAGGTTGGAGGTGCCGCCGACAATGCCGGACTTCTCCAGCACCAGCACCTTGACACCGGCTGCCGCCGCTTCCGCCGCTGCGGAGACACCGGTTCCGCCGCCGCCGACGACCAGAACGTCGGTTTCCAGATCCCAGTTCTCTTCCGCCGAGGCGAGGACGGGCGCGCCGACCAGGCCCATGGCTGCGACGCCGGCCATGCTCGCTGCAGCGCCTTTCAGAAATGATCTGCGGGAAATGTCTTTGCTCATGTGTTTCTTCCTTTCTTTTTCTTTTTTGGGCCTCCGCCCTTTCAGTATGATAATAAAGTATCATGAATTGTCTTTCCCGTATATTCTGTTTTATTCTCCCGGTATAGCGCTTTGCAGAATACCGTTTCCGGTTCGGCTCGCCGATGGCGTGATTACACCCGTTCGGAGAACTGTATTCTCTTTTTTATAATACACATTTACAATTTTCATTTTTAATGATACTATATTTCAGAGAATTTGAATGATCATGTGAGGGATCGGGCCATTGAATATCAAGTACCTGATGTCGTTTCTGACCGTTGCGGACGAAGGAAGCATCAACATGGCTGCGACGCAGCTGTTTATCTCCCCTTCCGCTCTTATGAAGCAGATCAACACGGTCGAAGAAGAGGTCGGAACCGAATTGCTTCTGCGCGGGAAAAAGGGTGTCGAGCTGACGGAAGCCGGGCTTCTGTTTTATCACGGCTTGAAGGAACTTCTTCCGCTCTATGAAGATCTGCTCAAAAAAACAAAGCTTGCCGGGCAGCGCAGTGCCCGCGGGATTGTGATCGGCTCCTGGAGTGTTGCCTGTCATTGTGTTCTTCCCCGGATCATCAATTATTTCCAGCTCCGTCACCCGGATGTGGAGCTGGTATTCCGGAATATTCCGCGTATTGACGAGATGCAGCGGGCACTGGAGCATCGGGATATTGACATCACGTTTTCTTTCGGCGGCCGGAGTCGGGCCACTGCCAATCTCCGGTATATCACGCTGACCCGGGAGGAGCCGATTCTTCTGATCCCGCCTACCTGCGGCATTCAGATCAAGCGTGAGTATACCCTGGAAGACTTTCTGGGCAGTACCCTCGTGGTAACCGACGGCTCCATATCCGGATGGTTCGACCGCTTCAACCGCTATGTAGAGAAGAACTATCCTTCGATCTGCCTGTATCCGACGCTGGAGAACGAATCCGGGCTGATGGACATGCAGCGTCTGGCAGCCCCCTGTGTGGCCAGCCGCAGCATTGTTCCCCGGGACAGCAGCTACATGACGGTTCCCCTGCGTCTGCCGGACGATTTTGA
>CADAPN010000203.1 GCA_902789835.1 Oscillospiraceae bacterium
TACAGTGACTGCGTTCTGAATATGCCGGCGTGGTGGAATGGTAGACACCAGGGACTTAAAATCCCTTGCAGTTTAGCTGCGTACCCGTTCGAGTCGGGCCGCCGGCACCAGATCTGGAACAGGAGATTGATACAAAGTATCGACCTCCTGTTTCGTTTTTTTATGCCCGGAAAGCCTGATGCCGCAGGGCTTTTGAAACGCGGGCGATTCATTTGAACATTAGAAAGCACAATATGTGGCTTGATCGCATGGCATTTTGCAGTCACCCAACCGTATCTTGCGTTTTCCAATCGTTAAATCATGGAGAATCGTTAAACTATGATGGGCAACCGTAAATCTGTCACCAATGGAGGAAAACAGTCAAAACCAGCCTGTTATAGATAAAATGGAATAAATATGCCGTGGCACGGAAAGCAAGTCAAAAAAATCGCCCGGCACGTTATTACCCTGTCATCCACTGGTAATAACGTGCCGGGCATGATTCTATATTTGCGGTTGGAAAAAGGAGTGAAACTCAGATCTTACGTGCTGTCAGGTTGCCGCTCAGGACGGCGCGCTGGATATTATGCGGATCGGCGCAGTCGCCCACGGTGTGGACTTCAAAGCCGGCAGCGGTCAGCTCGTCGGCCAGCTCGGTGTTCGGAACCATGTTGTAGAACTCCACCACGCTGTCGACCTTGACGGTCTTCTCATAACCGGCCTCGGTCACGAACTTCACGCCGCCGTCCTCAAGGCCGAGGATCTCTGCGCTGCTCCAGATCCTGGTGCCCTTGGCCTGCAGGTAAGGAAGAATGTACTTCTTGAACCAGCCGGACTGGCCCTTGTCGATGTCCACAGCAGCATCGGAGTGGATCATGACGATCTTCTTGCCCAGAGTGGCGAGGTAGGCGGCGAAGTCCACCGCCTGAACGCCCGCGCCGAGAATGGCCACGGTGTCGCCCAGCTTGCTCTCGCCGCCGAAGGCCTGCTCCGGGGTGAAGACGGGGGTGGCGTCGGTGCCGCTGAGCTTGCTGACGCGCTTGCCGCCCACGGCGACAATCACGGCGTCGGGGTTTTCTTCCTTGACGAGAGCGGCGTCCACCCGCTTGAAGAGGTGAATATCCACGCCGTTTTTGTCCAGCTGATGGGCCATGTAGGTGAGATAATCGTCAAAGTGCTCGTGGTCTCCTTTGACGCCGCGGGCAAAGAGAAGCAGACCGCCCAGCTTATCGGAATTGTCATACAGACTCACGCTGTGGCCGCGCTCCGCGGCGACGCGGGCAGCCTCCATACCGGCAGGGCCGGCGCCGATGACCATGACCTTGCGCGGCGTCTCGGCGGGAAGGGGCTTGCCCCCCTCGGGCATGACTTCCGTAAAGGAGTGGTTCGTGTTCGGGTTCATGCGGCAGGTGGAAGGATAGCGCTTGCCGGTGCTGTTGCTGTCGTGGCAGTGCATGCACTTCATGCAGGGGATCACGTCCTCACGGCGGTGCTCGGCCAGCTTCTGCACCAGTTCGGGATCGCAGTTGAGCGGGCGGTTCATGAACACCAGGTCCAGGTCGCCGCGGGTAATGGCGTCGTTGAGATAATCGGGGCCGACACGCAGATCCATGTAGGCAGCGCAGCCCACGGGCACGTCGACAGCTTCCTTGATGGCCTTGACCATGGGCAGGAAAGAGGCAAAGCCGGAGTGGCTGCCGTCCAGCATGCCCTCAAAGTGCTGGGAGTAATCGAAGAAGGTGCCGTAGCCGGTGAGGCCGTTGGCGTCTTTGACCACATGCTGTACGTCGGGGGCCCAGATGTTCATCTCCTGGCCGGTTGCACCAACGCGCAGCTGGATCCAGTCGGCGCCGGCTTCGACCAGAGCCTTGGCGATCTCCTTGGCCTCTTCGATGGTGATAAAGAGTTCATTGTCTCCCAGATAGAGGTCGTTTTCCTCCACGCCGTTGATCAGCGCACCGACGGGGAAGTCTGCGCCGTTGACCTCTTTGATCTTTTCGATCATGCGGCGGAAGAGGCGGGTACGGTTCTCAATGGACTGAGGGCCGTAATCATCCTCGCGCTTGTTGATGCGGCGGGTCAAAAAACCGTTGAGCGCGTCGGCACTGGCGCCCTTGATCTCAATGCAGTCAAAGCCCACGGACTTGGCGCGCGCGGCAGATGTACCCACACGCTCGATGTAGGCGTCCAGGTCCTCAACCGGCGTCTCATTGATGACAGAGTCCGGGACAGTAGGGGCCAGACCGCCGAAGCACATCTGGTAACCCAGCTTGGCGCCGCCCTCGTGGACGATGGCGACCAGCTCTGCCGCGTCTGCCAGCGCCGCGTCCAGATCTTCGACCTCAAGACCGTCAGGCAGGATGCCGTTGTTGCGGATCGCACCGCCGGCCAGCAGGATCAGGCCGACGCCGTTCTGGGACATGGTGCCGTAGAGCTCGCGGAAGGAAGCGTGTTTGCTGCCGTCCACGTCTGCCCAGGGAGAGGGACTGCCGGCAGACTTGACAACACGATTTTCGATCGTCATGCCGCCGAGCTGGATGGGGGAGAGGACTTCTGCCAGATCGCCGTCGAAGGAGGTAAAGCCCTCCTCCTGTGGATTGAGGACAGGGGCTTTGGCCCCGGTGGGAATCGTAAGACCCAGGGCCTGGACCTTGCAGGCGTTGACGCCCTCGCGGATCGCGTTGGAGGAGAGAGACGCGCCGGTCACACCGTCCACGCCCTCGGTCGTGCCGGCCTCGACGATGCGCTCGCAGTAGCTCTTGAGGGGATTGGCAAAGGGGGTAAAGTAGTCCGCCTGGGAGGTCTTGAGGACCTCGTAGCTCACCTCGGTCAGGGCGTTCTCGGTAAAGGTACACGTGACCTCGACGGTGGCGTATGGAGTCGTCTGCACGCTGGTGTAGGTGCCGGGGATGAAGCCGATGGAAGCGCCCTCGGCACGGGCGACGGGCGCAGGAAAGGCCGCGCCGGCCGCGAGACCGACGGCACCGGCCGCCAGGCCCTTGATAAAGCTGCGTCTGGAAATGCTGTTGCTCATGGTGTTTCCTCCTTGATTGAAGTGAGAGTGAACCGCCGGTAATAAGCGGTCGGGCCGGGCCCGTTGTGAACAGATAATGGGGGATTCTATCGTGATTATAACAAAAGAACTTTACAACGGTGTTTCGATTGTGCTATCTTGGTAATAAGAAAAATCTTATTACCGGGTGATGCCATGAAAATCCATGATCTGGAGGTTTTCTGCGCCGTGGCGGAGGAGAAGAGCTTCGTCAAGGCCGCGCGACGCCTCTATATTTCCCAGTCTGCCGTGACCCAGCTCATCCGGAAGATCGAAACGGAGCTGGGCTTCCCACTGCTGATCCGCAATAAGCACTTCGTAAAGATCACCGCGCAGGGGGAGGTCTTTTATCGCGCCGCGAAGGAAATCCTGCAGCGGTATCGGCAGGCGCTGGACGACTGCGCCCGGGCATCCGGAAGCAAGGAGACGCTGAGCGTCTATTATGTCGGTTCCAGCGGCGCGCCGTTTTTGACAGGCATGCTGAAGCATTTTCGGACGCTTTATCCGGAATGCAGCATTGCGGTCAGGCGTCTTCGGCCGGATCAGGTATGCAGCGCGCTGGAAACGGAGGAAACGA
>CADAPN010000204.1 GCA_902789835.1 Oscillospiraceae bacterium
AGACCTCACGGGCCTCGAGGAAGTTCATCAGAACCTCGCTGCGCCAGCCGGGCAGAGAGATGGAGAGAATATGCGGCGCACCGCCGCCGATGACCCGCAACTCCGGAATATCGGCCTGCAGGCGGCGAATGATCTCCTCCCGCTGACGGCTCATCCTGTCGGCGTTCTCCCGGAGCTTCGGCGCGGCAACCTCGCAGGCGGCGGCGAAGGCGGCGATCTGCGCGGTGGCTTCGGTCCCGGCGCGGCGTCCGTCCTCCTGACTGCCGCCGACGATCATGGGCTTCAGGCGCAGTCCCTTGCGGATATACAGGGCGCCGATGCCCTTGGGCGCGTGAATCTTGTGCCCGCTGATGCTGATCATGTCGACGCCCAGCGTCTTCGGCGTAAAGGGAATCTTCATGAAGGCCTGAACGGCGTCCGTATGCAGCAGCGCCTGGGAGCCTTCTTCTCTCAGCATGGCCGAGATGCCGGCGATGTCCGTGACGGCGCCGGTCTCATTGTTGACGAGCATGAGGGAGACGAGAATCGTATCCTCCCGCAGCGCCTCCCGGACCGCGTCCACCGAAACCGCCCCGGAAGGGCCGGGCTTCAGGCGGGTGATTTCAAAGCCCCGCTCCTCCAGCAGGTCGAGACTGCGGCGGATGGCGTCATGCTCGACCACCGAGCTGATGATATGATTCCCCTTGCGCTTCATGCTTTCGGTACCGGAGAGCAGGGCCCAGTTGTCGCTCTCAGAACCGCAGGAGGTGAAAATGAGCTCTGCCGGGCTGCAGCCCAGCGCCGATGCCACCGTAGCACGGGAGCGGTCGAGGAGCTTTTTGGCTTCCCGGCCGGCGGTGTGGGTGGAGCTCGGGTTCCCAAACTCCTGGGTCATGGCGAAAAGCGCAGCCTGCGCGGCTTCGGGGCAGACCTGCGTGGTGGCGGAATTATCCAGATAATGCATTGCGCTCTGCCTTATTCCGCCCGGAAAGCGCAGCGCGCTTTCGGTGCTTTGATAACTTCGTTCATTTTTCTTGCTCCTTCGTTATTTTATCGTTGATTTCCGGCAAGGATATTCAAATAATTTTACCACAGAATCGGCGGTGTCACAATCCTGCAAAACGCAAAAAGGCCGGAGTCCCATTTCAGGACTCCGGCGCTCGGCATAAAAGACTTCCGGGCTGATCATCATGACAGGTCACTTTTCCTTAACCCATTCCTGGAAATCCAGTACGATCTGCATCAGCACAGGCGGGAGGTACCGCTCTGCTTTGATCTGATACTCCTCCGGCACGCCAAAGAACGCCTCCGCAATCCCTCCGGCAATGGCGGCAATCGTGTCGCTGTCACCGCCGATGGAGATGCAGTTGCGGATAACATCCTCATAGCTTTTGCCTTCGAAGAAACACATAAGCGCCTGCGGCACCGCAATCTGGCAGATCTCCTTCCCGTGCCCCTGCCACTGTGTCCGGTAGTCCCCCACCGTCATGCTGAGATCATAGTACTCCTCCATTGCCGCCCTGATCTCCGTCTTGGACTTCCCTTTACGGGCCATGACAATGGCCACGGCCGTCACTTCCGCACCCTTCATCCCCTCCGGATGATTGTGGGAGACGCGGGTCACGGCTGCGGAGAGCTTCTTTGCCTCTTCCACATCGCGGGCTGTGAAGCCGACCGGGCTGATCCTCATGGCAGATCCGTTACCGCAGCTGTTGTACGGCTGCGGATTGTCTGAGAACATCCAGTGAATGAATCTTGCTCCGTAGCCGCAGTTCGGGAACTGCCGACCGATCCGCTGCATGGCCGCAATCGTTTTCTCCGACAGATCAGAGAAGTCCTCTTTGCTGTCCATGAGCGCCTGAGCCACCGCGCAGGTCATGACGGTGTCATCCGTGAACTCACAGTTCGGATGAAAGAAATCAAACTCCTTGTTTAGATGGTTATTGAATTCAAAACGGCTTCCAACAATATCTCCGATTATTGCTCCGATCATGTTTTTCTCCTTTCTGCGCCTCAGCGCGTACCGAGCTTTTCTTTTACGGTCATATCATACCACAGTTCCGCCCGGCAGAGGTCAATCACCACTTGACATATCATTCAGCGCTGTTTGGCGTCCGGCTGCAGGCGCGTATGATAAAAGAATGTACCGGAAAGAGTTGAGAGGCTCCTTCCGGCACATTTTCTTAATTGAGAATCAAACTGATCCGGCGCTGTACAAGGACACTGAGCAATTCAAGTCTGCTTTCGCGGATCGGGATTCTTGGATGGTTTTCAAACTGGAAATCGTTCAGTTTTTCCAGGTCAGCGCGGATTTCATCTGTCATCAGACCGCGGGCTGTGATGATGAAATCGCGCCCCAGCTTCGGACGGCAATGGTCGATATACCAATCCGGCGCGGCCAGGGAATCCTCGTCTAGCTCCGGGAACAAGGCGCGGTTGTTGTCAAAGGCCGGCGCCATCCCGTTGATCGCCATGGTCTGGTTGTCAAACAGGAAGCCAAAGTTTCCATAGTGACGATCCGGATTCAGGGTGATTGCGTCCAGAACACACATCCGCCTGAAGTCGCTGTCGCTGCGGAGATGCTGGCAATAGTCTAACAGTCTGGGGATCGTCTGCTCTCCACGGAATACAACACTGGCCTTGGCCAAGCCTGTTGCTTCTGTTGTGAACAGTGGGCATTTGCTCACCAGCTTGTCGTGATAGAGTTCCAGATCATACTGCACCGCATTCGGGCAGATGCGCTGTGCCAGCTGTGATACCAGGAACTCAGAGACCGGTTCAATCACATGCAGGCCGCTGCCGCTTTTATAAAGCCAGATCCCGTCAGAATCACGTACCCAGCACTTGGCGTAATAGCCGTCGGTGCCGAATTCCGGCGAAGTCGAAGAAAGATCGGTCTCGCTGATCACGCCGTCAAAGGCGGCCTCGCTCACAAGCTGGTCAAACTCGTTCCGATACAGGGAAACGCTGTCCCAGCAAAGATCGCTGCCCGCCTCTTTCACCCAGAAGGTGTCATTCAGGGACAGGGCATGGGTAACGCGGAGAAAGCCTTCCAGATCATCGCAGCCGTATCGTTCCAGCAACTCCTTGATATGCTTGCGATGTTTGGGGGCCTGCCGACGCGCGAGGAAATCGCCGAGCTTGCCATATCCGATCGGTCGAAGGTCTGTCAGCCATTCGAGTTCCGTAAACTCCGGCTCATCAAACGCGTTGCGCTCGCAGGCAAAGCGGAGCATGGGCAGATCCCGGTTCATCAATACATATTCTCTTATCATGCTTCCGCCTCCCTTCGTGTATGTTGTAGCGCAGAAATGCCGATCATCTATGGTTTCTTTTGCCATGGTATTTCACCCAGGACGCCTTGCCAATGTCATGATGGAATATGGTTAGTATAGCAAATTAACCCGGTTTCTTCAATGGTTTTCCCGAACATCTGAAAACTTACATCCGCATAGAGGAAATGAACCGCATATATGAAAAAACTGCCCTGACGGACGGTAATTCATTCAGCTTCTTCTGTTTTCCTCCATAGCATTTGACAGTAGACAGTCCAAGCCTCTCAGAGAAAAAAAGAAAGATATAAACTGTGAACAATAAAAAGGCTCCCGCAGGA
>CADAPN010000205.1 GCA_902789835.1 Oscillospiraceae bacterium
GCTGGCCTCGGCAGGCACTTTCCTGCTGGGCCGGGAAGGGGTCCGTCTCGTCGAGGAGAGGGAAGAGACCCGAAGCATCCGCAAGCTGGAGGCCGCGGATAATCTGTATCAGCTGATCCTGGAGCGGGTTGATAGGGTCTACGGTTCGCTGGAGAACCACGGACGCAAAAACGTCGAGATTATGACCGCCGCTCTCGGGAAATACCTGAAGGACGGCGAATATACCGGCCCGGTGTGTTTCGAGGACGGGCTTGTCTTCCGCGTGAAAGACGGCGAGCCTGTCTTCCCGGATACGGTGCCGGAGGGCTTTGCGGGCTTCGGTGCGGACGTGCTGGAATGGGCACTGAGCAGCCCCAGCCACAACGGCGGCACGATCCGGAAGGCGGACGATCTGCCGGAGGAAGAACTGATGGAGATGGAAAAGCGGGATCCTCTTGCTTTTATGAGGCATTATTATCTGGTCTTCATCGATGAGATCGGAGACGGCTGGTACTATGCCACGCTGAGCGAGGCAGCCGATTTCTATGATTCTCTTGAGACCTTTACCTATGCCGAGGATCTCGTTGCCGCTGCGGAGGATGCCTTTGGAGGTGCGCTTCTCATCCTCGACACCTCTGACAGCCGTATGCCCTTCCATGTCCGGTCGTCCCGGTTCGCCGAGGTCGATTATGCCGCGGATCTGGGCCTGACGCCGGAGAGTGTCCGGAACAGGGAGAGAATACTCACCATCGATGGGAAGCAGTGGCAGTGCAGTTATCGCAGCACCGAGTCGTCAGACAATATGGCTTTGATCTTTGCCACGCCCTATGAATCGGACCGGATGGAGATCGCGATGGGGCTTTTGCCGGTGACGCTGCTGATGGTCCTGTTCTTTGTCACATTGACTGTCTATGTCGTCTCAGCGCAGACCTATATCCGGGACAGGATCCTGGATGAAAACCTGGCCTCCCGATACCGCCCCGTCAATCTTCGGATTCGCAGCATTGCCTTTGGCGCCCTGGGGGCGCTGCTGGTGTTCGGCGCGGCAGGCCTGCTGCAAGCGGTATCCATCCTGCGTTCCGAAACGCTGGCCGGCACCGAGACGGTGCAGGCCCTGTATGAAAACCTGAAGGCACTGGAGCTCGGGAAGAACGCAGCTGCCCGCGAGAAGCAGGAAGCGTGGTATGCGGATTACGCGGAAAGAATCGCGGATCTTATCGCGCTGGATCCGTCTCTTGCGGAGAAAGGCCGGCTGCAGGAGTTCTGCGACATCCTGCAGGTGGATTATGTCATGACCTTCGACGAGCGGGGGAGAGAGAACGGCTGCAGCCGCGGCTATCGTGATTTCACGCTGAATACCGGGAAAGAGGACTGCTGGGATGATTTCGGCAGACTGCTGATGGGGATCCCCAGGATTGTCCGCAGTCCGGAAGCCGACGCGCGGACGGGCCTTACGCGCCAGATGGTCGGCGTCTGCCTTCCCGTGGAGGGTTCGGACCGATACGGCGCGCTGATCATGGCGCTCTATCCGGAGACGATCGGTGAGCTGGAGAGCAGTTACGGAACCTTTGAGCAGCTCAGGAGCCTGACGGTGGAGGGGACGTCGACCCTGTTCTGCGATGCGGAAACCGGAGCCATCGTGTATGCCGGCGACCCTGACCTTGTCGGAACCGGGATTACAGAATACGGCCTGCCTGCCGAAAGCCTGCGGGACGGATACATGGATTTCGCCCTGATCGGCGGGGTGCAATCCTATGTTGTTACGGCCAGAGCCGGCGACACCGTCATCTACAGTATCACGGAAACCGCGGTGATGTTCCGCCATTGCCTGAGTTACGGTCTTATGGCGGCGCTGGTGTTCTTTGCCATTTTCGTCATCCTCTACGCCATCCTGATGTCCGGATACACCGAGCACGAGCTTGCGGTCTACAGCCGTATCGGCGTGCCCCTGGAGGACAACGCAGCAAGGGCTTATTTCGGAAGAACTGCTGCAGGGAACAGTCCGAATCGGACAGGGGGCGGGAAGATCGACCTCTCCGCGTGGAGCGCGATGAACCCGGAGGGCAAGGCGGCTGCCTGTTTCCGATGCCTTTCCTGCCTTGTCATCCTGCTTTATCTGCTGGTTCGGACCGGGAGGAGCAGAGACGGTTTTTCTCTTATGCACTATATCCTGCAGGGAAGCTGGATGCGCGGCATCAACCTCTTCTCCCTCTGTGCCACCGTGATTCTCATCATCGGGGTATATGTATTTCTGACCTTATGCAGAGCTGCGGTACGGCTGCTGTGCAGCGCGCTCGACAACCGGGGAGAGACCATCTGCCGCCTCCTGTTTAATCTGGCTCAGTATATCACGATCTTTCTCCTTCTTTACCAGGTTTTCAGTTATATGGGCTTCCCGACCGGCACGGTGCTGGCCTCCGTGGGGATCGGCGCCCTGGCGATCACCTTTGGTGCCCAGACCCTGGTTGCGGATGTCCTGGCAGGCGTCTTCAACGTGCTTGAGGGAGGATACCGGGTAGGTGATTTCATCAAGATCGATGACTTTGAGGGATATGTTCGCTCCATCGGTGTGAGAACCACCAGGCTTGAGAGCCGCATGCATGATATTGAGATCATCGAAAACAGCAAGATCGGCAAGGTGATCAATATGACCCCGCTGGACTCTGCTGTGCCGCTGACGCTGGTGATTCCCTGTTCCGAGTCTCTGGAACGGATCGAGGCGATTCTGAAGGAAGAGCTTCCGAAGATCGGCAGCAGGATGGAGAAAATCGTCACCGGTCCGACCTATGTGGGCGTCTGTGAAGTATGCACCAGCAAGGTGGTGCCGCATGAACCTTCCATGACGCTTCTGATCATCACCACCGCCAAGATCGAAAATTACAGGGCTGTCCAGCGCTATGTCAACCGTGAGGTCATGCTCCTCTGTCAGAGAGAGAACATCCGCCTTCTGTAAAGCGATACCAACGGAAACACGTTTATCCCCATCAAAACGATGCTTTTAAGCGCTTGTGTGACAGTTGTGTGATGCTGCCTGTGATAAAATGCTGGAAAAATGGAAAGGAGTATACAATATGGCCATTTGGAAAAAACAGAACAAAGAGGCGTCTGCGTGCAGCAACGAGAAGGGAAAGGTCCTTCTGTCAGATGATGCCATGGAAACGGTGTCCGGTGGGCAGGAGAATGGGACCTTGATCCTCAAGCCTAACAATGATCGCGTGATCACTAATGTTTATAGCGAGAAAATCGTTAAACGCGACAGTCCGCAATAAGACTTCCGGAAAGAGCAAGAAAGGAGTAAGCAATATGGCCATTTGGAAAAAACAGAACAAAGAGGCGTCGAGGCCCAATGAGAAGGAAAGCACGGTCAATGAAGCCAGGGACAAGGTCTCGCTGTCGGATGAAGATTTGGAAAAAGCAGCGGGCGGCGGAGACAATCTTTATAGCTGGATAATCACGACCAGCGGCGGTCCGAAATCGGAGCAGCCGTAAAAACTTTTTCTGCGTGTGACACTTGTGTGACAGAGGCTGTGCTACAATGAGCTCACGAAAGCAAAAAACAGGAAAAAATAAAAATTATTAAATGAAAAAGGAGAAAAGAAAA
>CADAPN010000206.1 GCA_902789835.1 Oscillospiraceae bacterium
GGCAGAAACCGCCGTTCTCCTCTCTCAGGAAAATCATTTGCAAGCAGAAGCGTTCTGCCCGCAGCTGCTTTACTTTTTAACGACGGCTATTACCTTGGTCAAGCCATCATAGACAAGCACAACGCCGATCACAATGGTCAGCAACCTCTTACCCCGTGCCCCCATAGTATCACAGAAGCCGGCCGGAGACAACAAAAACCGGCAGCATAGATATTTCCTCCAAAATGCCTGTTACTGTTCACACTTGGCGGAGCCGCAGGTTTTAGGCGCCTGTCGTTGCCGCGAGGGGTGTGAACAGTAACGATATGCCTGAGCGTCTGGTATGCTCTCGATGAACCGCTCTTGCAATTCGGCAGAATTATGATATAATAATGGCAGAATAATTAATGGAGGCGGTTGCCATGTTGATCAAATCCTCTACTGCTCTGCGTAATGACTACGGAGCCATCTCTGATCTGGCACATAAGGAGAATGAGCCTATCTACATCACCAAGAATGGTGAAGGAGATATCGTGGTTATGAGCATTGAAGCATTTGAGCGTCGTGAGGAGCTGTTTAAGCTGAGCAGCCGAGGAACTCCGTCTGGCTGGGCATACCGGTGTTTCACTTTCTGAGTCCCGTGACAGACTGGAGAAAATCTATGGCTGAGAAAACATATGCTGTCCGGATCCTTGACCCCGCACAGGGAGAGCTGGAAGAGATCGCGCAGCTATATCTTTCTCTTTCAGGTGTTCAGTCTGCCCGAAAGATTACAGACAAAATATATGAGGCTCTGGACCAGCTGACAGGATTTCCGCTTTCAGGGCCTTCCATGCGGGAGACAGAGCTGCGTAATCTTGGATATCGTTTTCTAGTTGCAGAGAAGTACATCATAATCTATCGTCTGATCGGAGACACGGTTTATGTGTATCACATCTTTGACGGGCGTTCAGACTATCCCACACTTTTCAGGTCTGAATTATTCAAGTAATAGAGAAGTAAACTGATCACAGCATCCTGTGCTGCCGATCTTCAGGGAAAGGGCATCTCTTCGGAGGTGTCCTTCAGCTGTATAAAGCAAAAAAAGCGGCAGATCCGGTAAGTAACCCGATTCCCTCATCAGGCCAACGGAGTCTGCCGCGTTAAAATCGCAAAATTCACTCAGTCCTCCGGCGGGATTTGAACCGCAGGCGGGCAACGTGCAGGAAGCAGCCAGAAAGCAAGGTTTTGTATGTCACTGACGGCGGTCTGTCCAGACGAGGACGATGGCCGTGGCGAGGGCCGTGAGGCACAGCGCCAGCAGAAACCACAGCGAGACCGCGCTTGAGAGAAAGCCCATGAAGGGATTGAAGAGGTTCAGGATCAGCAGCACCAGCACCGTCAGGGACAGGACGATGCAGACATGCGGAAGAATTCGTCTCAGCCAGCCAGTATGATATCCGGCAGCACGCGGTCCTGGCTGGGATGGGTGATGATCTCGCCGCGATAGGCCATGCGGCTCGTTCCGCCGCCGTCCAGATTGTAGGCCTGGACACAGCCGAGGCTCTCAAAAACGGAGGCAAACTCCTCGATGGAGGCACCCGGCGCGGTATCCCCGTCCCGTCCGTCCACCACCACCAGGCAGTAGTGCCCCGGCTCATAGTATCCGATGCCGGTGCGGGGGTTCCGGTTGGCCACCACCGGGAAGAGGCTCGCCCTCAGGTTTTCATACTGCTTTCCGTTCTCATCCAGCAGGGACGGCCCGAAGGACCAGGCCTGCCAGGCGTTTTCGAAGGCCTTTGCCCAGTCCTGCTCGGTGCGGATCGAGCGCTTGGGATAGATGACGACCGAGCCGTCGTCATAGAGGACGAAAACGTCAAAATCCGCCTTGGGATAGCGGTACAGGACGCCGTTGCGCAGGACGCCGGAGCCCATCTGCATGCTGTAATAGTCGCCGTTTGCCGCAACAATGGCCCCGGACTCCTCCATCAGGGTCGGTGGGGATGTATTTCCCTCCCGCAAAATACGACTGCAGGCAGCGGACATCCCGGACATAGATATCCGCCACGGTATAGGGGCTCTCGATGACGCCCTCGCCGGAATCATAGGATACAAGCTTCACACAGATATCGTGGCTGGAATAACCGGAATCCGTGAAAACGGGCTCCTCCGTGGTCAGCGCGGCGAATTTCCAGTCGTCGGCTGGTTCCGGAGCGGCCGTCGTCTCCGGGGCCGGGGCGGATGTCGTCTCCGGTTCCGGTTCGGCAGGCTGCTCCGTCAGCGTTTCCGCGGTCGGGGGCGCCGCCTGTTCCGATGCAGACACGGGCTTCGCCTCCGGCCGGGCCGATGGGGTGGCCTCGGCGGCCGCGGCGTGCGGGACGGCTGTCGGCTCGTTCACTCCGGCATCCAGCCGGGGCAGGCCGAAGAAGAAAAGGGCAAAGACACCGAGAGAAAGGCAGGTGGCCAGCACGTCGATGCCGACAAGCGCCCAGACGCTCAGGCGCTTTCCCTGCCTTTTCTCAGACTGTGTCCTGTTGTTCATGTTCATTCATCTCTCAAAATAGGGTTGTTCTGCAGCGCAGTGTGCCTATCATACCACGCCGGACCCGATTAGAAAAGAGTTTTTTCGTAAAGCCTCCGGGGGCGCCCGACTAAATATAGCTGTTCCCTCGCCTGTACGTTTCCCCGCCGCGCTTTGTTTTGTTGGGCTTTTCTCCTCACCCGCCGTGTTATTTGGTTATGAAAACTCGTTTCCAACAGTTTATTCGCGGCCGCAGGGGCTTGTTAAGGGGCAGAGACCTCCCTTGCCGCGAAACGGAATCGCGCAATGCCGCTGCCGGTGGCAGATAAAGGCATTGCGGGATTTCTGCAGCGGTCGGAGAATCGGAGGATCAGCGTAAGCCCGAACGATTCTCCGGGCACCGCAAGGCGGCAGAGACTTCCGGGGAGCAAATCCTCTTTACTTTTTTAGTGTAATGAAGTACAATACTCTCAATGAAAAGCTGCGAAGCAATCTTCATCGGAGGTGTCTATGAATACACGGGCAAAGCGCGGGCATTACAACGGCCTTTACGAGGCCATTCTCTCTCTTCCTAAGCCCTTTTAGCGGCCGCAGTGTCTTCATGAGGGGCTGTACCTTCCCTTGCCGCGCACGGTACGGCATTCCGGGGAGCAAATCCTCTTTACTTTTTTAGTGTAATGAAGTACAATACTCTTAATGAAAAGCTGCGAAGCAATCTTCATCGGAGGTGTCTATGAATACACGGGCAAAGCGCGGGCATTACAACGGCCTTTACGAGGCCATTCTCTCTCTTCGCTGACGGCCATGGAACAGCGTTTTCAGGTGGCGAAGTTCCTGCACGAGGGGAAGATCTATAACGAGATCCTCGCCGAGACCGGCGCTTCCAGTGCCACCATCAGCCGGGTCAACCGCACGCTGCAGTACGGAAAGGGCGGTTATGATCTGGTCTTCTCGCGCACGGAGGCACCCGACGGAGAGGAGAAGGCGTGAGCTGTTACGAGTCCCTTGCGGCCTTCTATGACCGGCTGACCGAGGATGTCGATTACCGCCGCTTTGCCGACCGTTATGAGCAGGCCTTTTCCGCCGACGGCGGGGAATTCCGCCTGCTTCTGGATCTCTGCTGCGGTACCGGCAGCCTGAGTCTCGAGATGTCAAAGCGCGGCTACGAGATGATCGCCGCAGACGGGTCGGAATCCATGCTGATGCAGGCGCGGGAGAAATGCGCCGATCTTCCTGTTCCGCCTCTTTTTTTGCTGCAGGACGCCGCTGCGCTGGATCTCTACGGCACCGTGGACGCCGCCTTCTGCTCGCTGGAGGGCATCAACTATCTGAGTCCCGCGACGCTGGACCGGCTGCTGGGGCGTCTGTTCCTGTTCATCCGCCCTGGCGGCCTGTTTCTCTTTGATCTGCGCACGCCGGATTATCTGAAAGGGCTGGACGGCGACACCTTCGTTGACGAGGATGACGACGTTTTCTGCCTCTGGCGGGCCGATTTCGACGATGCGCTCGGCGCGCTGGTCTACGGGATGGACCTTTTTTCACGCGAGGGAGGCCTCTGGCGCCGCAGCCGCGAGGAGCACGTCGAGTATGCCCACTCCCCCGCCTTCCTGTCCGGCCTGCTGGAAAAGCACGGCTTTACGGATCTAAAGCTGGAGGAAGAAGATGACCGGCTCCATGTGCAGTGCCGCCGGTCTGCGCGGTGATCCGCTTCCCGCATGCCGGTTCCATAACAGGGCAGAGAGCAGGTTTCGGCCTGCTCTCTGCCCTGTTCGCGTATTTGAAAAAATGCAGGTTGTGGCGGATCAGTCGTTGAAGCTGAAGGATATAATCCACTTTCATACGGCGCCACTGCCCAATAGCGCGGCGGCACCTCAAAACCGCGGATCAGGGACTGGTGCACGAAGTTTTCTGTCAGAGCGCCTCCGATTTGTCTTCAAAGGGAAAAGTGTTGCCGCATGGTCTTGGAAACCTGGCAGCAAACTGTTATAATATGTTCTCGACAGTATCCATGTGATATCGGAATGGATGGTATCCGTGATGTTTCCAGCCGATCATTTCAGTTTTTCTTTGGGTGATAGCATGTCTGAATACCTTGATGTCGTTGATACCTCCGGCCGGCCGACTGGCGAGATCGTTGAGCGCTCAATTGCTCATCGAGAGGGCATACCTCACAGGACTGCTCATCTGTGGCTGCTTCGCAGGCGTAACGGTTGTGTCCAGATTCTCCTCCAGAAACGGGCCCTTACAAAGTCGTTCCCCGGCTGCTATGATATTTCCAGTGCCGGTCACATTCCTGCCGGCCAGGATTGCCTCTCTTCTGCCGTCAGGGAACTGAAAGAGGAGCTGGGCCTCACAGCCTCAGAAACAGATCTTGTTTACTGTCTTCGGCATTCCCTATCACGATCGACAATACGCAAGGGTTTTCCTGCTATGGGCTGATGTTGAGGCACCTGACCTGATCCTTCAGGAAGAAGAAGTCGCCGGTGTGCTCTGGATGGATCTGAATGATTGCATCTCCGCTGTAGCTGCGGGAACGATTGCACACTGCATATCGCTTGAGGAGCTTCAGCTCGTTCAGAATGCAGTCTTCACCATCATACAGGCAGATTCGATGATATAGAACAGGCGGGCAGCTTTCTTCTCAGCATTGGCTGTAAGGCCGAGCGCGCAGAAAACGCCCGCTCAGGAGATATCATACCACTGATCACGGTAATCTGAAAGGCGGAACCTCTTATCTTCAGGCTTGATTCAGAAAAGGACGAAATGATATGATGAACCATCTGAAAATGACTGTTCTTGTCGACAATACGGCAAAACCGCTGTTTCTCTGCGAATGGGGACTCAGCATCCTGATCGACGCGGATGATACCAGGATTCTTCTTGACACGGGGTCCAGCGGCATGTTTGCTGAGAACGCAAAGCAGCTCGGTATCGACCTGGCTTCTGTCCGGATCGGTGTCCTGTCTCATGCGCATTATGACCATTCCGACGGTCTGGATACTTTCTTTTCTTTGAACGAAACCTCTCCGTTTCTTATTCGCGCCGGAAGCGAAGAAAACTGTTTTGGCTTGAAAGACGGTGCAATGGAGTATATCGGGATCCGGAAAGGCTTTCTCCAAAGGTTTCACGACCGCATCCAATTTGTCTCCGGAAACTTCGAATTGGCCGGCGGAAGTTGGCTTGTCCCGCACCGTCCGGCAGATTACTCCGCCATTGCGCAGCGCAATGATCTTTATCTTCAAAGAGGAAAAGCCTATATCCCCGACAGCTTTTCCCACGAGCAGAGCCTCGTAATAGACACAGCGGCCGGTCTGGCCGTTTTCAGCAGCTGCTCCCATACCGGGATGACAAATATCCTGGAGGATATCAGGCTGGCTCTCGGTCGGGACGATATCTTCGCATACATCGGCGGACTCCACCTGTATAAGCTGACAGATCCCGAGCTGGACGATCTTTGCGATGAGATCGAACAGAGTGCAGTTGCCAGGATATTTACCGGTCACTGCACCGGCGACCATGCCTATCAGTATCTGAAGGACAGGCTCGGAGATCGCATCGTTCAGTTTTCTTCAGGCTTCATCCATGAGATACTCTAAGGGACCAACGATACAAGATGGATTTATTACTCCGGCAATTAAATACTCTGCCATGGTTCCGGTTTCTCTCTGTTCAGCTGATTATCACATTGGCAACGCCTTCAAACTTGTTCATACAGGATCCTCCTTTTTCTAAACGACTCTGTCAAGTCGATGCTCTTTGATGGATATTATAGTTAGTAAACTCTAACTCGTCAAGCAGAAACGCTGTGGAAATCATGAAATCTCCACAGCGCTTTTGACGTTATCAGCAGTGTATTCCGGGTCCCTTTCTCATCATAGAGCTGCTCCACATAGAAGAGGCTGCGCTTCACCTTGCAAAAATCCATATGTTCAGCAGTTTTTTGCACGATAGTTTGCAAAATTATTGTGATAGTATTTGCACGGTGAGGTGGTGACATACTCCCCGGAATGAATTCCGAGGCTTCTTAGGAAGCGCCGGATACCGGAGATTGTGCTATCAACAGCAACTGCATCAAGCTGACGTCTTACATTGCCTCCTGCAGTGGACGATGCCCCGCCCACGTGTTTACAAATCTTACGCTATGGACGTACCATACCGAGTTAAAAGACCCTGGTTCAAAATGTTGACCGATGCATTGAAATCTCTTCGATGCTGAATGCCGCAGGATGGACAAACCCAGTCACGAATCTTGAGAGAAAGGTCATCATTCAAAAAACCGCAACTTGAGCATGTCTTGCTGGAGGGATACCAGCGGTCAACCTTAATTATTTCACAGCCGTTGATCAAAGCCTCGTATTCAAGGATTTTGACGAATTCAGAATATGCCAGATCGGAAACCTTCCGTCCCCAGATGCGTTTCATGCCATCCAGATTGAGGTCTTCAATGCAAATCACAGAATACTTGATCGTAAGATCACGTGCCAGCTTGTAGAACCAGTCTCTGCGACGATTTGCGACATTTTCATGAATCTTCTCGTATTGAAGTCTGGCCCGCTTTCTGTTATTGGATCCAAGCTCTTTACGTGAGAGGTTCCTGCTTGCCTTCCGAATATCGCTCAGGCTGTTCTTCAGCCACTCCGGTGATGCAACCTCAGTCCCGTCACTCAGCGTCAGAAAGGTCTTCAGCCCAAAATCAATGCCAACAGCATTACCTGCATGCGCATCGGGAACGAAAACCTGCTCTATTACAGACAGGTAGATGTAATAGTCACCGGAGGGCAGGCGCTTAATAGTAATCGTCTTGATCTCGCCTTTGAAATCACGGTGCTTCCAAAACTTGAAACGATATTTCCTTGCGATTGTGATGACGTTATCCTGGATAGCCCAACCAGCCTGTTTCAGGGTAAAAGACCTGTATTTCCAGCGCTTTCGGAATTTGGGAGGGGATTTCTTGGGTCCGCTTCGGTTTTTGCACCAGTCAAAGAAGGCCTGGTAGCTCCTGTCGAGACGTTCAACGACATCCTGCGCGGCCTGAGATCCAAGCTGATTCCAGTTTTGGTATCTCGAGAGCCGTTTCAGCTTCGTCAGATGCGTCTTCATACGATTAGCGGAAATGTATTTCCCATAGATTCGATAGTATCTCTTCTGCAGTGCAAGGAAATGATTCCAGATCTGACGTGCGATTTCTATCATGTCGTCGAGATGCCTGGTTCGATCAGTGACATAGAGCTTGTATGAATAGTTTTTATGCATCTCAACGAGCATGAGATTCACCTCTAATCGTACTGGCCTTCAATGTAGGCCTTAATAGTCTCTGAAGAAACATCTCCGGCTGAAGCAACAAAGTAGGAGGGAGCCCATAGAGAGTTGTCGTACCGGCTGTCCGTAAACTCAGGGTGCGCCATCAGAAAATGACGCCCAGATTGACCTTTAAACGTTTTAACCACTTCAGATGGAGCAATAGTCGGTGGAACTGAGACGAACAAATGCACATGGTCGGGCATTACTTCAACAGCAAGGATTTCCCATTGCTTCTTTTCCGCAATGGAATTCAGGATGCCCTTCAACTCATCCTGGTGGCCGTCAAGAATGCTTCGACGATACTTCGGTATCCAAACTATGTGCAAGTTTAAAAGATACCTGGAATGCCTAGATTTATTTAGCTTTCTCATATGTTTATTATACCACTATTTGCACACTAATTCAACAAAAAGAATGAACGGGGGAACAAAGTGTTCTCTTTCATCCCCGGATTGAAATCCGAGGTTTTCCCGTTCACTTTGATAAGAGTTATCATCATCTTAAATGAAAAGATCGCTGTGCGATCCAGTGCGGGTTAAATAAAGAATCAGTTCTTTGCCATTGATTTTATATATCAGAAGCCAGTCTGGAGAAATGTGGCATTCACGATGTCCTGCATAGTTGCCTGTAAGCGGATGATCATTGTACTGTCTGGGGAGCGGTCGCTCTTCTGCCAAAATGGTGATTACAGTTTCGAGCAATCTCGGATCATATCCACGTTTTATGATTCTCTTGTAGTCTTTTTTAAAACTTGTTTCATACTTAATCGTCAGCATTCAAATCCTCCATCAGTTCGGCGACAGAAGAGAATCCCCTGCTCAGATTAACACCATTCTCGACGTTTTCCATTGCCCGCAAAGTTTGCTCGTTCGGAATCTCAGCTCGAACATCAAAAGGAAGCCCATGTACAGCCACAGATTTTTTAAGAAAGATTCGAATTGCTGTAGGAAGGTCAAGTCCCAAAGCTTCAAAAGTTTCCGAAGCAGAATCTCGCAATTCAGGGTCCATACGAATCTGAACAACCGATGTTGCCATCTATATCACCTCCGGTCATTTGTTTGTATTGTATATTATATTTGTTTGTACGTTGTTTGTCAATCTTAAATAGTGCTGTAAACAAACTCACTGAACAGAGAATTGCTTTAACATAGTGAACGGGAAAACTTCAGATTTCAATCCGGGAATGAAAGAGCAAACTTACGCAACTCGGCATTGTCTTTACAAATTTAAGGTGATATACTTGAAAGTTGTTTCAAGGGGAGTACCACTCAATAATCGTGGTACTCCCCTTTTCTGCTATGGAAATCTACTCTGAAGCTCAGAGGCTACGGGCAGCCACGTTGCCGGTAGCGATTGCGTTAGCAATATTTAATGGCAGCGCACAGTCACCTACGCAGATAACCTGGACATCCAGGCCTTCCGACAGCTCCGTATTGGGAAGCATATCGAGTGCCTCAATAACGGTATCACAGGCATATTCATACGGCACGCCTGATTCTGCTGTAAATGAGACAAAACCATCGCCGACCCCCGTAATCGTCGCATTTGGGAACAGACGTGCGCCATTGGCATAGAATGTCGGCTCGACAAATTCCTTCATGTTGACAGAATGCCCTTTTTCGAACTCTTCTTTAGCCGAAGGAGTGACAAGCGTTACTTTCTTCCCCTGGTTCATAAGATAGAGGGCCGTGTCAACTGCCTGAGCATTGCTACCGAGAATAACGACGTTATCTCCGATTCCTCCACCCAGAACATCGTCAATAGAGATTACTTTTGTTGCTCCAGTCGTCTTGAAGCCAAGGCTGTCTCTC
>CADAPN010000207.1 GCA_902789835.1 Oscillospiraceae bacterium
AGCGGCGTGAACATCATGGCGTAGTCCCAGTTGTAGATCCGGCAGGTGCAGCAGCACTTGTTCTTCAGAAACCAGCTCTGGAAGGGACAGAAGAACAGGATGCAGATCATGTCACAGACCGAATAGGCCAGGCACAGGAGAATCATAATGCCGTCATCCAGAAAACCGGACATGTGCAGCGCGCCGAAGAGACCGTTAAAGGCGATCCAGATCAGGGCCACCAGCACAACCGCGTTGTTGTCCTGAATGTCGATGGTGGTCTTGCCGGTCTTGACGTAGTTTCGGGCAAACTGCTTCTGACATCCCGGACTCTCCAGACGGGAGGGGAAGAAGCGCAGAACCATTTCCACCATGAAGACAGCCCAGATGAGGCTGAGGATCATGGGACGGCTCTCCAGCACGGTGGAGATATCCGCACCGCCTTTCAGACGGAAGGAGAGATACATCCCCAGAAAAGCGAGAAACAGCGCGGAGCGGTAGACCAGCCGAAGATAGTGAAAACTGCTTACGACGGTCAGCTTTGGTTTATGGGAAGCTTTTTGCAAGCGATCATCCCCTCAGAAACATACGCAAGGGCGGTAAGACTCAGGCGGCAGCGGCGGTTTCGGCAGCCAGGGCTTCCGGCGGAATGGTGATTTCACCGACTGCGTCGAAGTTGTAAAGCTCGGCGGAGACCGTCAGGGTGTGGATATCGAGATTGAAACCGAGGGAGCTGAGGTCAAAGTCCTCCATTCCCTCCATCCCTTCCATCCCGCTCTGGGCGGCAATGGACTGCATGGCGACTTTCATGACCATGGGGATCAGGTTCTGAACGGTCTCGGTCAGATCGACGGAGCCTTTTACGATCAGGTCATTCTCCTTGTCGAATCCGATGGTAACGGGAATGCTGCCCAGTGCGGTCAGATCCATTCCGCTGAGGTCAAGCGGCGTACCGGAGGCGGAGCCGGCGGCAGAGCCGGCCGCTTCCATGACGGAAGCGAGATCCACGCCCTCGAGCAGGTCTTTCCAGAGGATGCTTCCGGAATAGATAACGGCATCCGTCCCGCGGACCGTCTCGGTACCGGTCTCTTCAAAGGAGTCGGCAAACTTTTTGATCGTCGCGAGGGCCTTCAGGTCCGAAGAGCCTTTTTCCTGTTCATCGTTCAGGGGCGTTTCGTTTTTGGTCCAGGACTCCCCGTTGTCGGCGGAAGTGTAAATCGTGAACACGTCTTCCTGCTTCTCAAAGTAGAGGAGCAGATCGACTTTCTCGCCCATGAGGTCAACGGTGAGATCGGCCTTGCCCTTGTCATTGTCAAGGTCGATATCAAGAGGACCGGATACCGTAATCTTGAGGGGAGTGCTTTCCTCCATCATGGTCATATCCATGTCGAGGTCCAGGTTCAGATCGGCGCTCACGCTGTCCAGATCGCCCATGTTGGCGGCGGTTTTGGTGATGGTGATGACGTTGCAGCCGCTGAGCGCGAAGGACATCAGAAGAACCAGGAAGAGTGCGAGAATTTTTTGATACACTTTCATGTTCATACCTCCGTATAGTGTTCAACCGGGTAACCGATTTCAATGTATTTTGCCAGCTGAGGAACAATGCGGGTGAAGTGTTCGCTTGTGTTGTGTGCTTCGATAGCGGCCTGATCTTTCCAGATCTCGATGAAGCAGAACAGGCGCGGATTTTCGGCACAGCGGTTGAGCGTGTAGGTGACACAGCCGGGCTCCGCCTGGGAAGCGGAAACCAGTTCCTTCGTCGTAGCCAGATAGTCTTCTACACATTCTTCTTTTACGAGACGTTTGGCAAGAATTTTGATCATGTTAAAACCTCCCGGCGACTTGATGACATCATTTTAACAGAAAACGCCCCGGCATGCAATGACGATTCAATGAACAATTGCCCGAGAAAAGCACAAAACTATGCAAGCTATATGAAAATAGGCGGGGACGATTGTGTAGTCTGACCAAAAAACGAGACAGGTCAAAATGCGCAGGTCGACGAAATTATGCATGTATCCGAAAGTTTGTTAAGCTGTTGACAAGAGAATAAGGATTTGTTATTCTAGTGACGATACAAGGAGGCGAATTGTGTGAGCAAAGAATATGAATTCATCGATTCTGTAGAGAAACTCGAACAGGAGATTGAACGGGTCAAGAAGGCCCAGAAGATCTATGCACACTACTCCCAGGAGCAGGTAGACCGGATTTTTCTCGCGGCCGCAACCGCGGCAAATAAGGCGCGGATCCCTCTGGCCAAGGCCGCCGTGGCCGAGACCGGCATGGGAATTGTGGAGGACAAGGTGATCAAGAATCACTTTGCCTCCGAATACATCTACAACGCCTATCGGAACACCAGGACCTGCGGTGTGATTGAAGAAAACAAGGAATACGGCATGCGGAAGATCGCAGAGCCCCTGGGCCTGGTCTGCGCCATCATCCCGACGACGAACCCGACCTCAACGGCCATCTTCAAAACCCTTCTGGCGCTGAAGACCCGCAACGGCATTATCATCAGCCCGCATCACCGGGCGAAAGCCTGCACGGTGGAGGCGGCGAAGGTCGTTCTGGAAGCCGCGGTGGCGGCCGGCGCGCCGGAGGATATCATCGGCTGGATCGACATGCCGTCCCGTGATATGACGGGCCTGCTGATGAAAAAAGCGGACATCATCCTCGCCACCGGCGGCCCGAACATGGTCAACGCGGCGTACTCCTCCGGGACCCCGGCCCTGGGCGTCGGCGCGGGAAACACGCCTGCGGTCATTGACGAGACCGCGGACATCCTGCTGGCCGTCAACTCGATCATCCACTCCAAGACCTTTGACAACGGCATGATCTGCGCCTCGGAGCAGTCCGTTATCGTCCATACAAACGTGTATGACGCGGTGCGGCGTGAGTTCGCGGCGAGGGGCTGCTACTTCCTGAAAGAAGACGAGCTGGACAAGGTCCGCAAAACAATCCTGATCAACGGCTCGCTGAACGCAAAGATCGTCGGGCAGTCGGCGGCGACCATTGCGGCGCTGGCGGGCGTGACGGTTCCGGAAGGGAGCAAGATCCTGATCGGCGAGGTCGACTCGGTGGAGCTGAGCGAGGAGTTTGCCCATGAAAAGCTCTCCCCGGTATTGGCGATGTACCGTGCAGCGGACCTGCAGGACGCCTTCGCGAAGGCCGAGCGCCTGATCGAGGACGGCGGCCGCGGCCATACCTCCTCCATTTATCTGGACACGGTTACCGGACAGGAAAAACTGGCGGAGTTCCAGGACCGGATGAAGACCTGCCGCATCGTTGTGAACACCCCCTCGTCCCACGGCGGTCTCGGCGACCTGTATAACTTCGCCCTGACGCCGTCCCTGACGCTGGGCTGCGGCTCCTGGGGCGGAAACTCCGTCTCCGAAAACGTCGGGGTCAAACACCTGCTGAACATCAAAACCGTCGTGGAAAGAAGGGAGAACATGCTGTGGTTCCGCGCACCTGAAAAGATCTACACCAAACGGGGCTGCCTGCCGACGGCGCTGGCCGAGCTTGGAGAGATGGGCAAGACCCGTGCCTTGGTCACCGGTCCACACCTGTATAAGTCCGGCGCAGCGGCACCGATCTTCGAGCAGCTGGAGAAAATGGGCATCCAGTATACCTGCTTCTTCGACGTGCCGAACGATCCCACCCTGGAATGTGCCAGACGCGGCGCAGCCCAGATGCTGAGCTTCAAGCCCGATGTCATTCTCGCCCTGGGCGGCGGCTCGCCGATGGACGCGGCCAAGATCATGTGGGTGCTGTATGAGCATCCCGAGGCGGACTTTGCCGATATGGCGATGCGCTTCTCGGATATCCGGAAGCGAATTTACAAATTCCCGAAGATGGGCGAAAAGGCATACTTTGTCGCGATTCCCACCTCGGCCGGAACCGGCAGCGAGGCAACTCCCTTCGCCGTGATCACGGACGAGAGCAGCGGGATCAAGTATCCGCTGGCGGACTATGAGCTGATGCCGAACATGGCAATCGTGGATACCGATCTGCACATGAGCGCACCCAAGGGCCTCACGGCCTCCTCCGGCATCGACGCGGTGTCCCACGCCCTCGAGGCCTATGCCTCGGTGATGGCCACGGATTATACCGACGCCCTGGCGCTGAAGGCGCTGAAGACGCTGTTTACCTATCTGCCCCGCGCCTATGAAAACGGCCAGACGGATCTGGAGGCGAGAGAGAAGGTTGCCAACGCCGCCACCATGGCCGGTATGGCCTTTGCCAACGCCTTCCTCGGCGTGATGCACTCCATGGCGCACAAGCTGGGTGCCTTCCATCACATTGCCCACGGTCTGGCAAACGCCCTGATGATGGACGAAGTCATCCGCTTCAACTCGGCCGAGGTCCCGACCAAGATGGGCACCTTCCCGCAGTATGACCACCCGCACACCATGGCCCGCTATGCAGAGATTGCCGCTTATCTGGGCTGCAGAGGGGGAAGCGATGAAGAGCTGGTCGCGGCGCTGATCGAGAAGATCGATGAGCTCAAGCAGAAGATCGGCATCAAGCCCACGATCCGGGACTATGTGCCGGATGAAGAGGCTTTCCTCGCGACGCTGGACGAGATGACGGAGCAGGCCTTCGACGACCAGTGCACCGGAGCCAATCCCCGTTATCCCCTGATGAGCGAGATCCGCCAGATGTATCTGAACGCCTATTACGGAAATACCTTCCGGGAGAGGGAGACGCCCGACACCATGCAGTTGGAGAGGAGCTGAGCACATGAAACTGGATACTGTGATTGCGGAAAGAAAGACAAAAACCATCTATCGCGACGGAGACTGCTGTGTCAAGGTTTTTAACAGCACGTTTTCCAAGGCGGACATCCTGAACGAAGCGCTGAACAACGCCCGCGTGGAGGATGTGGGCCTGTACGTGCCGAAAATCCTGGAAGTCACCACCATCGACGGCAAGTGGGCGATTGTATCGGAATTCATCGAGGGAACCACGCTGAGCCATCTGATGCGCGACAACCCGGAAAAGAAGGACGAGTATCTGGACCTTCTGGTGGAAACCCAGATGCAGATCCATTCCAAACACAGCCCGCTTCTGAGCCGGCTGAAGGACAAGATGAACCGGAAGATCCTCGCGGCCGATCTGGATCCCGTGACACGCTACGAGCTTTTGATCCGCCTGGAAGGGCTGCCCACGCATGACAAGCTCTGCCACGGCGACTTCTGCCCGTCAAACGTCCTGCTGACGCCGGACGGAAAGCCCTATATCATCGACTGGGCCCATGCGACCCAGGGCAACGCCTCCGCGGATGTGGCCCGGACCTATCTCACCTTCCATCTGTCGGGAGATGCGGCGACAGCCGAAAAATACCTGAACCTCTTCTGCGAAAAGAGCGGCACGGACAAACGCTATGTCCAGAAGTGGATGCCGATTGTGGCGGCTTCCCAGTCCGTCAAGGGAAACCTTGAAGAGCGGGACTTCCTGCTCAGCTGGACAAACGTGGCCGATTACGAGTAAGAAGCGGCGAACCTGCCGCCGCAAAGCGGGCTTCCCCCTGAACTGAGACACCGACAAAGCTGAAAACTGCATTGACTTTTTCGAGGCAGACCTTTACAATGAGTCGGTAAAGCACTGCACGCAACAAATCAGGAAAGGGAGAACCCCGTTATGAATGCGAAGAAGCTGAAACCGATCACCAACAAGCTGCTTTGGATCTTTGCCATCGGACAGTTCGGCTGGAGCCTGCTG
>CADAPN010000208.1 GCA_902789835.1 Oscillospiraceae bacterium
GCAGAAAAAGGACCGGTTCACCGCCGGGTTCCTTCGGATTATACCATAGAGAAAAGCGCCGCGGCAATATACAGAAACGCAAAAAAGACAGGAAACAGGGCATCTTTCCATTCTTTGAAAGGCGGAGATTGCCGCTTGTGCGTCCGCGGCCGACGTGATAGAATAGGCCATCTCGTGATGGAGGAGTGCTTCAGGAAGGAGGAATCTGTCATCATCCCGGAGAAATATAAAATCCTGAGCGGCAGCGCCCTCAAATGCATCGCGCTTTTTACGATGATCGTGGACCACGTGGGCTTGCACCTGCTGCGAAACAGCGGGATTGTGCTGCTGGATACGGGGATGGGAACCCTGACGCTTTTCACCCTGATGCGGAAGGTGGGAAGGCTCGCGTTTCCGATCTACTGTTTCCTCCTGGTGGAGGGCTTTCTCCATACCCATAACCGGAAAAAGTACGGGCTGAATCTTCTGATTTTTGCGCTGATTTCGGAGATCCCGTGGGATCTTGAACACACCGGAAACCTGCAGTACCCGGTTCAGAACGTATTCTTTACCCTGTTCCTGGGCTATGCCGGACTGTGCTGCATCGAAGAACTGAAAGACAGACCCTGGGAGCAGCTGATTTCGCTGATTGCGGTGACGCTGGTGGCGATGAACCTGAAGGCGGATTACGGGCTCGGCGGCTTCGCGTTTATCCTGGTGATGTATCTGCTGCGGGAGGAGAAAATCCTGCAGGCCGTTGTGGGAACCTGCATCGAGTCCGGAGGCTGGGCTGCAGGCCTCGCCTTTATCCCGATCAACCTCTATAACGGCAAACGCGGCTTTATCCGGGGAAAAGTCATGAAGTATGCCTTTTATGCCGCGTATCCGGTGCATATCATGATCATCTACCTGATCCGGAAAGAGACGGTTGGCTTCTGATTCCGGCGGTATGACCGGAGAGCGGGAGAAAAGAACAGCAGGCAGCCCCGAAGCATCTCAAAATGCTTCGGGGCTGCCTGCTTCTGCAGGGCGGAAGCCCGCCTGCGGCAGAGGGCTTACTCGGCGGAGATCATGTAATAATAGACTGGTTGGCCGCCGTTGACGACGCTGACCTCGGCGTCGGGGAAGTTCCCGATGATGGTCTCGGCCGCGGTGTTGGCTTCTTCCTCACGGACATCCTCGCCGTAATACACGGTAATGAATTCCGGATGGAAGTCGTCGATGGCCCAGCTAAGCTCCTTGAAGAGCGTCTTGGTGTTGGTGTAGCTGCCGATGAGGCTGCCGTCCAGCAGCGCGAGATACTCGCCCGCGTGGATGGTGTGTCCGTCAAAGTCCGAGTCGCGCGCGGCATAGGTCACCATGGCGGTATGGACGTTGCCCATGGCTTCGCCCATGGCGCCCACCAGGCTCTCTTCGCTCTCGTTGGGATCGAAGTTCAGCAGAGCGCTGATGCCCTGGGGAACGGTGCGGGAGGGCATGACGATGACCTTTTTCTCGGTGAGAGAAATGCACTGTTCCGCGGCCATGATGATGTTCTTGTTGTTCGGGAAGACAAAAACCGTGGAAGCCGGGGTATGCTGGACGGCCTTCAGAATGTCGTCGGTGGAGGGGTTCATGGTCTGACCGCCGGTGACGATGTTGTCGGCGCCGAGCTCCAGGAAGAGATCCGCCATCCCCTGACCGGCACAGACGGCAACAATGCCGTAGTCCTTCTCGGCACCCGCCACATAGTCCTCTTCCTCACCGGTGAGGGCCGAGGCGGATTCCATTGCGGTGAGCTCCTTGTCGATGGCGTCCAGGTCGTCGGTGGTCTGAGCCTTTTTACCGGCCTTGAGCTGTTCGGCCTGGGTGACCATGTTCTCAATCTTGGCAAGCTCCAGCGTGCCGTATTTCTGGCTCTCGCTCAGGGCGTTGCCGGGCATGTCGGTGTGGACGTGAACCTTGAAGATCTCGTCGTCATCGCTGATGACGAGAGAATCGCCGATGCTGGAGAGATATCTGCGCAGCGGGTCGAGGTCGACGTCGGGGCTGCTCTTGCGAACGACGTAGACGGTGTCAAAGGCGAAGGTGATGGATTCCATCAGGACATCGCCGGAGCTGGTGAAGACGTCGGATTCGGAATAATCGCGCTCGCCCTCTTCACCGGAAATCACCTCGCCGCGCAGGGAGGCGAGAATCGCTTCGAGGATGACCATGTAGCCCTTGCCGCCGGCGTCGATGACGCCCGCTTTCTTCAGGACGGGGTTCTGGTTGACGGTGTCCTCGAGGGCGAGATTGCCGGCCTTGATGCCGGCGACAAGCGCGTCTTCCAGGGACGCGCCCTTGTCCGCCGCCTTGGAAGCGGCCTTGGCCGCGAGGCGGGAAACGGTGAGAATGGTTCCCTCGGCGGGCTTCATGACGGCCTTGTAAGCGGCGGAAACACCGTCGGACATGGCGCCGGTGAACTCCACGGCCCCTGCGGTGTCAAGGCCCTTGAGCCGCTTGGAGATCCCGCGGAACAGCAGGGACAGAATCACGCCGGAGTTGCCGCGCGCACCGCGCAGCATGGCGCCGGCCACACAGTCGGCCGCGGAGGAAACACTGTCAAAGTCTTTCTTGCGCAGTTCCGTCGCGGCGTTGTTGATGGTGAGGCCCATGTTGGTGCCGGTGTCGCCGTCCGGTACCGGGAACACGTTCAGGTCGTTGATGGCCTGGATATTTTTATGCAGTGCCGCATCCGCGCAGAGAATCATCTCTTTAAAAGCTGCGGCATCAATATAGTCTTTCAAGATATACCTCCGGGGGAGGGATAAACCGGAAGGGCTTATCCGATGATTGTATCGATATATACATCCACGGCCTTCACGGGAACGCCGGTGTTTTTCTTTAATTTATAACTGACCTCATTGATGATGCTGCGGGAAACAGCGGCAATGTTGACGCCCTGGTCCACGCCGATGTGCAGCTCGAGGGAAATGCTCTCGTCGTCGTTGTAATGGACGACCACGCCCCTGGACATCGACTCCCTGCGCAGCAGCTGCAGCGGACCGCCTTCCTTGCTGCGGCCGGCCATGCCCTTCACGCCGAAACAGCTGGTCGCCGCGTCGCCGGCAAGAAGAGTAAATACGTCATCGGTAATACGGATGCTTCCGCTGTCGTTGGTGATGTTGATCATAGTACAAACTCCTTTCTGCAGAACTGACTGACTTCGGGCAGAAATCAATCAGCATATTATAATACGGAACGGGGAAAAGTACAAGGATTATTTGAGAAAAGCGGAAAACGGCCGGAGACGGAAATAACAGGTGTTTCGGCAAAAAGGCAAAATATATAGAAAACAGGCAGCAAAAATTATTCATTTTTTACATCTCAAACTGTTTACAATTTGCAAAAAGAATGGTAAACTATAAACTGTCTCTTGGCGGGCACTTGCCGGCCGGAAAAGAATTTTATTGACTGGAGTGAAAGTTAGAATGCAGAGACACTTCAAAACCATGGACGGTAACAACGCAGCCGCCCATGTATCCTATGCGTTTACCGAAGTCGC
>CADAPN010000209.1 GCA_902789835.1 Oscillospiraceae bacterium
GAGAACTGAAGCGGGCGGCAGGGATCATCCGCCAGATTGCCCGTGACAACCACGTCACCGAGGAAGAAGTGCGGAGGGACATGAAGGAAGCCATGGATGTGGGAAGGAGCAATCCTGATCCGGCTGTCCAGGCGAAATGGGCTGGTTTTGAGTATGCCGGGGACGAGCCGACGCTGGAAGAGTTCATTTTGTGGATGGCGGGGCAGATTAAGGAGAGTGGGGATTGAGGTTTGCAGAGGGCTTACTGTGCCTTGCTTTTCTTCTGTTATTCGCATATAATGTAGATTGAGAAATTATGAGGTGCAAGAGCGATGGAATATAAGGAAGCTGTGCAGACCATTCAGCCTGGACGCTACCGCCACTTCAAAGGCAATGCGTATGAGGTGATTGGGATTGCAAGGCACTCGGAAACGGAAGAGCCAATGGTGGTCTATCGTGCCCTCTACGGTGAAGGTGGTCTGTGGGTGCGTCCGGCAGACATGTGGAATGAAACCGTTGAGCGGGACGGGAAGACTTTTAAGCGGTTCTATCATCTGGATCGAATCGAACGTGTGGAGAAGTATGAGAGGCTGTTCGACGAAGCCGCAACCTCCCGTGACCCGGTGAAGCTCCAGCTCCTGGATGCCTACTACACCTCCGGCCAGTGGAAAGAGGATTATGAAGCGGATGAGCGGGGCGAACTGCCGCCTGATATGAAGCGCGGCGTGCTTTCTCAGGATGCGCTGTATGATCTGCTGGAGGGAGCGGAGTCATGATCCTATTCGGAAATATCAATAGAGGCTTGGAGGAGTGCCGCGCTGCCTCCGGCTCCATCCTGGTCGATGTCAGGGAGGCAGATGAGTATGCTTCTGGACACATCCCCAATGCTGTGAACGAGCCCCTCTCAACCATCAAACAGACAACGCTCCCGAAAGACAAGCCCCTGTTCCTCTACTGTCTGCGCGGAACACGCAGCAAGCGGGCGGCGAGGATACTGAGGAGTTGGGTTACACGGTAAAGTGCATAGGCAGAATCGGCGGGTATAAAAGAAGGATTGAAAGCCGAGCGCGGATGTGTGGGTTCTATTCCGGAGGTGATAGTAGAATGGTGGATCTTGGGTTGAAGATTTCACGCGGAGACGCGACAATGCTCTATGCTACGAGCCATGGAAGCTACACGGTTCGCTTCCATCTGCGTCTCGATCAAAAGATCGACGGTCAGAAGCTGAGAAGCGCCCTGGACAAGACTGCACGGAGGTATCCATACTTCTGCGTCTCTCTCAAAAGAAACGAGCGTGAGTTTTATTATGAGATTAACGATCGGCCGGTCGCGCTGCTTCACACAAATAAAGCGATAACACTGGGTTCTTCGGAGACAAACGGCCATATATGGGCTGTGTGTTATGACGGAGAAGACCTGTTTATTGATTACTTCCACGGGCGTTCCGATGGAACGGGAATGTACGCCCTGATCGCCACACTTCTGTATCACTATTTCGATGAACAGGCTATCCCTGGCATAAAGACGCTGGATACACCAATATCAGAAGAGGAAACCCATGACCCGGTGGAGGATCTGCCCCTGCTGGATCTCAGCAAGGTCAGCTTTCCGGCTTCACCGAAGGCTTTAAACTTGATGAAGGCATCCGGGCTTGAACATGTGAACGGCAAAGGGCTGATCCTGAAGCTGATGATCCCGGAGGAGTCGTTTCTTCCGTTTATGCGGTCTAACGACGGCACGCCGGGCATCATGCTGTCCGTATTGATCGCGAGGGCGATTGAGCGCGTTCATCCGCAGCACGAGGCGCCGTTGGTCAGCAATTACGTCGTCAATGCCCGTCCCATGCTGAAGGCCGATGAGACCTTCCATAATTGCACAAACCGGGTGGTCTTTCACTACGATGACAGGATTCGGAGGATGCCGCTGAAAAGGCAATGCACCGTCTATCGCGGGAAGACGTTCATACAGGCGGATGAAGAGACGATTGTCCAGGGGATGACGGTGGCAGGCTCCATGGCCCAGATGATTCTGGATCTCCCGGATTTTTCCACCAAGGCAAAAATCGCAAGCCAGGCTATGGCAGGAACCTACGATGCGACAACCTATATCGTCAGCTATGTCGGAAGATGGAAATATCCGCAGCTCGGGCGTCACATCAGGGAGTTTTGGACTGAAACCCCGGTTGGGCCATTTCCATTGATCGAGGTCGCAGCGGTGAACGGGAGAATCTTCGTTTCATTTCTCCAGCCATTCTCGGATCGACGTTACTATGACGCATTGCTTGATGAGCTGAAGGAAAACGGGATAGAATACGTTGAATGCGGATCGACAACAGTGTCCGTAGCCGAGATCAAAGACTGACACTGCTGATGGAATCCCGATTTCCGAGATGATGAATATGCTTCGCAAGCACATCATCTTCTATGGCTGGGTCCAGGGCGTCGGCTTCCGCTATCGTGCTCGCCATGCCGCAGAGATGTACGGCTGTACCGGCTGGGTGCGGAATGAATGGGACGGCAGCGTCACCATGGAGATCCAGGGGACGGAGGACGCCATCGACAAGGTGATCCTGGCAATAGAAGCCGGGAGATATGTCAAGATAGAGAACATGGACAGCAGGACGATTCCCCTGGTGGCGGATGAATACGGATTTCAAACGGAGTAAATGATATGAAGCCAATAACGAAAACCGAGATAAAAGAAGCTTTTACACAGATTGGGCTAAAGGCTGGAGCCGTTGTCATGGTGCATACCTCTCTGAGTGCAATCGGTTATGTCTGCGGCGGCGCTCAAACCGTCATTGAAGCGTTGACTGAGACGGTTGGGACAGAAGGTACCATCATGATGCCCACGCAGTCGTGGAAAAACCTCGATCCAGAGGATGGCGTACATTGGACTGTAGCGGAGGAGGATTGGCAGATTATCCGTAACAACTGGCCTGCCTATGATAAGCGGATCACTCCAACCAATACGATGGGGGCAGTGGCGGAAATGTTCCGTTCCTGGCCCGGAGTGATTCGCAGTGACCATCCAGCCCGGTCTGTGGCCGCATGGGGAAAGAATGCGGAATATCTTGTATCCAACCATAATCTGTCAAACATCTTCGGTGATGGCTCTCCCATCGGGAAACTGTATGAACTGGATGGTTCTGTTCTGTTGATTGGCGTGGGATACGACAAGAATACATCTCTTCATCTGGCGGATGTCCGTGCTTCGTATCCGGGGAAGCATAACTGCATTGAGCACAGCGCGATCATGGAGAATGGCAATCGGATCTGGAAAGCGTATGAAACGCTGTTTGTGGACGGCGAGGATTTTCAGGAGATCGGCACCGCTTTTGAAAAAGAGTATGAAGTCAAGACGGGCATGCTCGGAGGCGCGACGCTCCGCTTGATGCGGCAGCGCGACCTGGTCGATTATGCGGTTGGCTGGATTGAGAAAAACAGACAATG
>CADAPN010000210.1 GCA_902789835.1 Oscillospiraceae bacterium
GCCGGAGGAAAGCGCGGCTTTCGGAGACGGCCTGAACGATATCGAGATGCTGGAGGCGGCCGGCATCGGCTGCGCCATGGCCAACGCCGGTGCGGCGGTCCGGGCGGCTGCCGACCGGATCGTGGAGAGCAACAACGACGCCGGTGTCGGGAAGGAAATCTTCCGGATCCTGGCCTCCTGACGGGAGAACGATGAGAAGAGAAGACGCAGCCATGATGCAAAACGTTGAAAAGAAAATCCCGATTGTCATCGGTGTATCTGGGCATCGCCGCCTGCGGCCGCAGGACCTTCCGGCACTGCGGGCAGCGGTGCGCGAGAGGCTGGTTTCTGTGCAGGCACAGAACCCGCATTCGCCCCTGGTAATGCTCTGCAGCCTTGCGGAAGGGGCGGACCTGCTGTGCGCCGATGCAGGGGAAGAACTCGGTATCCCGCTGATTGCTGCGCTGCCCCTCCCACGAGAGGAGTATGAAAAAGACTTCAGTCCGGAGGGGAAACGGCGACTGGATCATCATTGCACCCGGGCTGACCAGATCTTTGTGCCGTCGCGGAGCGAAGCACTGCCGCCGGAAGCAAGCAGCCGGAACGACGCCTACCGGCAGACTGGGATCTATGTATCGGCCCACTGCCACGTTCTGCTCGCCCTTTGGGACGGCAAGCCCGGCAAATACGGCTGCGGCACAGCCGAGGCGGTGGATTTTGCCCTGAAGGGGAGTTGCAGCCCCGAAAACGGCCTGCCGGTCCGCTGCTCTGCCAATACCCTTGTTTGGCATGTCCTCACCCCCCGCGGGGATGACGAAACCGGACTCGCAGGAGAGATCCGAGTGCTGGGTAATCAGCAGGCGGTACAGGAAATTCTGAAAAATACGGACGAGTTCAACCGGCTTGCCGAAAAGACAGCGCCCTCCGCACAGAGCCTGCTGCCCGAGGTGGAAACAGACGACTCGATCCTTCGTCGCATGCTAAGAGTCTATGAGGCAGCAAGCGAGCTCACAGAGAGGAATGCACGGCAATATCGGCAGATTCTCGCTGCGCTTGCGGTGATAAGCGCACTGATTGCAACGGCCTTCCTGCTGTATGACGAGGCAGAGGCAATCGGACTGATTCTGGTCATCGGTCTGCTTCTGTTGCTTGCATGGCTGCTTCAGCGTTATGCCGGCCGCTCCGACTGCCTGCGCCGTTATATTGAATACCGCGTTTTGGCCGAGAGCCTGCGGGTCAGTATTTACCTCCGCTACGCCGGAAGTGGCATCCGGGCAGAAAATCTGCTCTCGTGGACCCAGCAGGAAGAGACCGCCTGGGTTCTGGACGCGCTCAGCGCGCTCCGTGCCGGGTGTCCGCCTGAGCGCGAACACGAGATCCGCGAATGTTGGGTCGAACAGCAGCGCGCCTATCACCAAACCGGAGAGAAGAAAACGCGGCAAAAAACCCGCATCAGTGACCGGATTGTCCGGACCGCACTGCGAATAAGCATTCTGCTTTATCTCCTGGCCCTGCTGTTTGAGCTCTTCTGCGGAGGGGTTCTGACAGATCCGCTCCTGTCGGCAGCAAATGCCGAAGACTGGCGAACGCTGCTGAAAATCGTACTGGGCAGCATCTCGGCACTGACGTTGTTTGTAGCCAACTATTACGGCCGGCTTTCCCTGTCGCGGGTCCTATCGGATCACGGCAAGATGGAACGCTTTTTTGCACGGATGTCCGAAAGGCTTCTGGAAGAAGGACAGACCGACGCGCTGCTGACGACGCTGGCGCGGGAAGAACTGATTGAAAACGGAAACTGGAGTTCTTACGAGCGGGACAATGCACCCGAGATCAGCTTATAAAGGTAAAAAGATCCCGAGAGATCAAAAACCTGTTACATTTTTCAGGAACAGGATAAAAGCGGTGTTTCTGAAAAATATAACAGGCTTCTGCAGGAGGAGGGATAAGCGGAACCGGAACGTCCTACAGGCAGAACCCCATATAGGCAGGGAGATAGATGATTCCGTTTTCCTCCTTATAGCTTTTCGGATGGATAACGTATGCATGCTCGATTTTTTTTCGGCCGAATTTTCTGGTAAAGGCGGTAAGAGATGTCGTTGTATAGTTCTTTGACGATTTCACCTCAATGGCGCTGAGCTTCCCGCTGATTTTTGACCCTTCTGAGATCAGGAAATCGATTTCCATATCGTTTCGATGAAGATCTTCGCTGTAATGATTGTAGTAATACAACTTATGTCCGTTGGCGGCGAGGCACTGCGCAATCACGTTTTCGAAAAACATTCCCCTATTGACTGACAGGCGGTTTTTCAGGATTTTCAGATACAGATTCTCCTCCGCAAGCTGTGACTCGTCAAAGGTATGACTGATCAGCAAGCCGGTATCGCAGAGATAGCATTTGATAAAGGTTCTGTCCTCATTCAGGGACAGACCGATATTGGGGTCCGTCGAATTGAAGCATTCATTGACCATCATGGAATCGGCAAGCCAAAAGAAGGTTTCCTCATAATCGATCCCCTCCCCGCCGTCAATTCTTTTCAGCCGGACTCTTTTTTCGTGCTGTGAGAGGAAAGCCGGAATCTGATCGAAAACAGACAATACTTTTGCCCGGTAAGGAGCCTCGATTTTCCCGATATCATTTCTGTATGTCAGCAGAATATCCCGCTTCTCGATGTCCGCAGCCTGAAAGCTTTTTCCGTTCTCCAGATATTTGCAGACAGCTTTCGGCATGCCGCCTACCAGCATATATTCCCGAAACAGGAGCCCGGCTTTACGATGCATATGCTCGTCGAGCGGCATATGTTTTTCAAAGCAAAGCCGGATGTAATTAAGCAGCTGCCTTTCCCCAACGGCCAAAGAAAACTCCTCGAAATCCATAGGATACATTTTGATTTCTCTTTCTTCCGATGGGATATTGATATCTTTTACATTCTCATGTATGGATATCAGAGAACCGGTTTCCAGGAAATCATATCGTCCGTCCTTCACGAGATACTTGATAGCCTCACGTGCTTTTGGGAACTTTTGAATCTCGTCGAAAATCACCAGCGATTCTCTGCGAAACAGTTCTGCGTGGTATTCTGACTGAATCAGCATCCAAAAGGTGTCCAGGTCATTCAGATAGTTATAAAATGCGTTTTTTACAAAATTACTTGCAATCGTAAAATCAATCAGAAGATAGCTGCGGTATTCTCTTTTTGCAAATTCTTCTGCGATGGTGGATTTTCCGATTCGCCGTGCGCCTTCAATTAAGAGAGCCTTTTCCCCGTGAGCTTCTGCCTTCCAGGCAAGAAGTTCCTGATATATTTTCCTCTCGAAAGTCAAAATCATCATCTCCTCTGAGGGAGAGTATAACACATAATCCTACAAAACGCAAAGTAATAATATTATATAAA
>CADAPN010000211.1 GCA_902789835.1 Oscillospiraceae bacterium
CATGGGATAGGTCCAGATGCCGCCGTCATACTGATTCTCCCATTCAAAGGAGCCGGATGCAACGGGGACATGGTTTTCGTCAATCAGGACGGCCTTGATGCGGGTCGAGCCGAGCTCGATGCCGAGTGCGGTATTCGATAGATTCATTTATCTTCCTCCGATTTGCGGCGCCGCTTGTTCTTGCCCATCAGGACAACACTTTGAAGGACAATGAAGAAAGCAAGCATGGCACCGGTAGTGATGCTCTGCCACCAGGGATCGCGCAGCCCCGAGGTGGTCACAATCGCCTTGATGGTACTGAGTGTCAAAACGCCGAAAAAGGTTCCGATCACGTTTCCGACACCGCCGGTCAGCAGGGTGCCGCCGATGATGGAAGAAGCAATCGCGTTCATTTCCGCCGCAGTCGCATTGGTTGCGTTGCCGGCACCGGTGTGCATCATGAAGACAAAACCGGCGATACCGCTCAGCAGGCCGCAGATCAGGTGGGCCATAAAGCGCGTTTTCCGCACATTGACGCCAAGCATCAGCGCGCTCTGACGGTTGCCGCCGACCGCATAAAAGCTGCGGCCGAGACGGTGTTTCCGCAGGAGCAGGAAGACCAGCACCACGATCACAAGTGCAATGACAACGCCGATCTCCATCTTCGCCGGAATCAGCACGCCTTTTTTGTTCACAGAACCAAGCCATTCGATCTCAATGCGTTTCTGGAGAATATCCATCAGATCCTGGGGAGCCTTCTGCGGGTCGACGCTGAGAATGGTGATCATGCCGCGGGCAAAGAACATCCCCGCCAGGGTAATGATAAAGGGCTGAATCTCCAGATGCGCGATCAGGAAGCCCTGTACCGCGCCGAAGGCCAGGCCGATCAGAACAGACACAACAACCGCAAACACAATTCGTCCGGCCGCTGCAAGGTGCATCGATGCGATCAGGCCTTCAAACAGCGTGCCGTTGAGAATCATGACGCCGACCATGGCGACAAGTGCCGTTACGCCGCCGACGGAAATATCGATGCTGCCGGTGATCATGACAATCGTCAGTCCGCAGGAGATAATGATCAGGAATGCATTGTCGTTGAGCATGTCGAAGAGCATCTGCGGTTTCTTGAAACCGCCGCCCCAGATCAGAATAGCCGCCACATACATGACAAAGAAAATGCAGATCGTAATGGTCAGCAGGAGCTGGGTATCGGTCATGGGTTCTCTGCGCCGGGCAGGAAGCTGATTATTCTTGGAATTCATGCGCTCTGCCTCCTTTCAGCGGAGCCGCCGGTCCGGATCTTCTTCATGAGCTGATCCGCCTTGGCCTTCACGACCGGGGACCCGATCACGACGAGAATAATGATGACAATGGCCTTATAGGCCTTCACATCGGTGGAGGGTACCTTCATCGCGTACAGGGTAATGGTCAGAGCCTGGATTGCGTATGCACCGAGCACAGAACCGATCATCTTAAACTTGCCGCCGCCCAGGTTGTTGCCGCCGATGGCGACCGCAAGAATGGCGTCCATCTCGATGTTAATCAGCAGTGTCTCATGGTTGATGAGCCCCAGACGGCTCACGCCGATCACTCCGGAGACTGCACAGCAGATCCCCAGCAGGATGAAGGTCAGCAGCTTGATGCCGACGGGGTTGATGCCGTTGAGCCTTGCCGCGCTCTGGTTGATACCAACCGTCTGGATGTACATGCCCAGAGCCGTAAAGCGGAACAGCAGCGCGAACAGAATGCCCATTGCCGCCACGATCAGGATCGGTGTCGGAATGGCAATCCCGGGGATAAAGCTGCCAATGGCGTTGATGGTGGCATTCTCAATGGTCGGTGTCGCGCCGCCGTTGATCCAGTAGGCGATGCTGCGGCCGGAAGTAAAGAGAATCAGCGTCGCAATCATCGGCTGAATGCCGAAAACAGAAACCAGGGTTCCGTTAAAAGCACCGAAAACCATGGCGACGGCACAGCAGGCCAGAAATGCGGCGATGATGAGGCCCGGCGTTACGGTGCCGCTCTTCAGGACCTTCACAAACATACTGCCTGCGATCGCCGCCAGCGCACCGACGGAGATATCCTGCCCGCCCGATGCGGCAGTCACCAGTGTCATGCCCATGGAGAGAATGACCAGCTCAGACGCTCCGTTCAGGATCGAAATCAGGTTGCCCTGCAGCACCGGATCACCCCTGTTGTTTGAGGCGATGCTGACTGAGAAGAAGCTGGGATCTCGAAACAGGTTGAAAATCACCAGCAGGGCGATGGCAATCAGCGGAATCAGAAGCTGCGAGTTGTTGGCGAAAAACGTGCTTTTTTTCTTTCCTGCCATTTCAGTTCCCTCCTCCCGCAATGGTGTGCATGACCCTCTCCTGGGTCAGATCAGCGCCGGTCAGTTCGCCGACAATGTTTCGATCGCGCATAACGATCAGGCGCGAGCAGGTACGAAGCATCTCTTCAATCTCGGAGGAGATAAAGGTGATGCTCATCCCCTCTTCAGCAAGCTTCAGCACCAGTTTCTGAATCTCGGTCTTGGTACCGACGTCGATGCCGCGGGTAGGCTCATCCAAAATCAGATACTGGGGATGGGTCAGCAGCCAGCGGGCCAGAATCACCTTCTGCTGATTGCCGCCGGAGAGCGAGCCGATAGGCGTGTCAGAGGAAGCGGTCTTGATATCCAGCGCCTTGATGTATTCATCTGCAAAAGCCTCGGCTTTGGCGCGGGAGATGGGGTGTGTCACGCCGCTTACCACCTGCAGTGCCAGGATAATGTTGTCGCGGACGGAAAGCTCGGCAACAATCCCGTCGCGCTTGCGGTCCTCCGGCAGATAGCCGATGCCGTTTTTCATGGCGTCAAGAGGCTTTGTGATTTTCACGCTCTTTCCGCTCATCTTCACGCTTCCGCCGGTGACCGGGTCGGCACCGAAGATGGCACGCACACTCTCAGAGCGTCCTGATCCCAGCAGACCGGTAAACCCGTTCACCTCGCCTTTGGCAATATGGAAGTCAAATGGCCGGCTTTCGGAGCTTGACAGGTTTTTCACTTCGTAAAGCGGTTCAGCCGCGGTATCAGCGGTAGCATGTTTTTCAATATGCTCCAGATCGGCAAGATCCTTGCCGATCATTTTTTCCACCAGCTTCACCTGAGGCAGGTCTTTGATCGCATACTCACCCACAAGCTCGCCGTTGCGCAGGACGGTGATCGTATCACTGACCTCGTAAACCTGTTCCAGGAAGTGGGTAACAAAGATAATCCCTACACCGCGGTCCCGGAGGTCCCGCATCAAACGGAACAGCATCGCAACTTCCTTGTCATCCAGAGAGGAAGTCGGCTCGTCCAGAATCAGCACTTTGCATTCGGTATCTCGGCCGGGCGGGAATGCCCAGGCTTTCCAGCAGTTCGCCTGCCCGCTTCTCCATTGCCTTCCAGTCTACGCTCTTTTTCTCGCCGCGGCCAATGAACATGTTTTCCGCTACGGTAAGATTCGGGCAGAGCGTAATCTCCTGATAGACGGTGCTGATACCGTAGCTC
The DNA here is from genome assembly GCA_902789835.1 of Oscillospiraceae bacterium. Next base: position 3,512 of record CADAPN010000211.1, read on the forward strand.
TGTGCCTCCTGAGGGGAGCGGATGGTAACGGGGCCTTCGATTCCGTCAATCCGGATCTCGCCTTCATCCATGAGGTAAACGCCGGTCAGCACTTTGATCAGCGTGGATTTTCCTGCGCCGTTTTCTCCCATCAGCGCGTGAATCGTTCCCTTGCGCAGCGTAAAATCCACGTCATTCAGGGCTCTGACGCCCGGAAAATACTTGCAGATCCTGCGCATGGTCAAAACAATATCGTCTTGCATCCGCTCAACTCCTGTCTACTGTTTTTATAGAAAGAAAGCGCGGTGCAGGCCGCGGATTACTCCACTGGATCCCACACCGCGCGGTTCGTTCCTTTGTGGTATGTTACTCTTTCTTAAGAAGGATTACTCGCCGAGGCCATAGGTGGCGATGTCGGCACGGCAGATGTGCATGGCGTCAAAGCCCTGCTCCTGGGAGATGATCTGATGCAGCTCATTCAGGCCGTCAATATCGCCGCCCATCTCGAGGGTCTGGATCATCGTATCGATGACAGCCGCCTGGAAGGGGCTGCACTGGCCGTCGTAGTTCCAGTTGCCGGCAAACAGCTCGCGCAGAGCCCACTTGTTGCAGTCGAAGCCCATCACGACAACATCGCCGTCAATACCGTGGGTGATGCCAGCCTCGTCCAGAGCTGCAACAGCGCCCTTGGCCATGCCGTCGTTCTCGGCATAGATAACGTTGAACTTCTCGCCCGAGTTGATGACAGACTCGACAATCTTCTTTGCCTCAGCCTCGTCCCAGGTAGCGGTCTGCTGGACAACCTTCTTCATGGTGCCGGCTTCAAACTGCTCATCAAGAGC
>CADAPN010000212.1 GCA_902789835.1 Oscillospiraceae bacterium
CAGCAGTGTCCCGTCGATATCAAAAAACAAGTATCTCTTTCTGCTCATAAATCCTCTTGCGGTTTTGTTTTTCTTTCATGGCAGTATAGCACAATTTGGGCGGGAAGAGAAGTGCTTTTTCGGCCTGTTTTTTCCGCTCGCCCTCTCTCATGCGCTCCCCCGCCCGCTCCCTTTCTCCGCCGCTTTCGTGTGTCGTTTCTGCTTGACGGTGTGCCGGGATGTGTACTATAATCTCCGCGGCGAACCAGGCCTTCTGTCCCGATTCCCGATTTTTATTTCGCATCCATACTCCGCGTATCCGTCTGTGAGGTAAGAAATGGCATACGATTTTTATGTCCGCAGCAAACAGGATCTGATCGACGCCGTGGAAGAGTACGGCATCGTTCCGTATTTCGCCACGTCCATCCCCGGCTTTTCTCTGGAGGAGCACTGCTCTCCTTCCGTGCTCTTCTCCGATTTTGAAGACGACACCTGGGCCTGGAAGGGTCCCGTAATCCGGGCCACCGGCTGTGCCTACGGAAAGTTCTTTGAGAAGAAGTCCACCTATGTCAGCCGGGAGGTGTTCCTCGATCTGGCCAACTACCGCCGGGACGGCTATGACTTCGACGCCCGGTATGATGACGGCCTGGCAAAGTTTCAGGATAAGCAGCTCTATGATCTGATTGACGCCCATGCGCCGGTGCTTTCCAAAGAGCTGCGCGTCACCGGCGGCTACGCCTACAGCGGCCGATGGCAGAAAACCGAGGGCAAAAAAGGCTTCGACACCACCATTACCCGGCTGCAGGAGCAGTGCTATGTGATCATCAGCGACTTTGTCTATACCCTCGACAAGCACGGCAACCGCCGCGGCTGGGGTGTCGCCCAGTACAGCACGCCGGAGAAGTTCATGGGAAGCGCGTTCTCGGATGCGGTCTATCGGCGCAGTCCGGAGGAATCCTACAACCGCCTGCTGGATCGTCTGGCCATTCTTTTCCCCCGCGCGACGGAAAAGCAGCTGAAGAAGTTCCTGAAATGACATGAGCAGCGGCATGATTCAGCAAAGAAAACCCGGAGCCATAATACAGACCCCTTGAACACCGGATACAGCTATAAGGGACAATAACGCCGTGCAACAAGCAATAACAATCCGCCCGGAGAGGGATCGTGTTTCCCACTCCGGGCGGAGTTCTATTTTTCTTCTTATTTCTTTCTGAGTTCCGCCGCAGAGGGGTAGCCGTAGGCGCTTTCCGCTCTCTCCACCGCGCGGAGAATTGCTTCGCTCACCACTTCGGCCGCCAGGATTCCGATCACGTCCTGGTCCGCCGCGACGTTTCCGACTGAAACCGCATAGATGCTGTCGCCGTCGGCGGAGGTATGAACCGGGCGGATGGAACGGGCGTAGCCGTCCTGAGCCATACCGGCAATCTTGCACAGCTGTGCCTTCTGAAAGGCTGCGTTCGTGATCACGACGGCCAGAGTCGTGTTCCCGACGAATCGGTTCTCCACGACCTCCAGAGAGCCTTTCATGTGCTCCGACGTGCTGCGAAGCGCGGTTTTGTCCTCCGTCAGCAGCCCCGCGACCTGTTTTCCGGTCTTCCAGTCGAAGACATCGCCCAGTGCGTTTACCACCACGAGGGCACCGATCTGCAGCTCGCCGATCTGTACGGCATAACTCCCGATTCCGGTCTTCATACAGGTCTCCATGCCGCCGATCTTGCCCACCGTGGCGCCGCAGCCGACGCCGTAGTTTCCGTCCCGGTAGTTCGGGGCTTCCATGGCGGCCTTCGCCGCTTCGTATCCCATCGCCGCATCTGGGCGGGTGAACGGATCCCCGACGGTCAGGTCGAAGATGTCCGACTGTACCACCAGCGGCACTTTGGTCACGCCGACATCGAAGCCGATCTTTCTCTCTTCGAGATACTTCATCACGCCGTTTGCGGCACCGAGGCCGAAGGCGCTGCCGCCGCCGAGAACGATGGCGTGGATGATCTGCGCCGCCATCAGGGGGTTCAGCAGCGGCGTTTCTCTGGAGGCCGGGCCGCCGCCGCGAATGTCCACGCCCGCGCGCATTCCGTCCTCGCAGATCAGCACCGTACAGCCGGTTCCGGCGTCCGTGTTTTCCACCTGTCCGATTCTGATTCCCCGGATCTCGCTGATCGGTATTTCCGTCATCGCCGTATCCTCCTCCGCATCAGGTCAGAGCTTCTCCAGCAGGTAGTCGGTGAATTCCGCACAGGTCGCCCCGTCCCGGTGACCGGTCACGACGACCCGCTTTTCCTGCTCCAGGCAGACCGACAGCACTGTGTTCAGCCGGTCAGCCTTGTCCGTCATGGCAATGTGCCGCAGCATCAGCTCTGCCGCTTTCAGGATGCTGGACGGATTGGCATAGTCGCCCTCCCCCGCCTCGATCTTCCGCGGTGCGGAGCCGTGGATGGCCTCGAACATGGCATACTGGCCGCCGATGTTGGCGCTGCCGGCGGTGCCGACACCGCCCTGGATCTGGGCCGCCTCGTCGGTAATGATATCCCCGTACAGGTTCGGCAGCAGGAAGACCTGGAACTTGCTCCGCACGGCGGGGTTCACCAGGTTTGCGGTCATGATGTCGATGTACCAGTCGTCCGCTTCAATCTCCGGATACTCCGCCGCCACCTCGTGGGCGATGCGGGAGAACATGCCGTCGGTTTTCTTCATGATGTTCGCCTTGGTCACGATGGCGACATTTTTCTTTCCGTTGGCACGGGCATAGTCGAAGGCGGCTTTTGCGATCCGGCGGGTTCCCGCGTCGGTGGTCACCTTGAAGTCCATGGTGAGCTTCCCGGGCAGCTCAATGCCGCGGCTGCCGAGGGCATATTCACCTTCGGTATTTTCCCGGAAGAAGATCCAGTCGATTCCCTCCTCCGGAACGGAAACAGGGCGCACATTGGCAAAGAGGTCAAGTTCCCGCCGCAGGGTCACATTGGCGCTCTCCAGCGTGCCGCCCTTCGGCGTGGTGGTGGGCCCTTTGAGCAGCACGTCGCAGGTCTTGATTGCCGCCAGCACATCATCCGGTACCGCCTGGCCCAGGGCAAGACGGTTCTCAATGGTGAGGCCTTCGATCTTCTTCAGTACCACGCGGCCGGAGGCGATGTCGTCGGCGAGAAGCTTCTCGAGTACGCGCTCCGCCTGTTTCATGATGATGGGGCCGATGCCGTCGCCGTCGATGAGTCCGACGGTAATGGTTTTCATGCCGGAATAGTCCTTCTCCGGCGCCGCCTGCTCCATCCGCTCCTGGCGCTCCAGCTGCTGGCGCAGCAGTGATTCAAACTTTACGACCGCTTCTCTGATTTCGTTCTCCATGCTTCAGTCCTCCATCATGCTCTGCATC
>CADAPN010000213.1 GCA_902789835.1 Oscillospiraceae bacterium
TCATCAAGGCACTGGAAAAGGCCTGTGAGGGGCAGCTGTAAGAGCTTCTCGCATCTGATCTGTGACAGATTATAATATGAGCAGAGTGGAGTGAATCAAATTGCCTGCGAAAGAGAAAGCGGCCGTAACCCAGGAACCGACAAAGAAGGAAGAAAACCTGTATATCAACCGCGAGCTCAGCTGGCTGAGCTTCAATGAGCGCGTCCTGCTGGAGGCGGCGGACACGACGGTGCCCCTGCTGGAGAGGCTGAAGTTCCTGATGATCTATCAGTCGAACCTGGAGGAGTTCTACCGGGTGCGCATCGGTATCCTGACGCACCGGGCCATTCTGACCCCGGATAAAAAGGATCCGGTTTCGGGGATGATGGCGGCGGAGACCATCCAGGAAGTCCTGCGGATCACAAGAGAGCAGCTGAGCCTGATGGAGAGTGTCTGGAAGGCGGTCCGCAGCGAGCTGAAGCGCAACGGCGTCGAAGTTCTGAACTTCAACAAGATCAACAAAGTCGACGAGCTTATGAGCAAGAAGCTCTTCGGCGACATCAAGAACCTGCTCTTCCCGAAGATTATTGACCCGAATCAGGCGCTGCCGTTTTTCTGGGGCGAGGAGAGCTATGTGGTGGCCTTCCTCGGCCGGAATACGATCCAGAAACTCGCCATCATCCCGATGCACCGTGTTCCGCCGTATCTCAGCTTTGAGATCGACGGGGTGCAGAAGATTGTCCTCACAGACCAGCTGATCAGGCGTTTTCTGCCGCTGCTGCTGAAGAAGGAGAACATCCTCCAGTCGGCGGTGGTGAAGGTGACCCGGAACGCCGACGTATTTCTCTCCGAATTGGCGGGAAAAGAGGATCTGAGAGAAAAGACGTCCAACATGCTCTCCAAACGTAAGCGGGAGACTCCCGTGCGGGCGAAAATCTACGGAAAGCTGACGGATCCGGCAAGGGCGCTGCTGATCAAAAAACTCCATGTTCCGGAGCAGCGCGTGTTCCAGGCAACGGTGCCGTGCCGTTTGATCTTTCCTTCCGCTCCTGCATCGGTCCGCATGAACACTTTCGCTATGAGGAGCGGAAGCCGGCCAGGGAGATCGGCCTGAAGAAGGGCGAGTATTTCCGCTATATCGAAAAGCACGACCTGCTGATGAGCTTCCCCTTCCAGAGCATGATGCCCTTTGTAGACCTGATCTACGAGGCGGCGGATGACCCGGAAGTGCTCTCCATCAAGATTACCCTCTACCGCATGTCTGCCAGCAGCAAAATCGCCGCGGCCCTTGCCTATGCGGCGGACAAGGGAAAGGACGTTCTCTGCCTGCTGGAGCTGCGCGCCCGTTTCGATGAGCAGAACAACATCGACTACTCCGAGATGCTGGAGGACGCAGGCTGCCGGATCATCTACGGGCTGCCGGAGCACAAGGTGCACTCCAAGCTCTGCCTGATCACCCGTCAGCACGGCGGGAATATTGAGACGATCACCCAGGTCGGGACCGGAAACTACAACGAGATTACCGGCGAGCAGTACACCGACCTCTCCCTGATCACGGCTGATCCGGAGGCGGGGAAGGACGCGGAGGCGACGTTCCAGGCGCTTCTGAGAGGAGAGCTCCCGCCCGAAGCCCATACGCTCTGGGTTGCTCCGCTGAGCTTCAAGAGCAGAGTACTGGAATATCTCGACCGCGAAATCGCCAAGGGAGCGCGCGGGAGAGTCGCCATCAAGTGCAACGCCATGAACAATCCCGAGATCATGGAGAAGCTGATCGAATGCTCCCAGGCAGGGGTCCAGGTGGAACTCTTTATCCGCGGAATCTGCTGCCTGCGGCCGGGGATCCCCGGAAAGACCGAGAACATCACGGTTAAGAGTGTCGTAGGACGCTGGCTGGAACACTCCAGAGTATACTGCTTCGGTGAAGGAGAGGACGAGAAACTCTTTATCGGCTCCGGCGACCTGTTGAACCGGAACCTGGAGCGCCGCGTTGAGGCCTTTGTCGAAATCCGCACGCCGGAGACGAGAGAGCAGATCCATGAGATTCTGAATGCACTGCGGGAGGACCGGGAAAAGTCGAGAACCATGCAGCCGGACGGCAGCTATATCCGGGAGCCGGACGGTGCGGGAACCTCTTCGCAGGAGAGGCTGTATCAGTACTTCAGCAAACGGCGGGTTTCCCTGGACGAAGAAAAACCGGAACCGGCGGCATCCGCAGCAGGTTCTATCCCGGTAAAACCCGTGCTCAGACAGCGGACCAAGGAAGCGGATCCCCCGCAGAAACCTGTGTCCGCCTGGGACAAAATCAAAAGACTGTTCGGATGAACGGATGATTCCGGACCATGATACAGAGGGAGCAGAAATGAAAAAGAAATATGACATTTGCCTGGATGTCGGCGGGACAAAGGTCCTCGGCGCCATCTTCAATGAGAACAAAGAGATCATCTACCGCCTGAAAAAGCGTTCCAAAGCCGGAGACAATCAGACCGCCGACATCGAGCAGGTCATTATCAGCGTGGTGGAGGAGATGATCAAGGAGTCCGGCATCGACCGAAAAGCGATCCGAGCCCTGGCCTCCTGCGCCCCCGGCGTGATCGACCAGGACACCGGAACGGTGCTCTTTACCCCGAATCTCCCGATGCGGAATTATGACATGAAGGGCGCGATGGAAAAGCACTTCGGTATTCCGTTCTTTGTCGGCAACGACGTGAATCTCGGCGTGCTGGGTGAGTATAAGTACGGTGCGGGACAGGGCTATCGGAACATCGTCGGCTTCTTTGTGGGAACCGGCATGGGCGGCGGTTTGATTTTGAACGGAGAGCTCTACACCGGGCACCAGTTCAAGGCAGCGGAGTACGGACACATGATTCTGGATCCGGAGGGCCCGCTCTGCAATTGCGGACAGCGCGGCTGCCTGGAGGCCTTTTCCAGCAAACAGGGCATGAGCGCCTATATCCGGCAACAGGTCTCCCGCGGCAGAGAAACCATGATGGCCGAAGCCGTTACGGACGGGGTCTTCCGCAGCAAAAAGCTGAAGAGAGCGCTTACAGCCGGAGATAAGGTGGCACAGGAAGCGGTGGACCGGGCCTGCCACTATCTTGCCATCGCCACCGGCAACATGATCAACACCTTCAGCCCGGACCTGATCCTTTACGGCGGCGGCGTGATGGAAGCCCTGGGCGATCTCTTCCTGGAAAAGATCCTTTCAGAGGTGGACCGTTACTGCATGACGGCGATCCGCCCGACGGTGGATCTGAAGATCGCCGCGCTGGGCGACGATTCAATCCTCTACGGCGATCTTGCGCTGATCGAGGAACATATGTAACAAAGCAGACCCGCCTCCCCGGCGGGCCTCTTTTGATGAAAGAAAAGACAATCTGACAGAAGAGAAGTGATGACAATGTATGAACTGGTGCAGGTGTCGGAGCGTTGCTACTACATCCAGAGTCCGGCCAAGATCGGGCTTGTAAAGCTCGGCGACACGGAGGTCTGCCTCATCGACAGCGGAAATGACAAGGAAGCCGGACGCAAGGTGCGGCAAATTCTGGACAAAAACGGATGGAAGCTCACCGCCATCTACAACACCCACTCCAACGCCGACCATATCGGCGGAAACAGATACCTGCAGGCTCAGACCGGATGCAGAATCTATGCCCCGGGGATCGACTGCGACTTCACGCGGCACACGCTGCTGGAGCCGTCTTTCCTCTACGGCGGATATCCCCCACGGGAGCTGCGGCACAAGTTTCTGATGGCGCAGGAGAGCGATGCAGACGATCTCACACAGAAGGTGCTGCCAGAGGGCTTTGACATGATTCCGCTGCCGGGGCATTTCTTTGATATGGTAGGCTTTCGGACACCGGATGATGTGGTGTATCTTGCCGACTGCCTGTCCAGCAGGGAAACGCTGGAAAAATACCGGATCGGGTATATCTATGATGTCGGGAGTTATCTGGATACCCTGGAAAGGGTCAAGACCATGGAGGCCAGAATGTTCATCCCCGCTCACGCCGCCCCGACGGAGTCGATCACAGAGCTGGCGGAGTATAACATTCAGACGGTGCGGGAGATTGCGGAGCGGATTCTGCAGATCTGCAGGCAGCCGGTGAACTTTGAACGGATCCTGCAGACGCTCTTTACCGACTACGGACTGAGCATGAACTTTGAACAGTATGCCCTGGTCGGAAACACCGTGAGGTCCTACCTCGCGTGGCTGAAGGACAGCGGCAGAATGGAAGC
>CADAPN010000214.1 GCA_902789835.1 Oscillospiraceae bacterium
CGCAGCGGACACCCTTGGCTTTGGCTATGACCTTCCCACTGCCGGGCGGTCTCGGGACTTTCACCCTTTAGAACGTGCGCTCGCCGGGCGCACTAAAACAGACGGGCTCCGGGGGCTTCCCCGGGGTCCGTCTGCCGTTTCGATATTCTGTTATCCGATGGAAGCCTGACCTTCGTCCCGCTCCGAATCGCGCGTGACAAAGGTGTTGCCGATTTTGTTCATATAGTCGATGTGGATGTTGCCCGGTTCCCTTCCCGCGTAGGCGGCGTACATTCTTCCGAACTTATAGAGCTGCGGAATTGACTTCTGCTCCGCCTTGGTTGTTTCGATCGAGAGGCAGACCACGGTAAAGACCGTGCAGTCTTCATTCGCCGTCATGGAATAGAAGTCGAGGAAATACGGCGACGCGCACATGTCATTCAGCTCGCTCTGGATCTCCGAGCGGACTTCTTCCAGCAGCTGTTCGTGTTCCTCCTCGGTCAGCCGATAGGTCGCCGAGTCGTCCGGGTTCCAGGTTACCTCACCGATCCGATAGCGCACATCGGCATATTCCGCCGGCACCGTGATCTCGACGGTCCGCCGAACCTCCGGTTCTTCGGCTTCCGGTGCGCTTTCTGCGGTCTCTTCGGCTTCCGGCGCGCTCTCCGGCTCTTCCTCGGCAGGCGCTGTTTCCGCCGCCGCTTCTTCGGCTTCCGCCGGCTCGCTCTCTTCCTCCGGGCTCTCTGTCGCGGAGGCCTCCTCTGTCTTTTCTTCCGTCACAGGGGGCTCTGCCTGATTGGCATCCTCTGCGCTCTGCTCCTCAACCGCCGCATTGCCCGGCTCCGGCTCCGCACTCGGTTCCGGTTTCGCGCTCGATTCGGGCTTTTCGCTCGCTTCCGGCTCTTCCTCCTCCGGCTCCGTGGCGGCCTCCGCTTCGGTGCCGGCTTCCGGTTCTGCCGGTTCTTCTGTATTTCCGTCGGGTTTCGCCGTCTCTTCTGCTTTCTCGGCCGGGTCTTCCGCCGACGGCGCTGTTTCTTCTGTCGGCTCTGTGCTTGTTTCCGGTTCTGCTGTTCCCTCGACCGGTTCTTCCGTCTCCTGAACCGTCTCCGCTGTCTCCTGAACAAACGGCTGGCTTTCTTCCTTATTCACCGCGTTCTTGCCGCAGCCGCAGAGGACCAGCATGCATGCCGCCAGCAGCAGGGCAAGCCACCTTGTTTTCCCTTTCATCCTCGAATTCTCCTTGTATATCGGATTTCTCTGGAATTATACCAGTTGACGGGTTAAAGGTCAACCTGCGATCTGCCCCGGGCTTTTTCTTAACATCGGACAGCTCTTAACAGTTGCCGTTTCAAGGCAGCTGTGTTACAATCCTCATTGTCGTCGGACAAAACCGCGATCACAAAGGAGTCTTTTTTGATATGACCATCGTCGAAACACTGTTTACCGGGAGACCCGAGGAGAAGCGCAGCGACCGCGAGGAGCGCTGCTATGACCTTCTGGATTCCCTTTGCGTGGAATACTTCCGCGTGGATCATGAGCATGCCGACACCATTCCGGACTGTGAGCTGGTGGAGGGGCTGCTCGGTTGCCGCATCTGTAAAAACCTGTTCCTGACCAACCGGCAGCAGACCGATTTTTACCTTCTGATCATGCCGGGGGAAAAGCCTTTCAAGACCAAGCTGCTCTCCAAGCAGATCGGGACCGCCCGTCTGAGCTTCGGTACACCGGAGCAGATGGAGCATTATCTGGACACCCATCCGGGCTCTGCAAGTGTTCTCGGTCTGATGAATGACCATGAGCACAAGGTCCGGCTGCTCGTCGATCGGGACCTGCTTTCGGAAGAGTTCTTCGGCTGTCATCCCTGTCTGAATACCAGCAGCCTGCGCTTCCGGACGGCGGATCTGTTTGAGAAGATCCTGCCCGCCGTCGAACATGAACCCACCTTTGTGGATCTCCCCTGGGAAGTGGATTAATCCCAAGCCTTTGCTGAAAAGGGACTGTCTCAAAAGGCAGGCCTGACAAAGTGAGAAAATCATAACCACCAGTGAACTGGTGGTTTGCTCAGACCCTATAAGGGTCATTACTTGCTAACCCCCAAGGGGGCCCTGAACAAAACNNCGGCAAACCATCAAATCAGATACTTGGAGGCTTTTTATTTGCCAATTTTCTTATCCACCCCTGGTAGAACCAGGGGTTTTGTCAAGCTAAAGCGCCAAAAAGGCGGGGCAAGGGAGGGGATCTCCCACCCCATCAGAAAGGAAACGTCTCGTATCGGTTCAGAATCAATCAGGCCTTCGGCTCAATGCCAAGCTGGGCATAAACTGCGTCACGGGCGATGGGCGCGAGGGTGTCGGCGCACTCGATGATGCTGTCCATCGCGGCTTCACGCCATGCATCCTTGTCGACCTCGATGATGGTGTGGCCTTCGGCAACCATCTTCTCGACGATGGCATCCTGGCGCTCCATCAGGCCGTCGTTGCATTCCTTCAGGGCCTGAGCCGCGCACTCGTCAAAGGCCTTCTGATACTCTTCGGGCAGGCTGTCATAGAAGTCGCAGTTGACCGCCCAGGTATAGAAGGTGTTGATGTGGCTGGTCAGCATGGTGTGGGACTGAACTTCGCAGAGGCCGGTGGCATAGTAGGTCTCGATCGGGTTCTCCTGCGCATCAACAACATGGGTCTGCAGCGCGGTGAAGACTTCGGACCAGTTGACCGGCGTGGTGATGACGCCCAGGCCGCCCCAGACCTTCAGATAGAAGGTGGTCTCGGGAACGCGCAGCTTCACACCGTTGAGGTCTGCCGGGGTCTCGATGGCCTTGCTGGCGGTCAGCTGACGCGGGGCGCGGTACTGACGGCCGACAATGTACTTGTCGGTTCCGCCGCTCTGTGCTATGATGGGCAAAACCGAGGAAAGAGGGTCTCTTCATGTCCATTCACTATCTTGAGACGGGCTCTGTCGATCCCTGCTATAATCTCGCCCTGGAGCAGTACGTTCTGGAGCACCGGCGGGAGGGCGACTGGCTCATGCTCTGGCAGAACCGGAACACCGTCGTCGTCGGCCTGAACCAGAATACCGCCGAAGAGATCGATCCTTCCTTCGTGGAAGAACACAATATCACTGTCGTACGCCGCATGACAGGCGGCGGAGCCGTATACCACGACCTCGGGAATTTGAACTATTCCTTCATCCGGGACGTCGGCAACGCGGAGGAGCTGACCATCCGCCGCTTCACCGAGCCGGTCTGTCGGGCACTGGCGTCTCTGGGGGTTCAGGCTTCCGTCAGCGGCCGCAATGATATCCTGGTGGACGGGAAGAAGATCTCCGGCGTGGCCCAGCGGATCGTCGGCGGAAGGATCCTCCACCACGGCACGCTGCTCTTTGACTCGGACCCGGCCATGATCGCCGGAGCCCTGCAGGCCGACCCCGCCAAGTTCGCTTCCAAGAGCGCCAAATCCGTCCGCTCCCGCGTCGGAAATCTCCGGGATTATCTGCCCGAAGGGATGGATCTTCCCAGATTCTGGGCGCTTCTGCTGCGGGAACTCACCCGGGACGGTCTGATCCGGGAAGCCCTCTCCCCCGATGAGCTTCAGGCAGTCCGTACACTGGCCGATGAAAAATACCGCAGCTGGGACTGGACCTACGGCCGCAGCCCGGATTCTCAATATCACAGCCGCCGGCGATTCCCGGGCGGGACCCTGGAGGTATACTTGGATATCCACGCCGGCCGGATCGAAGATGTTTCCTTCTTCGGCGACTTCATGGCCACCGCTCCCCTGGGCGCTCTGACTGAAGCGCTGCAGGGTGTCCGTCTGGATGCGGAGAGCCTCATGGAGGTTCTGGACCGGTTTGATCTTCCCGCTCTGTTCGGCGGGATCCGGAAGGAGGAAGTTCTCTCTCTCCTGCTGGATGAGAATTCGCAGACTGGCCGTACCTCTAACCTATAATGCCAATCGTTTGACAGGCTGTCGGTACCATAGTATAATTTATTTAACCGTTTATTATGGGAAAACTTATTATAGGAGGAATGGGAAGGCTACGGCGATGTGATCGAAACCGTCGAACCGGACGCGGTCAGCGGAGCCACGGTCTCAACAAGCAACATCACATCTGTTATCAAAGGATTGTTCCAGTACCACGCAGACAAGTATTATGAATAATGAGAGGGAGCTGCGGCAAAAATCCATTTTGCTGCAGCTCTACTTTTCTTGCAGATTTGCAATCCGCAGAAATAAACAGACCCGAAACCATCGGTACGGACGTACAGATGCTTTCGGGTCAGCGCTGTCTCTACTTGGGCATGTTGGCGATCCGGCGTTCTGCCTCACGGTAGACAGCTTCGTCGTCGCGGATTGTGATCACGATCACCTTCATCGTCTTCTCCTCGCGGATCAGTCCGTACACGACACGATAGCCAAGGTCGCGCAGTTTGATCTTATAGTAACCGCTGAGATTGGCCGCGGCATGACTGCCGAGTGGCTTGCCGATCCCCTCCGGAGGAGGCAGCGGACGCTCAGCTGTCTTTTCAATCGCCCTGAGGATCAGCTTTCTGTTATAGGGGTCCAACCGCTGCAGATCGCGCTGGGCCTCCTTGATGTATTCGATCTTCCAGCTCATTCCTCGATCTCCACGTCAACCGCGTCCAGATCTTCCCGCGTGACGCCAAGGCTGCGCATCATATCCTCATGGCTGATGTTCTCGGCATCTTGGTTGACAGCCATGCGGCGGTCGGCCTCGGCCAGCAGCAGATAATCCGACAGCCTTTCGATCAGCGCTTCATACTGCTCAGGAGACACGAGAACACAGGCCGGTCGATTATTTTTCATCACGATCTTGGTGCCCGTGCTCTGTACCTCATCAAAGATCTTGTTTGCCTCTCCCTTATTGAAGCGGGTGATCGGTACGATCTTCTTCATCATGCCAATGGTAGACAGTTGATCCATAGCAAACGCTCCTTTCCTGTGCAACTTCTGATCCCATTATATGCGCCCCGGGAAAAAAGTCAATATTATATCGTGTAATTTATAGATGTATTTCACGATGTTCAGATTCATACACCGTTCCGTCCGCGGCAATGACGGTCAAAAATGCCCCGGTGCAGGATGCACCGGTTTGGCGCCTCGTCGAAGGTCGGGGTACAGAGGCTATCGCCGTCAGGTTCAGAGACGGAAGTGTGATCTTCGGCGCTCTGTACAGGAAGGTCAGGTTCTTTTCGTCCTGCAGATCTTCAGGCACTCGCTATCTGGCCCTCCTTTTATATTCTTTTATAATTGTTTATATTTCTGAACTGCACCCCGTCAAGAAGACAGTGAAATAATTAAAAGAAAGTTCACAGCGCTGCGGCGCTGTGGCAACCGCAGATTCCGGTTGACTGCCAAG
>CADAPN010000215.1 GCA_902789835.1 Oscillospiraceae bacterium
ACGTTGAAGGCGACGACGGTCTCGGAGTTGAGGCCGAGTTCCTTGTAGTTCTCGCACTTGGCCTTGGATGCGGTGTAGACGACGAAGTCGGGCTCAAAGGAAGCAAGCTCTTCCTCGGTCGGCTTGATGAACATGTTGCGCACGAAGTGAGCCTGCCATGCAACTTCCATGATGAAACGGATGGCCATGCGGGTGTCCTTGTTGGCACCGCAGAAAGCATCGACGACATAGAGCTTCTTGTTGCAGAGCTGATTCTTCGCGAGGTCCCGGACCACTTCCCAGGTCTCCTGGGTCATGGGGTGGTTGTCGTTCTTATAGCCCTCGGTGGTCCACCACACGGTGTCCTTGGAGTTCTCATCAACAACGATGTACTTGTCCTTGGGGGAACGGCCGGTGTAGATGCCGGTCATGACGTTGACGGCGCCGAGCTCGGTCAGAACGCCCTTGTCGAAGCCTTCGAGAGAAGGATCCATCTCATCCTTGAACAGCTGCTCATAGCTGGGATTGTAGATAATCTCGGATGTGCCGGTAATGCCATACTTGGACAGATCAATATTTGCCATAGAATTAATACAACCTCCTAAAAAAGATTTGACAATAATATACCACAATTCCTGCCTCTCCGTCAATGAAAGAGGTGTCAAGATCTTGTGGTCAGAACGCCGAAATTTCGTTAAAAAAACGTCCATTTTGTGCCGGAAATCTGGTCAAAATCGCTGTGGCCTGCGATACTCCTTCGGAACGACCCCATACCGGCTCTTGAAGGCGGCGGTGAACTTGCTCTGGCTGTCATAGCCGACCTGGGTGGCGATCTCGGCAATGGTGAGACCGGTACCGGTAAGAAGCTCCGCTGCACGCTCCATCCGGTGTTCTTTGATATGCGAAGCGAGAGAATTGCCGTACACGGATTTGAAGACAGACTTGAGCGTAGTGGGGTTCATGTGAAACTGCCGGGACAAGGTTTCTATGGTGATTTTTTCATCAAGATGCTGCAGCAGATATTCGTGGACCTCATGGATGAGATCGACCTGATCGGCGCGGCAGTCGGACAGGAGGACGGCCTCCTCCGGACAGGTGATGCTCATGGTCTGCTCAATCATATGATGCAGCAGCTGAACCACCTCGCCGTCCCCGGCCCGGTAGAAGACCTCGCGGCCCTCACGGCGGCTCTCGATGAGACCGGTATCGCGCAGGGAACGGAGATGATGCGAAACCGCGGGGCTGGACATGTCCATCATGGCGGCGATGTTGATCACACATTCTTCACAGTGGCAGAGCATCCAGAAGATACGCAGCCGGGTCGGATCGCTGAGTTCATCAAAGAGCTCGGCAACCACGCCGAATTCCCTGGTGCTGCTGAGCGCCTGCTGCAGAAACAGGCTGTCCCGGTGGTCGGTGTGGTGGTGCGGCAGAACAGATTCGGGCATGGAAAAAACCTCCTTTGGTCCGTTTGGCAGCATTTTTCTCCCGTTTGGAAGAGAGTGGGTGAGAAGGCTTGATTTTTCGGACCCGAATCAGTATACTTCAGACACAACAAATAAACAAGTGCTTAATTGTTGAATGGATTGAGACGGAGGGCCCTGCAATGAAAAAGACTTACAAAATCGAAGTGGACTGCGCCAACTGCGCCAATCTCATGGAAGAGACAACCCGGAAGGTTCCCGGTGTCGCGACAGCTACGGTGAACTTTATGACACAGAAGATGATTGTGGAGTTTGAAGAAGGGGCCGAGCCGAAAACGGTGATGAAGGAAGTCCTGAAGGCCTGCCGGAAGGTGGAGCCCGACTGCGAGATCGAGCTGTAAGCAAAACTCCATCATGCCCTGTTCTCCGGATCAGGGCGTTTTCTTTTAAAAGAAACGGGCAGAAGAAACAGAAACGGACGGAATACGGACATGTCAAAGAAACAGAAGAAAATGCTGGTGAAGATCCTCATTGCCTCGGCGCTGATGATCCTGGTGAATGTGCTGAAGCTGCCGAAGGAGGTCTCGGCCGGCCTCTATTTTGTCAGCTATCTGGTGATCGGCTATGATATCCTTCGAAAGGCGTGGAAGGGAATTCTGAACAGAAGGCCCTTTGACGAGTGCTTCCTCATGGCGGTGGCTACACTGGGGGCGATCGGCCTGGCCCTGTATGAGAAGAGCGGCGACTACAACGAAGCGGTAGCGGTCATGCTCTTTTACCAGATCGGGGAGTTCTTCCAGAGCTACGCGGTGGGGAAGAGCCGCCGGAACATTGCCGAGCTGATGGATATACGGCCGGATTATGCCAACGTCGAGACGGACGGTGTGCTTACCCAGGTGGATCCGGACGAGGTGGAGATCGGCACCGTGATCGTGGTCCAGCCCGGAGAAAAGGTCCCCATCGACGGTGTGATTCTGGAAGGCAGATCAACGCTCAACACCAGTGCCCTGACCGGAGAGAGCGCACCGCGCGAGTGCAGGGAGGGCGATGAGATCATCAGCGGCTGCATCAACCTGAGCGGTCTGCTGAAGGTGCGGACCACAAAGGAATTCGGGGAATCCACCGTGTCAAAGATCCTGGAGCTGGTGGAGAACGCGAGTTCACGGAAATCCAGCTCGGAGGAATTCATTTCCCGCTTCGCGAGAATCTACACTCCGGCGGTGGTGTACAGCGCACTTGCCCTGGCGATTCTGCCGCCGCTGGTGCGGGGCGTGATTCTGGGTCTGCCCGCGGAGTGGAATGTCTGGCTTTACCGGGCCTTGACCTTCCTGGTCATCAGCTGCCCCTGCGCCCTGGTGATCAGCATTCCCCTGAGCTTCTTTGCGGGAATCGGCGGGGCGAGTCATGAGGGGATTCTGGTCAAAGGCTCCAATTACCTCGAGACGCTGTCGCGGGTGAAGACGGTGGTGTTCGACAAGACAGGGACGCTGACACAGGGCGTGTTTGAAGTCAGCGGCATCCACCACAGTCCGATGGAGAACGAAGAACTGCTGGAGTTCGTGGCACTGGTGGAGTGTGCATCCTCGCACCCGATCAGCAGGAGCCTGCAGCGGGCATACGGAAAGGAAACTGACCGCAGCCGCGTCACCGACATCGAAGAAATCGGCGGAGAGGGCGTGGTCGGAACGGTAGACGGACACAGAGTTGCCGCCGGAAACGACAAGCTGATGCGCCGCCTGGGACTGGACTATCAGGAATGCCGCAGCGTCGGAACCATCATCCACATGGCCGTGGACGGCGCCTATGCGGGGCATATTGTGATCTCGGATCTG
>CADAPN010000216.1 GCA_902789835.1 Oscillospiraceae bacterium
ATGATGTTGATGTCCTCGGCAGGATTTATGGGCAAACCCACCTGCTGTCTTCGGAGCGCTCGAATAATATAGTCGATTTCGAGCCGTTTGTCAAGAGATATTTTGACTGTTTCCGGTATTTTTTTAAGGATTCGGAGAAAGCGCCGCGGAAGCGGCGGCCGGCGCCTCAGGCGGTCAGACTCACGGTCAGCAGGACCGGATTGTGGTCCGAGTTTTCAAAGCCGAGATCGAGGGTTTTGACCGCGGAGACCTCCACGTTCGGCGAGACCAGAAAACCGTCGATGGCATAGTATTGGGTGTTTTCGGTGTCCGAGGGATCATAGGGCTGGTTCAGCAGACGGCAGGTTGGAACCGTCAGGTCGTAGGCAGAGCCGAAGCCGCCCAGCATATCGGTGTCGAGAACCCCGGGCGTCCAGAGCTCGGGATGGGTGTTCGGCCAGGCTTTCTGGCCGCCGGGGAAGATCTGGTTAAAATCGCCGCCGGTGATGACGTAGTTTCCTTTCTGATACTCCTCGTTCAGGAAATCCATCAGCTGCCGGGTCTGGGCGATTTTCCCCTCGCCGTCGTCATAAGCCTCCAGGTGGACATTCACCAGGACCAGCTCGTGCTCGGAGCCGGCCACCGGATGGCGGGTCACCAGCATACAGCGCTTCAGATTGGCCGTGGACAGAGGCCAGGAGAAGGGGCAGGGAAGCGCAATCCGGTCCGCGGAGGTGACGGCCAGATCCGTGGTGGTGAAGAGCCCGCTGTGGACTTTTCCCATGGGCGGGAAGGGAATCGGAACAAAGGGACAGGAATAGTTCAGGGCAAAGGCGGACACGCCCCGGGCCAGGGATTCGGTCTCATCGATGCCGTAGGTGCGGGCGGAATCGGTATCGACCTCCTGAAGAATCACGAGATCGGCCTTGACCTCTTCCAGGGAGGACACGATCCCCCGGAGATAGGAATAGACGGCATCCGGATCACCGGGACGGGATTTTTTCCCGCCGTCCATGAAAAAGTCCTGATGCTTTCCGAGCCCGGCATAGCCGATGTTCCAGCTCAGCACCGTAAAGCCGTCGGACGGGACGGGCGCGGTTCCGGCGCCGTCGCCGGATCGGACAGAGACGGATTCCACATCGGCGGGACGATACTCCGTGACGGTCAGAAAGCCGAGAAGTCCGCCGAAGGCCACAACGATCACGAGGACAAGAATGAGCAGAACGGTAAGAAATTTCTTCATCGGAAAGCCCCCTTTTCTCCATGATTCTACCATCTTCCGTCGGAAGAGGCAAGTGATATTCGTTCAAACTGACCGATTGTCAAAAAAAGCCAAAAAAGGTATAATACCATGGCTTATAAGAAATAACAGGGAGGCAATCGCCAATGAACTATGAACATATTCGGCAGGCTGATCCGGAGGTCTACGAATCGATGATGAGAGAGCTGCAGCGGCAGCGGGATCACATCGAACTGATCGCATCGGAAAACTTTGTCAGCGAGGCCGTTATGGAGGCCGTGGGAAGCCATCTGACGAACAAATACGCCGAGGGCTATCCCGGCGCGCGCTATTACGGCGGCTGCGATTTCGTCGATGAGGTGGAGCGGATCGCCATTGACCGCGCGAAGAAGATCTATGGCGCCGAGCATGTCAACGTGCAGCCCCACGCCGGGTCCCAGGCCAACGTCGCGGTATACCTGGCCCTGCTGAAGCCGGGCGACACCATCCTCGGCATGAGCCTTGCGGAAGGCGGCCACCTTACCCATGGAGCGAAGGCGTCCATCTCCGGCAAGTACTTCCACGCGGAGTCCTACGGCGTCAGCCGCGAGACCGAGCGGATCGATTACGACGCGCTGCAGCAGAAGGCGGAGGAAGTAAAGCCGAAGATCATCATCGGCGGCGCCAGCGCCTATTCCAGATTCATCGACTATAAGCGGATGCGTGAGATCGCCGATTCGGTCGGCGCCTATCTGATGGTCGACATCGCCCACGTGGCCGGCCTGATCGCCGGCGGTGTGCATCCGAGCCCGGTGCCGTATGCGCATGTGGTGACCACCACGACCCACAAGACCATGCGCGGTCCCCGCGGGGCGCTGATCCTGTGCACCGAAGAACTCGGAAAGAAGATCGACAGCGCGGTCTTTCCCGGCTCCCAGGGCGGCCCTCTGATGCACGTCATCGCGGCGAAGGCCGTTGCCCTGAAAGAAGCGATGCAGCCGGAGTACAAGGCCTATCAGCAGCAGGTCGTGAACAACGCGGCGGCGCTGGCGGCCTCTCTGCAGGCAGAGGGCGTCCGTCTGGTCACCGGCGGCACCGATAACCACATGATGCTGGCCGATGTCTACAGCTGCGGCAAGACCGGCAAAGAGGTCCAGGAGCTTCTGGACAAAGCGAACATCACCGCCAACAAAAACGGCATCCCCTTCGATACTCTGTCGGTCAAGGAGACCAGCGGCATGCGCTTCGGCTCACCGGCCTGCACGACCCGCGGCATGAAGGAAGCGGAGATGACGGAGATCGGAAAGCTGATCGCCCGTCTGATCCGTGAAGGAGAGAGCGCCGTCCCGGCCGTCAGGGAAGAAGTCCTGGCAATCTGCAGCCGGTTCCCGCTGTATCCGGAATTATGAGGCGAAGCATCGTCAGAAGAATCCTCGGAACGCTTCTTTCCCTTCTGATCCTTGCCGCGCTGTGCGGCTGCGGCATGGGCGCCGGGCCCGACCCGGAGCCCACGCCCGCCCCCACGCCCGAGCCGACCCCGACGGTGGACCCGGCGGAGGAGGCGGCGCGACAGGCCCGGCAGGAGCGTCTTGCGGCCCAGAAGGACGGATTCCTGCTGGACAAGGGATATCTCTATGCGGTGGATGAAGAGGGCGAGCTGCGCTGCAGCACCTATATCGGCGTGCTGTATTTCGGGGAAGACGGCCGCTATACCAGCGGCTCGGAAAACCTTGACCGCCTGGTGGCGGGGGTGATCCGGAAAAACACAGACGAGAAGATGAGCCGGATGGACATGCTCCGGGTCATGTATGAATACACCCGGGACAACATCAAGTATGTCGGCTTCGGAAACCACGAGGACAGCTACAAGGCGGCGCACGGAAAAGACGGCTGGATGGTGGAGAGCGCGGCCTACGCGCTGGAAAACGGGACCGGAAACTGCTATCACTTCGCGTCGACCTTTGCGGCCCTCGCAAGAGGCATCGGCTTCCAGGCCTATGCCGCCTCCGGCGTGATCGG
>CADAPN010000217.1 GCA_902789835.1 Oscillospiraceae bacterium
ACAAAACCGACGACCATGACCGCGGTAGCGCAGGAGGATTGAATGACCGCCGTGACACCGGTGCCCAGCAGAACGCCGCGGAATGTGGTGCTGGACAGACGGTAAAGGATCGGTTCAAGCCTGCTGCCGGATACCTTCTTCAGTCCATCGCCCATGAGGCCCATGCCGAAAAGGAACATGGCCACACCGGTCAGCAGAGAGAAAATTTCAGAAATACTCAACTAATCACCTAATTTTAATTTATCATGTTTAATATCCTGGATAACAGGATCGCTGCCCATACGAGGGGATTTATTTACGAGCTCATCTCGCGTTATACTTTTCGATCGCGACTTTCAGGATGTCGATGGCGCGGGCGATGTCCGGCGCGTTGATGGTATAGGCCAGACGGACTTCGTTTTTGCCGCGGCCGGGAGTGGCATAGAAGGGTTCGCCGCAGGCGAAGAGAACCGTCTCGCCGTTGTCGTCAAACTCGTTCAGCAGCCAGAGCTGGAACTTGTCCGCGTCGTCCACGGGCAATGCGCACATGACATAGAAGGCGCCCCTGGGCATGCGGCAGACCACACCAGGGATTTCCTGAAGCTTGCGCACCATGGTGTCGCGGCGCAGGCGGTATTCGTCCCGCACGGCGTCAAAGTAGCTGGGATCGAGGCCGTAGAGCGCGGCGGAAGCGATCTGGTCGACGGTCGGGGTGGCCAGACGGCACTGGCACCATTTCATAACCTGGCCCATGAAGGTCTTGTTTTTGGAAATGACCGCGCCGACACGGGCGCCGCAGGCCGAGAAGCGCTTGGAGACCGAGTCGATGACGATGACGTTCTCCTCATAGCCGGGGAACTGCAGCCCGCTGAGCAGCGGCTCACCGGCGTAGACAAACTCGCGGTAAACTTCGTCGCAGATGATGTAAAGGTCATGCTCTTTGGCAATGTCCAGCATGAGCTTCAGCTCCTCCGGAGAGAGGATGGAGCCGGTGGGATTGCCGGGGTTGGTGACAAAGAGGGCACGGGTGTGCTCGTTGATGCAGGCCTCGACGCGGGCGCGGTCGGCGTAGAAGTAGCCCTCTTCCACCGAGGTCGGGATCGGATGGATCTTCGCGCCGGCCAGCGTGACCGAGGTGTGGTAGTTGGGATAGAAGGGTTCGGGAATGACGACCTCGTCGCCGTCGTCCAAAATCGTGGCAAAGGTCATCTGCAGAGCCTCACTGCCGCCGGTGGTGGGCAGAATATCGCCGCGCTCCAGCTCAACACCGATGCGCCGGTAATAATCACGCACCGCATCCAGATAGACCGGCAGACCGCCTGAAGGCGCATAGGAGACGACCTTCTCGTCAAAGTCTTTCAGGGCCTGATAGAAGGGGGCGGGCGTCTCGACATCCGGCTGGCCAATGTTCAGGGGGTAGATCTTGATGCCGCGTTCTCTGGCCTTCTGCGCATAGGGATTGAACTTGCGCATGGGAGAAAGGCCGCAGCGCTCCATTTTGGATGAAATCTTCATAAAATATCACTTCCCTTGTCAAGTTGCAGCTTATTTTAACAGAAACGCAGAGCATGCGCAAGAGACAGTTGCAGCCCGCAGCATGCGGGAAAGGGGGCAGAATTATCAAGAACCCTTACAGAGCAGACAGAAAAAATCGCCGGAGAGACCATGAACAGGCTCCCCGGGAGATTATTTCGAGAAAAATGAATAAAAAAGGAAGCAATATGGACGGTATAAAAAATGTGTAAAAGATGCGCCTCAGTCTGCCCTTGAAGAGAGAACCGCGCCGGTTCTCGCGTCGATCCGGTACTCGAAATCTCCGGCGGCAGATTCAAAGGACACCTCGTAATAACCGTGCTCATAATCCACATCGATGTCATAGGCGCCTGACCGTGTCAGGCCGGCGTCGGCCAGCGCGGCTTCAATTGCCGCTTCCCTGCCGATGGTGGTGGACACGTGGCGGTAGATGAAGAAACCGCCGATGGCGGCGCCAAGGAGGATGATAACAAGCAGGATCGTAAGTATTTTTTTCATGGTTTTGTTTCCCTTTCAAAATTAAACTGATAGCGGAGCCGCGGTCAGGCGGCGAGATAGCGCAGTGCGTCGGTGACGGATTCAAACAGCTCACCGTCCACAATCAGGCGCGGTTCCGTATTGAAGCCGCTTACTTCGTCGGTCTGCGCGTCCACATAGATCTCATACTTCTGAAACGGCGTCAGGATCACGATTTCGTATAAACCGTCTTCCAGAACATTGCGCAGGCAGCGGCTGTCGTCATAGGTGAGCCCGGCGTATTCCATCGCGATGCGGCGTGCCTCGGCCGGGGAGCAGATCATATTTTTCATCGTGTTTTCTCCTTTTCTGTTTTGTCTTTCAATCAATAGACGCACGAGCACAGAAAAGGTTACAGCAAACGAAAAAAGTCTTTTTCGCTCAGTGATGCCGGAGATCCATATCGCGAATCACCGTATAACCGGAATTCGCATTGACCTCCATGGTGTATTCGTTGTCGTAGGAATCCTCAAACTGAATCCGGTAGACGTATACAGCCTCAAAAATGCTTCCGGCATAACGCAAATGCCGGTGGGCATAATCGACGTAGTACTGTTCGGCGGCATCCTCGCCAACCTGCTCCACAAGCCCGGCATAGGCAATTTCGATGGCTTCGGCCTTGGAGATCTTCTGCTTCTCGGATGCGGAAAGATTGGACGGAATGAAGAGAATGGCGCAGACGATGGCCGCAATGGCGAGCAGGCTGCATACAACGATTCCGACCGTGCGAAAAAGTGTCTTGCGGTTGAAAGCCCGGCGAGCCCTCTGGACGGTTTCGACTTCCGCCTGTTCGATTCCCGGATCGGACAAAGCCGGATCATCTAGAATGGCGCTGATTCTCCGAACATTTTCCAGTTCTCTTGCCACGAAGGCCGCTTCTTCATCCGTGGCGGTGCCTTCCCGGAGCTTTTGATATGCCTCTTCAAACGTCATTGTTCTTCCTCCAGAATCTTTCTCAGTTTTTCCCTCGCCCTGCATAAAAGTACTTTGGTATTGGTTTCGCTTTTTCCGGTGATCTCTGAAATGCTATGTACAGAGAGTCCGGAAAAGTAAAACAGAGTAACCGCTTCCTTCTGCGCGTCGGGCAGCAGTGAAATGGCGCGATAAAGGGACCGGTATTCCTCTTTTCGTATGATGCTTTCGATCAGCTCTTCACGGTCATCCGCTTTTCGTATGATGCTTTCGATCAGCTCTTCACGGTCATCCGCAAGGTCTTCCGGGATCTCTTCCCCGGTATAGCGGCTCTCTTTCCGGCACAGACTGTAATACTCATTTCGGCAGACAGTCAGCAGCCAAGGCTTGAAGTTCCTGACACTGTCGTCGGACATGCTCAGCGCCTTGAAGAAAGCGGTGGATACAATGTCTTCCGCTGCGGTGCGGTTTTTACAGAGAGAGATCGTGTAGAGCAGCGCTTCGTTATAATGCTGCGTAAACAGCTGATCAACGACGTCTGGTTTCATAATAACAGCGCATCTTTCCGTTGGATTCCAGGAAATAGACGCGGAAACAAGGGAAAGGTTACATTCATCATTTTCGGAAACTGGTCGGGGGAGGGGCAGGCGTTTCGGCAGAGGCCCCCGCTCTGCCTCCGGGATTCACGGCGGCGGAGCGGGGGCTGCGGGCCCGGATTATTCAAAGTGGGCGGCGACATCCTCCAGCAGTTTGCGGATCGGAAGATGCTGGGGACACATGGCCTCGCAGCGGCCGCATTTGATGCAGTCGGAGGC
>CADAPN010000218.1 GCA_902789835.1 Oscillospiraceae bacterium
TCGGAACCGCGGGATTGCCCGCCTGGTTGTGATCCTCAGCGTGCTGGCGCTTGTGCTGGTGGCGGCGGCGCTTTACCCGGTGATCCAGCATTACCGCTTCCGCGCGGATGCGCTGGGCTGTCTCGCCGGGCTTGACACGGCGCGAAGGCAGCTTGCCGCGCAATATCTCTTTAGCGGGGAGAACGGCAGCGCGGAAGAAGCGCGGGACTATGTGGGTTTCGTGATGGCGGGCTGGGATGACCTGTGCCCGGGCGGCGGAACCACCTACATCGTCCCGAAGGAAAACAGCGAACTGGACTGGGATGTGGTTTGCGGCCTGCACGGCCAGGACCGGAAACAGTGTACGAGGCTGAACGCGGACTATGTGCTGCAGCAGCTTCGTGAGGAGCTTCGTACGGCCCAGGTGCTGGGGACAAGATACCCCGAGAGCATGACCGTTACCCTGCACCACAAGCCGCTGGAGGCGTTCATCACGGAAGAAGACACCGGCCTTCGGCGCGGAACCCGGGCTACCGTCGGGGCGAAGGGGACGCTGGTCTCCTATGCCATCGCCGGCTACAGCGACTTTGGAACCGGCCGCGGCGTCCCGAACGGCGAGATCTGCTGGTTCCCGGGGACAGCTATTCCGATGTCATTATATCCAGACACTGAAAGCGATTGGGAGGAAGCGCTATGTCCATCTGGCTTAGCAGGGGACTGCTGATCTACTGCTGCATTGTGTCGGCACTGCTGGGCGCGGTGTTCGGCTCCTTCCTCAACTGCGCGGCCTGGCGCCTCGGGCACGGGGAATCGGTCCTTCGCGGCCGGAGCCATTGTACGTCCTGCGGGCACGTGCTGGGCCCGGGCGATCTCGTCCCGATCCTGAGCTGGCTCTTCCTCCGGGGAAAATGCCGCTACTGCGGAAAAAAGATTCCCGCGCGCTATCCCCTGACGGAGGCGGTGTTTGCCGCCTTGACGGTGCTTTGCCTGCTGCGCTTCGACCTGAGCTGGCTTTGCCTTCGAAACTGGATCCTTCTGTGCTGCCTGTTCTGCCTGTCCCTGACGGATCTGGACTGCATGATCATTCCGGACGGCTGCCTGATCGTTGTGGCGGCGGCCTGGGTGCTGTTCCTGCCGCTGACCGGGATGGGATGGAGCGGCGCCCGCGGCGGCCTGATTGCGGCCCTGGTCTTCGGCGGCGGTTTGCTTGGCCTCTCCCTTGTGATGGACCGGATCCTGAAGCGGGACAGCCTGGGCGGCGGCGACATCAAGCTTTTCGCGGTCCTCGGCCTTTACCTCGGCGTGGTCGGAACGCTTTTCATGACGGTGCTGGCCTGTATTCTCGGCCTGCTGTTTGCGGCGCTGCGCCGCGGACGGACGGCGG
Organism: Oscillospiraceae bacterium; assembly: GCA_902789835.1. Next base: position 1,364 of record CADAPN010000218.1, read on the forward strand.
GGAGCGAGCCCTTTCCCTTCGGACCGGCGATTGCGGCGGCCGGGGCGGCGATGCTGCTCTGCGGCGAGCCGCTGATCAACTGGTATACAAGCCTGTTTTAAGACTGGATAAAGGATGAATGCTATGGGAAAAACAATTCTGGGAGTGGATATCGGATACGACAGCATGAAGCTGGCGCTGGTAAAGGACGGGAAGGTGAAAAAGGCCGTCACCGTCGCCATGCCGAAAAACCTGCTGCGGGAGGGCCGCGTGGTGTCACCCGAGAGCATGGGAGAGCTGATCCGCAAGGCCATGAAGCAGAGCGGGATCCGCTGCGGCCGGGGCGCGCTGGTGCTGCCGAACGAGACGGTCTTCATCCGCAACGTGACGATGCCCGTCATGACCGAGGACCAGCTGAAATACAACCTCCCCTTTGAGTTCCGTGACTATATCACCGACGAACTGAAAAACTACGTCTTCGACTACGCGATGGTCACGACGCCGGGCCAGCTTCGGGCCTCGGCAAAGGCCGGGGACGAGGACCGGGTCGGCCGCTCCATGGAGCTCATGGCGGTGGCCGCACCGGTAAGCCTGATCGAGGATGCCAGGGAGTTTTTCCGCAAGGCCGGGCTGAAGCTGGTCAAGGCGGCCCCCTCCGTGTCCTGCTATCAGGCGCTGATCCGCGCAAGGATGCGGGCCGGAAGCCCCGCCGAGGAATACTGCGTTCTGGATCTCGGCTACCAGGCAATCCGCATGTACATGTTCCGCGGCGAGCGGCACATCGTCACGAGAGAGCTCGAAATCGGCCTGCGCTCGCTGATCACCGCCATCGCCGAGACGGCGAACGTGGACGAGCACCTTGCCCATACCTACCTGCTGGATAACTTTGAAGACTGGCAGAACAACCCGGTCTGCATGAACGCTTATGAGACCATCGCGGTCGAGCTGATGCGCGCGCTGAACTTCTACCGCTTCTCCAATCCGGAGAGCCGGCTGGGAGACCTGTACCTGACAGGGGGCGGCTCGATGATCAAGCCGCTTCGCAAGGCGATCGCCGACACGGTGGGAATGAAGATCCATCCGCCTACCGAGCTTGTGCCCGGAGGCAAGACGGTCACCGCCGTTCACGGCCTGATCCAGGCCATCGGCGTGACGATGAACTGAGCGGAGGTGAGAAGATTGGCTGCAGCAAAAAATGACGTGAGCGTAAGGCCCGCCGGCGGCAGACGCCGCAGGGGCACGCTCCCGGTGAAACGGGTCATCAATCTTGCGGAAGTGGACAAGAAGACCATTGACCTTCGCATTGCGATCCCGGCGATTCTTCTGATCCTGGCGGCGGCCTTCGCCTTCAGCAAGTTTGCCGTGGCGGACCGTCTCATCGCCGTCAGCCGGGCCGAGGGCGAGGTGGCCGCGGTCCAGAGGGAGCTGGACGACGCCTATCGCCGGCTGGACAGCTTCGGCGAACTGACCGAGCTCTACGCCCACTACACCTATTCGGGCATGACCGACGAGGAGGTCCACCGGACCGACCGCGCGGAGATCCTGAATCTTCTGCGGAAGGTGGTTCTGCCCGATGTCGCGGTCGACTCCTGGAACGTGAAGGGGAACGTGCTGAACATCACCATGACCGCCGACACCCTGGAGGACATTAACCGCAACGTCCAGAAGATCAACAGCGACGAGCTTGTCGACTTCTGCACGGTCAACAACGCCAAAACGAACGAGAACCGGCGGACCCTCACCCGGGGCGACCGGGAAGAAACCATCATCGAGACAAGCGTCACGGCCCAGGTTGTGGCCTATCTCAATCCCGACGAGGGGGTGGACAGAGGATGAAACGCCTGAGCAGAGATTTTACACGCGGCGAGAAGGTGCTCCTTCTCCTTCTGGCCCTGGTCCTGGTGGGACTTGCGTACTACTTCGTCGTGGACCGGCCGGTCCGTTCGGCGCTTGAGAGCGCCAAAGCCGAGAAGGAGGCCCTGGTGACCGAGCTTACCACCCTCCAGGCGCGGATTGCCCGGATGGAAAAGATGCAGGCCGAGCTGGAAGCCCTTCAGGCCAATCCCGAGGTCAGCAAGATGGGAAGCTACAACAACAGCAAGGCCGAGCTCGACTTCATGAACGAGCTTCTGGATGAGACCGACGAATATACCGTGACCTTTACCGGGGTCACACGGGACGGCGACCAGGTGCGGCGAAACTTCAACCTCAAGTTCACGGTGCAGGATTTCGCCACCGCCGAGCGGCTGCTCAAGAAAATCTACAGCTGCGACATGCGCTGCCTGCTGAACGACATCAACTATTCCCGAA
>CADAPN010000219.1 GCA_902789835.1 Oscillospiraceae bacterium
ACCTCTCGGAAGAGTGGAGTGGATCCGGCTTTACGGTCTCCTGACCGGGCATCAGGCGGAAGCCGACGCCTTCTTTCAGCAGCAGAGAGAAGTGCTTGAGCAGACCGCAGCGGAAGTGCCGACGGAAAAGACCGCCGCGTTCTTCCATATCACCTCCAACGGCGCCGCGGTGGTGCGGCGAAGCAGCGACTATGTCACCAAAATGATTGAACTGGCAGGCGGACGCTCGCCTTTTACGGAGCTTCCGGAAGAGGACAACGCGCTTTCGACGGTCACCATTCAGATGGAATCGTTCTATGCACAGGCGCGAGACACCGACGTGCTGATCTACAACAGCACGGTTTCCGGGGATCTGGAGCAGATGCAGGACCTGCTTGAAAAGAGCAGTTTATTTAAAGACTTCAAAGCCGTGCAGAACGGAGAGGTCTGGTGCACAGAGCAGAGCATGTTCCAGCAGAGCTCCGCAACGGCCGGGATGATTGCAGACATCCATACGATCCTGAGCGGGGAAGCGGAAGGCCGCGATCAGCTGACCTGGCTGCACCGGATTCGATAAAACGATAAAAAAGAAAACAAACGCCCGGCAAGGGCGAAACAATAGAGTATCAAAATTCGGATAGTCGTTCCGTGTTTTGAGAAGAATCAGCAGGAAGGAGGAAGAGAATGAACATACAGGAAGCGGCGGCCGCATCCCGTGAAACGGCAGGAAACCGCCGAATCAGATGCTGTTTTGGCATTCTGATGATTCTGCTTGTGATCCTCCTGACGCTGAACCTCCTGGCGGGGAGCAGCCGCATCACAGCGGGAGAAGCCTTTTCGGCTCTGTTTCGGGGAGCCTCGGACGAGACCGCCGCCCGCATCATCCGGAACATTCGTCTTCCGCGCCTGCTGGCCGCGGCCATTCTCGGCGGCGGACTTTCGGTGTCGGGATACCTGCTGCAGACCTTCTTCGGAAACCCGATCGCCGGTCCTTTCGCGCTGGGCATCTCCTCCGGTGCCAAGCTCTTCGTGGCACTGGTGATGATCTTCTCCCTCGGAAAGGGCATCGTCCTGCACTCGGCAGCAATGGTTGCGGCAGCCTTCTGCGGCGCGATGCTCTCCATGGCCATGGTCCTGCTGGCGAGTCGGAAGCTTAGAAGCATGGCGCTGCTGGTGGTCTGCGGCGTGATGATCGGGTATGTCTGTTCCGCGATCACGGAGATTGCGGTGACCTTTGCCGACGACAGCAACATCGTGAACCTCCACAACTGGTCCATGGGCAGCTTCTCCGGAATCGACATGGCGGACGTGGCGGTGCTGGCCGGGATTGTATTCATTTCGGTTTTGCTGGCTTTCATGCTCTCCAAACCCATGGCGGCCTACCGGCTGGGGGAGGCCTATGCCCGGAGCATGGGGGTCAATCTCCGGCGGTTTCGGGCTGCGCTGATCCTCCTCTCAAGCATCCTGTCGGCCTGCGTGACCGCGTTCGCGGGGCCGATCTCCTTCGTGGGGATCGCGGTGCCGCACCTGATGCGAAGCTTCTTTCGCACGGCAAGGCCAATCCTGATGGTCCCGGCATGCTTCCTGGGCGGCGGCGTCTTCTGCCTGCTTTGCGACCTGATTGCCCGGACGCTGTTTGCCCCGACGGAGCTCTCCATCAGCACCGTGACGGCGGTTTTCGGCGCGCCGGTGGTGATCTGGATGCTGCTCACGAGAAAGAGGGGGGACAGACAATGAGGAACGCGGAGAATGCCGCAATCGGTACTGCGGCCGCTCAAATCCCGACCCTTTCCACAGAGGACCTGAACGTCGGATACGGGAAAACCGCCGTCGTGAACGGAATCCGGATCCGGGTGGAGACAGGGGAGATCCTCTGCCTCATCGGACCGAACGGTGCGGGCAAATCCACCATCCTGAAGACCCTGATCCGGCAGCTTTCGCCGATGGAAGGCGCCGTCCTGCTGGAGGGCACAGCGCTCACGGACCTGAAGGAACGGGAACTGGCCCGGAAGAGCGCGGCGGTCCTGACCGGGCGGATTTCTCCGGAACTGATAACCTGCGAAGAGCTTGTCGCCATGGGGCGATATCCTTATACCGGGATGCTGGGGATCCTTTCGGAGGCGGACCGGGAAAAAGTGGATGAGACGATCCGCCTGGTGGGGATTGAAGAAATCCGGAAGAAGGACTTCGACTGCATCAGCGACGGACAGCGCCAGCGGGTCATGCTGGCCAGAGCCCTCTGCCAGGAGCCGAAGCTGCTGATTATGGACGAGCCGACCTCCTTTCTGGATATCCGGAACAAGCTGGAGTTTCTGGGCATCCTGCGGCGGCTGATTCGGGAAAGGAACCTCGCGGTCATTATGTCGCTTCACGAGCTGGACCTGGCACAGAAATACTGCGACAGGATCGTCTGTGTCGGAGACGGGAGAGTAAGGGCTGTCGGAACGCCGGAAGAGATCTTTTCCGGCGATGTGATCCGGGAGCTCTATGGGGTGGAGCACGGAAGCTATGACTGCCTCTTCGGATCGGTTGAACCGGAGCGAAACAGCGCCCCGCCCCGTGCCTTCGTCATCGGTGGCGGCGGGAGCGGAATCCCGGTTTACCGGAGGCTTCAGCGGGAGGGGATTCCCTTTGCAGCCGGCGTTCTGCCGGAGAACGACCTCGATCTGCCGGTGGCGAAAGCGCTGGCCTCCGCGGTCATCACCGACCGGGCAAACGAAGCGGTCTCCGCAGAACAGGCGGACGAAGCACTGGCGGTGCTGAAAACCTGCGAAGCCGTCTACTGTACGACAGAGCGGTTTGGCACGGTCAACCGGGAAAACAGGCGACTATTGGAGTACGCAAAAGAACATGGCCTGCTGAAATGTGAAAAATTAATGAACGGTAAAGATTGACAAATATATGCTAAGAAAGTATAATCATTCGTGTGATCTCCATTAACTATTTTAACAGGAGGAAGAAACATGAAAAAGATCATCGCGCTTACCCTTATGCTGGTCATGATGTTCGCGCTCTGCGGTGTGGCACATGCCGACTTCGCCCCCAACGGCCCGGTCTCCATGATCGTCGCCTATAAGGCCGGTTCCGGTACCGACAATACCGCCCGCGTCCTGGCAAAGTACGCAGAGAAGTATGTCGGTCAGACCATCGTCATTGAGAACGTCGAAGGCGGCTCCGGCTCCATCGGCTGGTCCCAGCTGGC
>CADAPN010000220.1 GCA_902789835.1 Oscillospiraceae bacterium
AGCGGGATCTGGGACAGCGGTCCGCGGATCGCCTTGATATACCCCGGGCCAACACTGCTGGCCGGGAAGACCTTGACCGCGTCCGCGCCTGCCTCCCAGGCGGCCAGAATCTCAGTCGGGCTGAAAGCGCCGGGGAACAGACCCATGCCGAGCGCTTTGCCCATCCGAATGATTTCCGGCTGCGTTGTGGGCGTGACCAGATAATGCCCGCCGGCCTGATAGGTCATGGCAACCTGTTCGGGGCGGATGACGGTTCCGGCGCCCACGAGCAGCCGGTCACCGAACTCCTTTTCGACCGCTTCGATGGCGTTTGCGGTATCTTTCCAGGTCTCGGGAGCGCTTTGGTTGTAAGTTACCTCCATCAGTCCGATTCCGCCGTCTTCCAAGGCGTGCCCGAGCCGAACCATATACTCTGGAGGGAGCCCGCGGACAATCGCGACGATCTTTCTCTGCTGTACATACTCCAGTGCAGTCATTCTATTTCCTCCTGTTTTCAGAATGATTCTGTCCAAAAGCAAAGTTGCTGCAGATGCAGCTTTGAAATCCAGACTAAATATACATAATGGATAAAAGATAGTCAAGTTCTCCCGCAGGTGTTTTTTCGCTCTCAAAGAATGCGAGAGAAGTTAGATTCATGAAAGTTGCCGTTGCACAGAAAACGACAAAATGCTATACTTTACCAAGTTTATAATCGGGCTGAGAATCCGCTTTTGAAAGAGGTCTGTGACCGGTTTCGAAAGGGAAAATCCGGCTTTCTGGAAAGGAACACATGATGAAAGTATCCGAACTGCCTTATCGAAGAGTCACCATCGAAGAAGTCACCGCGGTCATGGAGGACGTGATCGCCCGGATCAGAAACGCGACCTCCGCGGACGAAATCCTAGCCGCCCGCGAGGAGGAACAGAAGCTTATGCTGGAATATCAGACCAACACGGCGCTGGCCTATATGCGCTATTCCATCAATACGGTGGACGAATTCTATGTCGCCGAGAACGAATACTATGACGAGATCGGTCCCGCGGTGCAGAACTTCTCGGTTCAGTACGCCTCCGCGCTCCTGGACTCTCCCTTCCGCGCTGAGCTGGAAGAGAAGCTCTCTCCCGTCCTGTTCCGGGCGATGGAGGTGGAGCGCAAGTCCATGTCCCCGGAGATCGTCGAAGACATGGTCGAAGAGAACAAACTGGTTCGGGAGTACTCCGATCTCATGAGCGGGATGGAATTCACCTTCCGAGGCGAGACCATGCCCCGCGCCCTGCTGATGAAGTACGCCAAGAGCGAGGACCGGGAGACCCGGCGCGAATGCTATGAGGTCATGCCCCGCGCCCTGCTGATGAAGTACGCCAAGAGCGAGGACCGGGAGACCCGGCGCGAATGCTATGAGGTTCTGGGAAAAGGCCTCGCCGAACACCAGGAGCAGCTGGACAGCATCTATGACCGCATGGTCCATATCCGGGATCGCATGGCAAAGAAGATGGGATACCGCAACTTCATTGAGCTGGGCTATCACCGGATGGGCAGGCTCTGCTACGACGAGGAAAAAGTCCGCATTTTCCGGGAAAACATCCTGCGGGATGTGGTTCCGGTGGTCTCCCGTCTGCGCACGGAGAATGCAAAGCGCCTCGGCGTGGAAAACTACATGCTCTATGACGACGGCGTTTTCCTGCCGGGTGGAGATCCGAAGCCCTTCGGCAAGGAAGAGATCTTCGCTGCGGCCGGAGAGATGTACCACGCCATGGGCGCCGAGACGGGGGACTTCATCGACATGATGCTGGAAAACGAGACCTTCGACGTAGACAGCCGCAAGAACAAATGGGGCGGCGGCTACTGCACGGAGTTTCCGAAGTTCCGGCAGCCCTTTATCCTGGCAAACTTCAACGGCACGGCGGGGGATGTGGACGTGGTTACCCATGAAGCCGGGCACGCCCTGAACGCTTACCTCATCGCGGACAACCGCTTCGCGCTGGACCTGGGCTGCGGCGGCATGGAGACCGCGGAGACCCATTCCATGAGCATGGAGTTCTTTGCCTGGCCGTACATGGAGAAGTTCTTCGGCAAAGACGCCGGCCGCTACTGCTTCATGCACGCCCTGGAGGCCTTTTCCTTCCTGCCCTACGGCACCATGGTGGATGCTTTCCAGCATATCGTGTATGAACACCCCGATATGACGCCGGCAGAGCGGGACGCGGCCTGGCTGGAGCTGGAAAAGCAGTTCCGGCCGCATATCTCCACGGAAGGCATGCCTTATCTGGAGAAGGGAACACGCTGGCAGTATCAGATGCACATCTATGAAAGTCCGTTCTACTATATCGACTACTGCCTGGCACAGACGGCGGCCTTCTGTTTCCTGCTCAAGTCCCGGGAGGACTATGACGACGCCTTCCGGCGCTATCTGCGGCTGAGCCGCCAGGGAGGAGAGAAGGTCTGGACCGATCTGCTGGAAGAAGCGGGCTTCCCGTCTCCCTTTGAGCCGGGCGCGCTGAAGACGCTCTCCGAGCGGGTGGAAGCCCTGCTGGAACAGATCCGGGTCTGAGAAGGAGAAGAATATGCTGAAAAGTCAGGAAGTACGCAAGCTTGCTCCGGAAATGGATCCCCTTCGGATGGGAATGGGCTGGAAGGTCGAAGACCTGGCAAAGCCTCAGATCCTGGTGGAGAGCACCTTCGGCGACAGCCACCCGGGCTCCGCGCATCTGAACCGCTTTGTCGAAGAGGCGGTACAGGGGGTTCATGAGAGCGGCGGCAAGGCCGCACGCTATTTTGCAACCGACATGTGCGATGGGATCGCCCAGGGACATGACGGGATCAACTATTCTCTGCCGCACCGGGACGCAATCGTCAATCTCGTAGAAGCCCAGGCCAACGCCACCGGATTTGACGGCGGCGTATTTATCGCCAGCTGTGACAAGTCCATGCCCGCCATGCTGATGAGCATCGGACGGCTCAAGGAGATGAGCGCCATCGTCATTACCGGCGGCGTCATGGAGGCGCACATGCTGCCGAAGCGGTATGTGGTGCAGGATCCGGCCTGCGCGATCAACGAATTGCTGACCCTGGAACAGATCGGAAAGTTTGACGCCTGGGAAAAAACGGGCGTCATCCCCACCGAACAGCTCGAATACTACAAACACAACGCCTGCCCCAGCTGCGGCGCCTGCTCCTTTATGGGAACCGCCTCCACCATGCAGATCATGGCCGAGGCCCTGGGCCTGATGCTGCCGGGCACCGCGCTGATGCCCGCGACAGCGCCGGAGCTGGCCGAGGCCGCCCGGCAGGCAGGCAGACAGCTGATGGAACTGGTGAGGCAGGGCATCAAAGCCGAAGACATCGTGACGATGAAGAGCTTTGAAAACGCCATCATGGTTCATGCGGCGATCTCGGGCTCGACCAATGCCACGATGCATCTGCCGGCCATTGCGCACGAGTTCGGCTTCACGATTGACGCCGACACCTTTGACCGGATGCACCGCGGGGCGCATTACCTGTTGAACATCCGGCCCTCCGGAGACTGGCCCGCACAGTATTTCTACTATGCCGGAGGGGTCCCTAGGGTGATGGAGGAGATCAAGTCCATGCTCCATCTGGATGTCCTGACCGTAACCGGCAAGACCCTCGGAGAGAACCTGGAAGAGCTGAAGAAAAACGGCTTCTATGAGCACTGCGATCAGATCCTCCGGGAAAAGACCAAAGCGCTGGGCCTCACGATTTCACGCACCGACATCATCCATGACTTTGACCATGCCAAAGGCACCGACGGCAGCATCGCCATCCTGCGGGGCAATCTGGCCCCGGAGGGCTGCGTCATCAAGCACACGGCCTGCCCGAAGAATATGTTCAAAGCTACGCTGAGGGCGAAGCCTTATGACAGCGAAGAGGCGTGCATCGACGCGGTGCTCCACGGCAAGGTCCAGCCCGGCGACGCTGTCTTCATCCGCTATGAGGGCCCGAGAGGCTCCGGCATGCCGGAGATGTTTTATACCGGCGAAGCCATCTGCGCGGATCCGATGCTGGCGTCCAGCGTCGCGCTGATCACCGACGGCCGTTTCTCGGGCGCGTCCCGGGGACCGGTCATCGGACATGTCAGTCCCGAGGCGGCCGCAGGCGGCCCCATCGCCTTCGTGGAAGAGGGCGATCTCATCGAGATCGACGTGGAAGCGCGGCGGCTGGAGATCGTCGGAATCCGGGGTGAGCGGAAAACTGCGGAGGAAATCGACGCCGCTCTGGCAGAGCGGCGGAAGAACTGGAAGGGATTTACGGGCAGATACCGGCACGGCCTGCTGAAGCTCTATGCCGAGCATGCCGTCAGCGCCATGAAGGGCGCCTATATGGAATAAGTGTCTTACCTTGAACAAGTCTGGAGCGACAGCATGAAAAAAAGCAGTTTTCTCGACACCGGTCTCGGCGTTTTTCTCGCGGCGATTCTGGCCAACCTCCTGTGGGGCAGCGCGTCT
>CADAPN010000221.1 GCA_902789835.1 Oscillospiraceae bacterium
TGCGGGTCATCGGCGGCGGTGCGCCGCATATTCTCTCCATCTCTCTGCCCGGCTGGCGCAGCGAGGTTCTGATGAACTTCCTCGAGGCCCGTGAGGTCTATGTCTCCAAGAGCTCGGCCTGCAAGAAGGGCGCCCGCAGCCACGTCCTGGAGGCCATGGGCCTCGATTCCAGAACGATCGACGGGGCTCTGCGCATCGGTCTCTGCCGCTATACCACCCAGGAAGACATCGACGCCCTCTGTGAAGGACTCCGGGATGCCCACGCCACCCTGGCCCACCGCTGACTTACTTCCACATTTGAAACCGCGCCTCTTTCACGAGGCGGACGAAAGGAATGCCGCCATGATCTCAGATGCGGAACTGATCTATCGCTTCTTATCCGCTCCCGGCCCCGTTCCCGAGCGGGCCGATATCATCATCGCGCTGGGGACCTATGACCTCCGGGTGGCGGACTACGCAGCGGAAGTGTTTCTCTCCGGGCGTGCGCCGCTCCTCATCTGCAGCGGCGGTCTCGGGAAGCTCACTTCGTCCCTCTTCACCTCTCCGGAGGCGGAGCTCTTCGCCGCGCGCTGCCGCAGCCTGGGGGTCCCGTCGGAGAACATCCTGATCGAAGCTGCTTCTACAAACACCGGTGAAAACTTCCGTTTCTCCCGGGACCTTCTGTCTGAGCGCGGAATCTTTCCCCGGACGGGAATCGCCGTCTGCAAGCCCTATATGGCAAAGCGCGCCTGGGCAACGGGGACAAAACAGTGGCCGGACGTCACCTGGAGCGTGATGACCCAGCCCCTGTCACTGGAAGAATACGGTGCCGACGACACCAGCATCTCGCTCATGGTAGGCGATCTTCAGCGGCTGCGGGTCTATGCCGAAAAGGGCTTTCAGGCCCCCGTGGAGGTCCCGGATGAAATCTGGTCCGCCTATAAAAGGCTGGTCGCCGCCGGGTATGATCAATATGTGATCGCATCATAGGCCATTGTTCCGGATACGCACAAAGGGACGGTTCCCCCGTAGGGAACCGTCCCTTTGTCTATTTTTTCTTATTGATCTCAGCCGTCATACGGTCTCGCCGATGAGGCCGTCCTCTTCCGCTTCAAGAATGCGCACAATTCGCAGCTGTCCGCGAAGGCCCTGCTCCGGCACCCGGACACGCAGATAGGTGTCGCTGTGTCCGACGGAGCCTTCTCCCTCCGGGCTCTCAAACAGCACCGGCAGGACCTGCCCCACGCTCGCTTCAAGAAAGGCCTTTCCTGTTTCCAGCGAGACCTGTTTGGCCTCATGGGCCCGGCGGCTCTTGACGGCCTGTGTCAGCTGGCCCGGGAGCTTGTCCGCCGGTGTTCCGGGTCGTCTAGAGTAGGGGAACACATGCAGCTCCGAAAAAGCGCAGCGGCGCAGAAAGCTTAAGGTTTCGGCGTGATCTTCCTCCGTCTCGCCCGGGAAGCCCGCGATGAGATCTCCCGTCAGGGCGCAGCCCGGGAAATACTGTCTCAGCAGCTCTGTCGTATGGAAGAAAAAGGCCGTGTCATACTTTCGGTTCATCGCCTTCAGTGTCCGGTCGCAGCCGCTCTGCAGCGAGAGATGAAAATGGCGGCAGAGCTTTCCGGTATCGGCCAGCCGCCGACAGAAATCCTCCGTAATCACCGTCGGTTCCAGAGAACCGAGGCGCAGCCGCATCTCGCCCGATTCCGCCGCTGCCGCTTCGATCACATCGGCCAGGCTCGGCTTCCCCTCCAGGTCCAGGCCGTAGGAGGCCACCTCGATACCCGTGAGCACCAGCTCGCGGAAGCCCTCTTCCCGGAGTCTCCGGGTCTCTGAAACCGCGTCGGCAATCGGCATGCTGCGCAGACTGCCGCGGACATAGGGGATGATACAGTAGGTGCAGAAATTCCGGCACCCGTCCTGAATCTTCAGCATCGCGCGGGTTCTGCCGGAGACCGCCCCCGCCGGAAGCAGCTCGATGCTTTTTCGGGAAAACGGCCGGTCGATCTGCCTCACGGCCTCGCCGGAGGCCACCGCGTGTTCCACCGCTTCGACAAAGGCCATCCGGTCCCCTGTCCCAAAAATCACGCTGGCTCCGATCTCGGCGTTCTCCTCCGGGCTCAGCTGGGCATAACAGCCGCAGACCGCGACCACCGCGTCGGGGTTTTCCTCGTGCAGACGGCGGATCATCTGCCTTGACTTTCTCCCGCTCTCCGCCGTCACCGCGCAGGTGTTGACAATCACCGCGTCCGCCGGCTCTCCCGGAGCCGCGGGCAGATGCCCGTCCCGCTGCAGCCGCTCTTCCATCGCCTGGGTCTCGAACTGATTGACCTTGCAGCCCAGTGTTGCGATCAGGTACTTCATTGCGGTTTGGTCTCCCGCTCGGCTTCCTTCCGGGGGCTCTTCTCCTGCTTCAAGGCCTTTTCGCGGGCAAGCTCTTCCCTTCTGACGCTGGCTTTCTTCACAACCTGCAGCGTCGCGGGGTCAATGTATTCCAGTTCCTTGTAGTCCTCAAGCTCCCAGGGAAGATCGTTTCGCTTGAGCTTTTTCACGATCAGGTTGGTCACCAGCGAGTAAATCACCACAAACACCGGCACGCCCAGGAGCAGGCCCCAGAAGCCGAACAGGCCACCGCCCAGGATGATGGAGAACATGACCCAGAAACCGGTGATGCCGGTGGAGTTGCCGAGGATACGCGGTCCGATGATGTTGCCGTCGATCTGCTGCAGGATGATTACAAAAATGACAAAGATCAGGCACTTGGTGGGATCCACCATCAGGATGATCAAAGCACTCGGCACCGCGCCGATCAGCGGGCCAAAGAACGGAATGATGTTCGTCACGCCCACAATGACGCTGACCAGCAGCGTATAGGGCATCTGCAGGATGGAGCAGACGATATAGCAGATAATGCCGATGATCAGGGAGTCCAGCAGCTTCCCGTTCAGGAAGCTCATGAATGTCCTGTCCACAAAATTCAGGCCGCTGCGCAGCCGGTCCGCCGTCTCCACCGAGAATATGGAATACGTCATCCGCTTCACGGCTGCAACAAAGCCTTCCTTATCACTCAGGAGATAGATTGAGACGATGATGCCGATGATGAGGTTGTAGATGCTCTTGGCCACCCCGTAGAC
>CADAPN010000222.1 GCA_902789835.1 Oscillospiraceae bacterium
AGCAGTTGTGCTGACAGCCGCCGCAGTGCTCGTCCTTCCGGGAGACGACAATCTTCTCCAGCGGCTGGAAACGGAAGAGGCCTCCGCGCTGCACCACATAGTTATGAACGCGAAAGCGGTCGAGAAGCTCGGCAAGGAAAATCGGATAGACAATCAGAAGAGAATCTGTGCCGGTCTCCTCCAGCTTCCGAATCAGCGCATCGGCGCGGGCGGCAACAGCCTCCCGGGACTCCGGCTGACGCGGGTCCCCGGACTTGCGCTGGGCCGCGGCCTTCAGGAGCCATTTTTCCGCAGGGAGCGGACGATCCGAATCCGAGAAGGCGCGGACGGAGATCTCGTTCAGAAGAGGTTCGACATGAAGCTCGCACGGCTCAAGAATCTGCTCGGCCGTGGAACGGGCAAGCAAACCCTCTCCGATCCGGACGACCCGGCCTCCCGGCAAGATCCGTCGTTCGGAAGGCGCTTCGGCCGCGGACCGGATCACGGCCTCGGCCGCGGCATCAAAGGCGGCAGAGGTATAGCTCCCCTCCAGAGGGGAGAGGGGTTTTCCGGTACAAAGAATCAGCATACTCATTTCGGCACCTGCTCTCGTTGCTTTTTGCCAAAATAGCAAGAAGAGCGGCACTGAAAACCGGATGTGAAAAAATGATGTTTTTCTTGTGCGAACGCTTTTTATTTGGTACAATACATCTTGATGCAGTGTCATCTTAAAAGGAGGAATCAAAATGCGAAAGTTTCTGAAAACGAGTCATGTCATTTCCAGGATCTTCCTGTATCTGAGCGTGATCGGAGTTCTGCTCCTATACTTCTTCAAACCCGGTGTCATAAGCCTGGTACAGCAGTTTGTTCCGACGGCGGATACGGGGGCCTGGCTTGCGCTGGTGACGACGCTCTCCATTGCGGCGGTGATGTTTGCCGCCTCGGAGCTGGCATATAAGAGCCTGACGGACAATGAATTCATGATCACCCTTTCCACGTCAATTCTGGAGACGGCATACAGCCGGTATGATCTCAGTGACCGCCGCTTCAGCAAGCCGGCCAAGGGCGAATTTGAATTCAACCAGGGCCTGCGGGACGTGACCGACGAGAGGGAGCGCGTCATGTACGAGCTCTCCTGGGAGAAGCAGAACAACAAAGCGCTTCAGAAAAAGACGATCGGCAACATGATCGTGGCGCTGATCTTCTTTATCGCCGGCCTGGTGTTTTTCTTCTGCCCTGCCGTCTGGTACCCCATCTCCAAGGGCCTGATGTCCTTCAAGACCGGGACGGTCATGGATTACTTCTCGCTGGTGGCCATTATCCTGACCCTGTTCATCATCTTTGAGATCGGAAACAACCAGGGCCCCATCAGAAGACTGAGCACGATTCTTTCCATCCGCACCAGAAGCGACGAGCTCAACGAGAAGCCGGTTCTGGCCTCCAGACCGGAAGCGTTCTATACCAACGCGGCGCCGGTATATGAGGCGCCGAAGCCTGCCGCACCGGTGGTAGAGCATGTCGTAACGAGCCCGGTCTCCGCTCCGGAACCGGTAAAGCCGGAAGAAGCCTGGACGCCGGAGCCCGCCTGGACGGGTGTTCCGGAAGAGACGGGGGCGGAGGACAGACCCCATGGAAGCGCGTTTGTAAACCTTACCCCGGATGAAGAGGACAAAGCAGAATAAGCAAAGCAATACCGCTTCTAAAGGGAAGCGGAAAATCAAAAGGAGTCAACACAATTGAACTACGCAAAACTCGGGCGCTCCGCCCTGAAACAGGAGCAGGAGAAGTGTGAATCAGAATATGAGGCCCTGAAGGCCCAGGGCCTGAAACTGGATATGTCCCGTGGAAAACCGGGAAAAGAACAGCTGGATCTCGTCAGCGAAATCCTGAGCATCCTGACCGAAGCGGAAGACTGTGCCGCAGACGGGATGGATACACGCAACTACGGAGGCCTTGCCGGGTTGCCGAGCGCGAGAGCGCTTTTTGCCGATATCCTCGGCTGCAGACCGGAGGAATGCTTCGTGGGCGGAAACTCCAGTCTGGACCTGATGTACAATACCATCTCCAAGGCCTATACCCACGGCCTGCTTCACAGTGAAAAACCCTGGTGCAGACTGGACAAGGTGAAATTCCTGTGCCCGGCCCCGGGCTATGACCGGCATTTCCGTGTGACGGAGAGCTTCGGCGCGGAGCTGATCACCGTCGACATGACCCCGACGGGACCGGATATGGATCAGGTCGAGGACCTGGTGAAGGACCCTGCGGTAAAAGGCATCTGGTGCGTGCCGAAGTATTCCAACCCGGACGGGATCATCTACAGCGACGAGACCATCCGGCGGTTTGCCCGGCTGAAGCCCGCTGCAGAGGATTTCGTGATTATGTGGGACAACGCCTACTGTGTCCATGAGTTCGACGGCGACTTTGTGCCCTTCCCGGACATCCTCTCCCTCTGCCGGGAGGCCGGAAGGCCGGATATGGTTTTTGAATTTGCCTCAACCTCGAAGATTACCTTCCCGGGCGGCGGAATCTCCGTGATGGCGGCCAGCGAAGCCAACCTGAAGTACATGCAGAAGCTTTTCGGCGTACAGACCATCGGCTATGACAAGGTCAATCAGCTGCGTCATGTGCTGTATCTGAAGGATAAGGCCAATACGCTTGCCCTGATGAAAAAGCATGCGGCCATCATGAAGCCGAAGTATCGGATGGTCCTGGATATGCTGGAGCGTGAAATTGCCCCGCTGGGCATCGCCGAGTGGCAGAAGCCGAAGGGCGGCTATTTCATCAGCGTAAACACCATGGACGGCATTGCGAAGCGTACACTGGAACTCTGCCGGGAGGCAGGGGTAACGATGACGCCGGCCGGTGCGACCTTCCCCTATGGGATCGACCCTCGGGACCGCAACATTCGTGTGGCGCCGAGCCTTCCCCCGGTGCAGGAACTGCGGCAGGCGATGGAGATCTTCTGCGTCAGTATGCGTCTGGCCGCACTGGAAAAGCTGCTGGCAGGCTGAACACATTCGAAAGGATGGTATCGTCCCGCCCCGCAAAACGGAGCGGGACGATACCATAATATATAAATAATGTAAGATGCAGGTAAAATCAAAAAAGAAAGCAGGGAAAAACATGAATCTGGAAAAACTGGAAAAGAACGTAAAACTGCGCGGTTTTGATTTCTTCCACGCCGCGACGGCCGAGGAAGCGGTGCAGCATGTACTGGAACAGGTGCAGAACACAAGCGTGGGGATCGGCGGAAGCACCACGGTCGATCAGATCGGCCTTTATGACAGGCTGAAGGAGAATAACGAGGTTCACTGGCACTGGAAAGACGGAGCGACGGCGGAAGTCTACCGTGACGCGGCGGAAGCGGAGGTCTATGTCTCCGGCGTGAATGGAATTGCGGAAACCGGCGAGCTGGTGAACATCGACGGGAAAGGCAACCGTGTGGCCGCGCTGAGCTATGCCGTCGGGAAACGGATTTACCTCATAGCGGGCAAAAACAAGGTATGTCCGGATCTCAGCGCCGCAATCGAGCGCGCAAGAAACGTTGCAGCGCCGAAGAACCTGCTGCGTTTTCCGGGGAATCGCCCCTGCACCGATGCCCAGCGTGCATCATGCAGATCCTGATGTTCAAGCCGATGCAGTCGAACAAGGTGGAGCTGATCCTTGTTGATGAGGACCTGGGCTACTGAGCGGAACACCTGAAGCCGAAGAAACAGAAAGAAGGATCGCCTCCATGGGGGGGGGCGATCCTTCTTCATATCACTGATTCGGATAAGGAGAGGAGACAGGAGGAACCGAGGGGAGATATGGGTTCGGCATCTGACGGAAACGCACGAATAGTGGTTTCACGGAAGGCAAAACCACAAGATCTGGGACTGACAAAAAAAGTTGAAAAATCCTGAAAAAAATGCTTGACTTTTGCTTTAGCAGGTGCTATATTAGCCAAGCGCTCGAGAGAAGGGCGCACGGATTTCTACCAAGCAAACAAAATTTGAAAAAACTTGAAAAAAGTTCTTGACAAACGAGTTTGAATGTGGTATCCTAAACAAGCTGTCGCGAGAGAGCCAAGCGGTTCAAAAGAGGACAGCGGATGTACCTTGAAAATTGAACAATGTAAGAAAAGCTTATGCTAAATAAGCACCAGA
>CADAPN010000223.1 GCA_902789835.1 Oscillospiraceae bacterium
TGGACATGGTGTCCAAGTACACCGGCGGGGGAGAGGAACGTCCGGTCAAGCTCTCGAAGATGGGCGGAACCGAATGGGCCAAGACCCGCTCCCGGGCCAAGGGCGCGGCCAAGGACATGGCGAGAAAGCTGATTGCCCTCTATGCCGAGCGGCAGCGCCTTCCGGGTTATGCCTTCTCGCCGGACAGCAGCTGGCAGAGGGAATTTGAAGAGAACTTCCCTTATACGGAGACGGACGATCAGCTCCGCTGTACCGCCGAGATCAAGCAGGACATGGAGTCCTCGGTCCCGATGGATCGCCTGCTCTGCGGCGACGTGGGCTTCGGAAAGACCGAGGTGGCCTTCCGGGCGGTGATGAAGTGCATCCTGGACGGAAAGCAGGCGGCGATTCTGGTTCCGACCACGGTTCTGGCGCAGCAGCACTATCAGACCGCCATGCAGCGCTTCTTCGGCTTCCCGGTGGAAATCGGGCTTCTGAGCCGGATGGGCGTCGGCGGTGAGAACAGCAAAACCATCAAGAACCTGGAAACGGGCAAGTGCGACCTGGTCATCGGGACACACCGCCTGCTCTCCAAGGACGTGAAGTTCAAAAACCTCGGGCTTCTGGTGGTGGACGAGGAGCAGCGCTTCGGCGTGACCCACAAGGAGCACATCAAAGAGCTCTCCCGGGGCGTGGACGTGCTGACGCTCTCCGCAACCCCGATTCCCCGTACCCTGAACATGGCCATGAGCGGCATCCGCGACATGTCCAGCATCGAAGAAGCGCCCGAAGACAGGCTTCCGGTCCAGACTTTTGTCATGGAGCACGACTGGGGAATCGTCTGCGAGGCGATCCGAAGAGAGCTGCAGCGCGGCGGCCAGGTCTACTATCTGCACAACCGCGTGGAGGACATCGACCGCACGGCCTACCGCCTGGCCCAGCAGCTGGAAAATGTCACGGTGGCCGTCGCCCACGGGAAGATGGACAAGAACGAACTCTCCCGCGTCATGGACAGCGTGGTGCGTGGCGAGACCCAGGTACTGGTCTGCACGACCATTATCGAAACCGGCATCGACATTCCGAACGTGAACACCCTGATCGTGGAGGACGCGGACAAGCTCGGCCTGGCGCAGCTGCACCAGATCCGCGGCCGCGTGGGCCGCTCGACCCGCAGGGCCTCCGCTTATCTCACCTTCCGGCGGGACAAGGTCCTCACCGAAATCGCCGAAAAGCGCCTCACCGCCATGCGGGACTTTGCCCAGTTCGGCGCGGGCATGAAGATCGCCATGCGGGATCTTGAGATCCGCGGTGCGGGCAACCTCCTGGGAGCGGAGCAGTCGGGCCACATGGTGGATGTGGGCTATGACATGTATATGAAGCTCTTAAACGAGGCGGTGCTGGAAGAGCGGGGCATCCCGGTCCCGCAGCGGGCGGACTGTTCGGCCGATCTCGCGGTGGCGGCGAACATTCCGGACCGGTATATTCCGTCCTCGGAGCAGCGGATGGACATTTACCGCCGCATCGCCCTGATCCGGACGGAGGCGGAGGCCGACGACCTGCTGGACGAGCTCATCGACCGCTACGGCGATCCGCCGCCGGGTGTGAACGCGCTGATTCAGGTGGCGATCCTCCGCGGGGTCGCCGGGAACGCCGGCATCACGGACATCGTACAGAAACAGGGAGAACTGCGCTTTACCCTGAAGGACTTTGACATGGAAAAAGTCTCCCTGCTGTATGCGCGGCCGGAATACAAAGGCAAGCTTCGAGTGGAGGCGGGCTCCAAACCCTGTCTCAGCCTGAAGATAAAATCCAAAAAGAACGTCATCGACGAGGCGCGTGAGTTTGCCCTTGCGTGGGGCGGCAACGGCCAGGAAAGGAGCACAGCATGAAAAAATTCTTGATCGGACTTCTGGTCCTCTGTCTGGTGGTGATCGGGGTTCTCGGCCTGACCGGAACCTCCATCGGCAAGTCCCCGGCGGTCCAGCACATCGTGTCTGACGAAGCGGCAGATGCATCGGTAATCGGCGGAGCAGACAGCCCAACCGAAATCCAGGTGACCGGGGAAGCCGCCGCAGAGCCGGAAACCGCAGCGGCGGAACCAGAGACTGCCACGGCAGCCGAACCGGAGACCGCAGAGGCGGAATCGAACAGCGCCGACGCGGTGGAAGCACAGCCGGAGCAGCCCGATGCGCCCTCTACGGTCCCGGAGGAACCCGCGGTTGCCTCCGGACGGATTAACTACGAAGCCCTCTACAGCCTGTATGCGCCGGAAGAGAAGGTCCTGAAGGTCAACGACAAGGAAGAGACCTGGGGAGACTACTTCTACATTCTTTTTACCCAGTGCGGCCAGATCGAACAGTATTTCGACAGCATGTCCGCCTATTACGGCATGCAGTTTCACTGGGATGAGCCCGTCGAAGAGGAGGGCGAGGGCGACACCTATGCCGAGGCCGCGCTGGAGAGCGTGGACAACCTGATGATCCAGCTCGGCGCGCTGGAAAAATTTGCCGAGGAAAACGGCGTTGAGGTCAGCGAGGAAATGCGCGGCATGATCGAAGCGCAGAAGCAGCAGGACATCACCTCCGCCCTCGGAGAAGAAGGAACGGAAGAAGCCTTTTATGAGTATCTGGAGCAGATCCATCTCTCCCGGGACATGTATGACCGCATCGTGACCCAGAACTACCTGTATCAGGAGAGCTTCAACCGGCTGTACGGTGAAAACGCCGTCAATCTGCCCGATGAAGCCGCGCTGAAATTCCTGGAGGACAACGGCTATGTGACCGCGGCGCACATCCTGCTGCTCAACACGGATGAAGAGAGCGGGGAGAAGCTGGATGAAGCCGCCCTGGCGGAGAAGAAGGCGGAACTGGAAGCGCTTGTTTCGGAGCTGCGGGCCATCGAGGATGACATGGAGCGCAAGGAGGCCTTCCTTCAGAAGGTGACGGAGCTCAGCGAGGATCCGGGCAGCGCCCGGTATCCGGAGGGCTATACCTATACCGCCGGAACCATGGTGCCGGAGTTTGAAGCCGCCGCCGAGGCCCTGGAGGACTATGCCGTCTCCGACGTGATAGAGACCAGCTACGGCTATCACATTCTCATGCGTCTGCC
>CADAPN010000224.1 GCA_902789835.1 Oscillospiraceae bacterium
GGCTTCACAGGGCCGTTCCCTCCACCACTCTTGATAAGGTGTTTAATTGTTAAACGTATTATATCAGGTTTTTCCGGCTTGTCAACAGCCGATTTGACCAGTCCGGTCCAAAACCGGGGCCTCAAACATCTTCAAATTCTCCAGAATGAACGCCGCGATCCCTTTTACGTCATCCGGGTGAAATACAGGGATCTCCGCTTTGACTGTCTCGTCGTCCGTCACCAAGGCCGCAAAGCGCTCTGGCGCATCCGGAAAGCCCTTCCCCGTCTCCCGGCGCATGATGCCGATCCGGGCATAGGAATTGTGCTTGTATCCCTCGATCAGGATGAGCTGTGCATCTGTAAGCAGCGCCGCGGCGCGGACGGATTCCTCCAGGGTCAGGGGCTTTCCGAGAAAGATCGCGCTCTCAGACGGTCCGTTTACGAGGGAGCAGGCTGTTCCCGCCGCCGAAAAGCGCTGAGAGTCTTTCCCGTCCGTATCGAAGCGCAGCCCGTGGGCGTCGTGCTTGATGACGGCGGTCCGTATCCCCTCCTGTTCCAGCAGAGGGATCAGTCTCTCGATCAGAGTTGTCTTTCCGGATCCGGAATAGCCTGCAAAGCCAAGGATACTGACTGCTCTTTTCACGCGCTTACACCTTTCTTATCTCAGGAAAAAGCCTCTGAGCTCTGTCCCGGCTCGCCACGTCGCAGCCGATCAGCCCGCTGATCATGACATTTCCCTGCCCCTTGGACAGACGCATCCGAACCGTACCGTCGGACAGTTCCAGGAAGCCGCGCAGCATGCGGTTGTTCGGGCTCGCTTTTCCGAAACGCTCTGCCAGGCGGATCGGAAATTCACGAATTTCATAGTCTGCAAGGCCGCAGAGCTTCCGAAACGCAGGCATGGCAATGGCATAAAAGTTTGTGATGGAAGAGGCCGGGTTTCCTGACAGCCCGCAGATCAGCTTTCCGTTCTTCTGTCCGTAGGCGCAGGCCATACCGGGCTTCAGGTCAACTTTGCGAAAGAAAATCTCCGCGCCGATCGCTTCCATGGCGGCCGGCGTCAGGTCATAGTCTCCGACCGATACGCCGCCTGTGGTCACCACGGCGTCACACTCTGCCAGGCTCTTCTCCAGCCCCTCGGCGATCGCCTCCACACTGTCGCTCACCGCGCGGTAATAGACCGGCTCCGCCCCCTGGTCCCGGATGGCGCCTGCCATGCTGTAGCTGTTTGT
This sequence comes from Oscillospiraceae bacterium, assembly GCA_902789835.1. The sequence goes on from CADAPN010000224.1 coordinate 1,214, forward strand.
ATCGTGGATCTTTCCCGGTGCCAGGTCATGCCCCAGTTCTACCAGCTCGCTCCCGGTAGCCAGCACCGCAACGCGCGGCCGCCGATAGACCAGCGGTCTGGTAATATTCTGCGCTGCCAGCGAGCCCATCACACCGGGATCGATCAGCGTTCCCTTTTCTGTGAGCAGACTGCCCTTTCGGATATCCTCTCCGATCCTAACGATATTGGTCCCGGAAGCACAGGAAGAGAACAGCGTCACCGTCTCTTCGGTGAATTCGGTGTGCTCAAACGGAACCACCGCATCTCCTCCCTCGGGAATTGGCGCACCGGTCAGGATTTTTGACGCCATCCCCGCTGTGATCGGAAAGCGCGGTACGCCGGATGCCGGGATTTCTTCAAGGATCCGAAGGCTTACCGGCGTCTCCCTTGAGGCGCTTCGGCTGTCCTCCGCCCGAAAAACATAGCCGTCAAAGGGGGAACGGTCAAAGGGCGGGACATTCTGCGCAGCGATCAGATTCTCCGCCAGGATCCGGCCGGCGGAGAGCTCGATGGGGCAGAGCTCGGTCCCCACCGGGGAAATGAAGTCGGTTACGATTCTTCGGCCTTCCAGATACGGCGTAACAGTCGGCATGACAGTTCCTTTCCGCGGTCCCTCCGGACCGGCAGATATCATTATCACGGTCATTATAGCCGCTCCCTCTGTCAGCGTCAATCGCTATTTCTTTCCCTGTTCGATCCTTATATTTCTCTCTTTCACACCCGGGAAAAGGTGGAAGCAGGCCCCGGAGCTGTGTGCTTCGAGGCCTGCTTTTCTGGTTTTGTTCTATTCTGCGGCGTCGGTCGTTTCCGACTCTGCCGGGAGCCCGTCATTCTGCTCGGATTCCGGCCGGAAGCGCATATGGCCCCAGTTCATCGGACCGCCGAAGCCCTCGCTCTGGGCGTCACCGAAGGATGCGGAAACCGAGTCCAGGGTGATTTCTTCAACACTGTCGCCGATGGCGATAAGATAAGTCTCTCCGATCTGCATTTCCGGGCAGCTGATTGCCACGGACGAGAAGCTGCACGGCGCTTCATAGCTCAGAATAACGTTTCCTTCGCTGTCTTCCAGGGCAACTGTCGTCCCGGCAGGCGCCCCGCGCTTGATGTTGTACAGGATGGAGCACTGACTTGAGCTGTCATCAAAGCCCTCTGCCATGGCATAGCTTCCGCAGGCGATGACCTCGCCGCCGCTGATTTCCATGACGCCTCCGCTCTCACTGCCGTAGTCCAGCGCGCTGTTGCTGCCGCTGTTGGTTAGGCTCACGCGGATCACACCGCCGGAGATGATGATGTCTCCGTTGGAATCCAGTCCGTCTGCGTCCCGGGCAACACTGTTGATGACGGTTAAGCTGCCGCCGCTGACATGGATCCAGGTCTCGGTGTTCTCCGTCATCTCGCTCGAGGCGGCATCCTGCATCGTCATCGCCGGACGCTCCCCTGCGGCAGTATCCGTGCCGGGTTCATGCCGTTCTTCCCCGCTTCCCATCACAGGGGCCTCGGACCCGACGGCTCCGTTCTCGTCCGGCATCATGGGCGGCTCGGGTCTCTCGTTTCCGTTTTCATCCGGCATCATCGGCGGCTCGAATCCGCCATCCTCCTCTTCACCGGCCTGTCCGGGCATCCCTGAACCGGGTCCGCCGAACATGCCGCCCGGCCCTCCGATGAAGCCGCCTCTGCCGCCAAAGCCTGCCCCGCCGAAGCTGTCCGTACCTCCGTTTGCGTTGAGGCCGTCGTCCTCCGGATAAATTGTGATCTCACCGCCGCTCACGTCAATCGTGACCGCTTCGATGCCCTCGTAGCAGCTCGGGATCTGAACGGTCCCGCCTCGGATCTCCACCGCCGTATCGGAATGAATCCCATCGTCCCTGGTTGTGATGGCGAGTTTTCCGTCTTCCATCCAGAACAGGCCTGCTGTCGATATGCCGTCGTCTTCCGCGTCGATTTCGACGTTTCCGCCGGCCAGCGTTACGGTGTTTTCTGCGGCGATCCCCTTATCCGTCGCTGTGATCTGAACGGTTCCGCCCGTAATTTCAAGCATCCCCGTAACGCCGCCCGCGGAGATTCCGTCATCTCCGGCTTCCAGCGTCAGTGCGCCATTCAGGATTCGGATGTTGTTTTCCGCATTGATGCCGTCTCCCGTGGCGGTGACCGTCAATGTGCCGGATTCCCAATACAGTTCGCTCTCCAATCCCGTGAGGGAGATGCCGTCGTCTCCGGCTTTCAGCTTCAGCTGCGTCTCCATGATACGGAGGTTGTCGTTGACGTGAAGAGCATCCGCCGCAGCATCCACGGTGATGGTCCCGCCGGTGAGGACGAGCTCGTCATTGCAGACAATTCCGCTCTCTTCCGCTGCCGTCACGGTCAGGCTGCCGCTTCCGTTGATCGTCAGATCCCGTGGTCAGGCGGTTATCGCTGCCCTCTGCCAGCGTGAGGAACACCTTATCCGCCTGTTCCACATCGAAGCACGCCCCCGTCGAGCAGGTGATGTCGGCACCGTCCAGCATGATCCAGATCTTGGCGCTGCTGTCTGTGTCTACAATCACGCTTCCGTCTGTCAGAGTGCCGGAAATCACATACTTTCCCTTTCCGGTGATCATGACGCTGCCGTCAAAGGCGTAGGCGCCGCCTCCGAATACGGAGACCTCGTCTCCGTCCAGTGTGATCCTCGTTGCACGCGCGGTATCCCAGGCTCCGTTCTTATCGTTCTCCGTGAAAAGGACGGCATGCCCGTAGGCCTCCGCGTCCTCATCCACGATCACCTGAATTCCATAGGCCTCCCCGTTCATGAACAGGACGGTGATCAGCAGCGTCAGCACGAGCACGACAACACAGATCGCATCAAAATATCGATGTGTTGACATGATCCCGGACCTCCTCAGCCCATGTAGTCTCCGTTGTAGCTGACCAGTACGGCAGACCGAACCCCCTCCATCTCCGAAAGTTCATTGATAAAGTCGGTGTCGGTATCCCGCAGCCGGACCTCGAGGTTCAGCTCCACCGCGCCCTTGCGGGCGGTCTTGCTCTTGACCGTGCAGCGTCTGGTGTGCTGCCGAAGCGCGTCAAGGGCCTTCTCTTCACTTTCGTGACCGTCACATTCCAGCACCACAATGAAGGGATTGGTCATGTCCTTGCGGTTGGCAAAGATCAGGATGATGATTCCGATAAACAGACTTCCAAACACCGCCAGCGGGATCATCCCCGCCGCCAGTACGATGCCCACCGCGATTGCCCAGAACAGGAAGGCGATGTCCATCGGCTCCTTGATCGCCGTGCGGAAACGAACGATGGAAAGCGCGCCCACCATGCCGAGGGAGAGCACCACGTTCGATGTAACCGCAAGAATCACCAGCGTTGTGATCATCGTCAGCGCCACCAGCGTCACACCGAAGCTGGAGGAATACATCACGCCGGCGTAGGTCTTTTTATATACAAAAAAGATGAACAGCCCCAGTCCGAAGGCCAGCAGCAGCGCCAGCCCCATATCCAGAACGCTGATCGCGCTCACGTTTTCCAGAAAACTGGACTTAAAAGCATCTTGGAATGTCATCGTTTGATCTCCTTTTTTCTATCTGTCTCAGCCGTAAATTCTGCACTGACCGCATCGCGGATGATATCCGGGAGGAACTCGTCCCACTTGACCTCCAGGATAATCCCGGCATCTCCCGCCGGGATGGTGACACAATCCGGGTTCAGAAAGTCTCTGCACGAGAGTGCGGTCCGGATGTCCCGGTCGAAGGTCACCCGCACGTTCCCCGGCCGGAAGACATAGGGCTCCCGAACATAGTCGACGATGGTCTTCGGCCGCAGGCCCTGATTGCGCATCTTGCAGTAGAGCTCCTGCACCAGAGGCCGGTCACAGCTGCGCATCCAGTCGAGATCCCCGTCGAGGATCTTCTGTACCTCTTCCGCGCTGAGTGCCGCGCTGTACTTGGTGCCGAGGCCGCTGCGGCGGCTCTTCTTCTCCAGATGGATCATCGTTGTATCCCCGTTGTAGTAGCGGATGCGGAACTTTTCCCGCATGTTGACTCCGTCGATTTTCTCCCGCAGTGCCTTATCCCGGGCATTGTCAAAATACAGGCTCCGGATCAGATACTGCCCGCCCCGGGCGTGCTCGTCCGGTTTTGCGACGGCCCGCAGGCGCTGTCGGATCACCAGCAGATCTGTATAGTTGATCGCGTGCTTCCATTCATGCCGATAATGGGTCTCCAGCAGGCTCACCTTCTTCTCTCTTCTGTCAGATTCTTGGATTTTACCGTATTTCCTGTCCTTTTTCAAGGATTTCTGCCGTGGCGGAAGAAACATTAACAAATTATCCTTAGATTTACCTTAACT
>CADAPN010000225.1 GCA_902789835.1 Oscillospiraceae bacterium
ACCTGTGTGAAGCCCGCAGAATACAGTGCGATCGCAGACGCATTGGGCCGGACCATAACCTATGATACGCTGCAGCCTTTCCTGCAGGAGAACGCTGTATCTCAGTTTACCGGTGAAGAGGGAGGGGATGTCATCATCTCCAATGCCTCTGAGAGTTCCACCGCAGCTGTGAACGCACTCCTGGGCGCCGGTAAACAGGTCGCTATGATCACCGAGGGCGAGTACAAGGGCGACTTTATCTGCTCCTATGATGACTGGCAGTCTGTGTCTGCCGATCACATCCTTACAGGCACCGGCGTGAAGGATCCGGATCTTACCGCCTATGTCATCGAAAAGACGCCCAAGGTCTACATCAGCGGCACAAAGGAAGCACTTACACCTGCTCCTGACGGTTACGTGTACAACACCCTCGTAACCACTTCCTCTGATTATAACAATGAGCGGATCGCAATGGAACTGATGGGTTTTGGCACCACCGAGGACGTCGCCATGGCTGACGCGGTGGTGGGCGGCTGCGGTCTGGAGGAGGAGAGCCTTGCCGCTGTGCAGACCGGGGTTCCCTATGTGGGGTTCACTGCAAATGCCGTGGAGACTATTCAGGAATCCCTCCTTCCCGGCCTTCAGACCGGCTCCGCTGACGGAGTTGACTGCCTGGGTTATGTTACCTATCCCGCGGAAACTCTCGTCAACGCAAGTTATATCATGGACGGGGACGACGTATTCTACGCCGTCGGCACCGACTACTTTACGGCTCTGCCCGAAGGTTCTAAGATCCTTGTACAGCGTGACGGCAGCCGCGATCCCTTGGAAGGCGTATTTCATGGTGAGGATGAGAGCACGGACGCTTTCCTGAACGGTATCATGGGATTCTCTTATGAGGGCAAAGACAAAGACGGAAACGAAGTGAATATCACTCTCTTTGCCAACTCCATGACCGAAAGCGGCCATCAGAGAGACGAATATGCCTTCATCAGCAACGCCCTTTTCGCCAGCTTCCTCACAGACACCCCCTATGTGACTACGGCAGCGACCACCGGATCGAACTGATCTCACTACAGCCTTATGCCGGCAGCCAGTCCGTATGTGATATAGCTCATTGAGCCGGGGAATTTATATGATCGCCATGGTTGTGTCCGCAACGTATGGCAGGGAGTAAAATAGAAAGGAGGCAGGGGTTGTCAGCTGTTTTTCATTATTCATTTTCAACAGTTATGCCGATCTGGTCGGGGTGCTGGCAAGGCATAGAGGATACCTGGATGTGTCTGCTTTCCGGGAGCTGAACCGTTTTAACTTCCGGTACGCTCTCTTTGCCCGGGTGTTTGTAAGTATTTACCAGATAGAATCCATTCATGATATGCCGGTGGAACTGGCAGTCTTCGCGGTCGTTTCGCTCTTTGTTCTGCTTCTTTTCGGCATTGTTTTTTCCAAAGCAGCCACAAAAGAGCGGTTTCGCCGGGGCGTCCTGATCCAGTCTGCATTTCGCTCCAATTACGCAGTCATAGGAATGCCGGTGGCGGAAGCACTTGTCGGTACTCCGGGAATGCAGCTTGCCGCCTTTCTTCAGCTTCCGGTCATTACTTTTTTCAATCTCGTGAGTGTGATCGTCCTCAGTATTTTTTCTGACCCCGAAGCCCAGCAGCGTTTCTATCCGGAAGATGCGCTGACAGAAGAAAAATCCCCGGCAGGGACGAACCGGGGAGGGGCAGGTAAAATGCTGAAGGGGATTGCCGCCAATCCCCTGATTCAGGGAGTGCTGCTTGGCTTTGTCGCTCTGATCATCCGGCAGCTTCTGCCCTGCCGGGCGGACGGAGAGATTCTGTTCAGTCTGCGGAGAGACCTGTCATGGCTCTACAGTGCCATTTTATCACTTTCCCGGACGGCGACACCGATGGCCCTGATCATCCTTGGAGGCCAGCTGGAGCTGAAGGAGATAGAGGATTACAGAAGAGAACTCATTTCAGGTGTACTCGTCCGGCTGGCAGCAGGGCCGCTGATCGGCTTTGCCATGCTGTTTTTAGCTGTCCGTCTGGGGCTGCTCGTGATCACACCGGTAGAGACAGCCGTGTTTGTGGCTCTCTTTGCATCGCCTCAGGCAGTATCCTCAACCGTTATGTCCACAGAAATGGGAGGCGACGGCCATCTGGCGGGGCAGATCGTTGTATGGAGCAGCATCCTGGGTATGTTCTCTCTTTTCGTGATTGTCTTTCTTCTCAGGATGAGGGGATTGCTGTAAAGAGAAAACGAACAGCGAAGCCTTATCAGCAGATCAGTGGAAAAAGGAATCGAAGCCCGTCTGCTCTATGATTTCCGCCACGACCTCGTTCTCACCGTGAAGCGAAACCCCGTCCTTGCAGGCCTTGTGCATGATCAGCAGCACGCGCAGGCCGGCGGAAGAGATATAGTCGAGGCGGCGGCAATCCACATCCACGGCCTCTATCGCCTGCTCTGCATTTATCTTTTCAAAGAAGGACAGCAGGCTCGGCGCGGTGATCGTATCGAGCCGTCCCATCAGCGCAAGAGACAGGGTGCCCGACTGAATGGAAGCGTCGAAATGAAATCTATTCTCTTCAGCGATCGGAAGTTCCACATCCTTCTCACTTAGGGTGATTTTCCAGAAAGCGCAGTGCTTCATACCCTCAAGCACCGCAGCAGCCTGTTCCGCGCTGACCTTGTCCAGGGAATTCAGCTTCGGCACGTTTTCACCGACATTGACACGCTCGGCTTTCAAACCGTGCTTTGCAAGAAAAGCCATGGTGTTCTGGATGCTGCCTGCCATATCTGCCGGAGTGGCGATCAGCGAGTTTTTGCCGATCTCCACGTCCGACTTGTCCTTCGTCTGCTGCACTGAGTTTGCCATGATCTCCATGAAGCGATCACCCACCAGTGCGCGCATGACAAGGACATACTGAAGGGCACTTTCCACGTCCGCAATGTACCAACAGCCGCCCTTCTTCTCCAATATGCGGCAGATATTGTCGCACAGCGCCCCGGCTTCCGAATCGGTAAAGTACATCAGCAGCCCCTCCGTAGTGATGCAGACAGGTCCGTCGATGTCCTCCAGCGCCTTTTCCAGAGAGGAATAGTTGGTGGCGTCTACCTCATGGTAGTGGACGAACTCTCTTTGTTCCGGCGGGATCAGCGCACTGATCCTGTCCGATATTTCCCGAATGACCACCGGAAGATCCAGACCGTAATAGGGCAGGCCCTTCCTTGCGAATTCAATCGCCCTCGGTGTATAGCCGCAGGGTATGTCCACCGGAGTAAAACCGGATTCCTCCACCAGACGAGTCATTGTGCTGTAACGGGTTTCCAGCATGATCGTGCCGCCCAAAACCTGCTCCGGCGAAGCCTTGGTGTTGGTGCTGTTCTGTGTCGCTTCCAGTGTAAGACCCATGCTTTTCGCCAGGACCGCCGCGTCCGCGCTGCCGTTTGCGGCTAACTGAAACAGCGTCATTTTGGCCGTATTGAACACAGGATTCACTTTTTCAAGAAGCGAATAATCAACATCGGTTTTATCCCAATTCCAAGTGTTTTCCATAAAAATCTCTCCTCAAGGTCCTGATTATACATACTGCAGACTGCGCCGAAGCAGTCTGTTTTAGCTCCGGATTGAAATCTGAATCATTATACGCGGGAAACAGATAAAAAAGCAATGGTTTATTCTTCATCGCGCAATACCCGTGTCTTCAGACGTGGGATACGCGCGTAGAAAGGGAAACTTGCTTCATCGCGCAATACCCGTGTCTTCAGACGTGGGATAAACGCGTAGAAAGGGAAATTTGCGCTGCAAACAGAAAGACTGATTTTGCGTCGCCGGGAGGAAAGTGACGCGGAGAACTGACACAGGAGTGAATGAAAATGGGTAAAAAGAGAAATCTGTGGAAATGGATAACGTTGGTTTTTGTGATTGCTGTGATCGGCGCTGCCGGGATTCTGATCGGCAGAAATGTAACGGCTTCGCAATATCAGGCAGAGCAGGAGCTGAATTATCGGCTCAATCGAAGTGAACTTGATGGACTTGGTGAGATTGAGGGAACGATTTATGTGACAGGACATAAGAGCCCGGATTCCGATACAGTTGGCAGTTCTATTGCGTATGCATCACTACTCCGGGCACTGGGTTATGACGCACGCCCGGTTGTCCTTGGGGACATCAACCACGAAACCAGATATATTCTGGAAACA
>CADAPN010000226.1 GCA_902789835.1 Oscillospiraceae bacterium
CTTCAGTTCCTTCCAGTCCAGGCGATAAATGTCCTTCGTCTTCGTCAAAAGCAGAAGGATCAGCGCGGCCGAGAGAAACTGCGACAGGATCGTGGCAACAGCCGCGCCGGCAATCCCGGTTTTCAGCACCACCACGAACAGCAGGTCCAGCACAATGTTGATAAGGCTCGTGAGGATCAGGAAGTACAGCGGCCGCTTGGAATCCCCCACCGCGCGGAGGATGCCGCTGCCGATGTTATAGACCAGAAGGCCGGAGATCCCGCCGATGTAGATCCGCAGATACACGGTCGCATCCTCGAACACATCCTCCGGTGTGCTCATCATCCGCAGCAGCGGCTTCACGCTGAGCACCCCGGCGACAGTGAACACCAGGCTCAGCAGAAAGGTCGCGGCCATGGTGGTCTCCACTGCCCGGTGCAGCTTATCCAGTTTCTGCGCTCCGTAAAACTGCCCGATGGTCACCACCGCACCGGTGGAAAAGCCGTTGAAGAAAAAGACCAGCATGTTGACGATCATCGTCGTGGAGCCGATGGCTGCCAGCGCCTGCTGTTGTAGAGCATCTGGAAGACGTTCCCGAGCATGAGCGGCAGAGCAAAGGCGACCAGCTGCCCCAGGATCGGGCCGCTGGTCATGTCGATGGCTGTTGATTTGAATTTTTCTGTCTGTCTCAGCATCGGACCGCCTTGTCTCTTCGCTACCGCCCCCGCCGGAGCGGGGACCGCTTTGTTTATTTTCCGCTCTTCTTTCTCTCCGGAGAGCATGGTTTTTCTGCGATACCGCCCCCGCCGGAGGCGGAGCCCGCTTTGTTTGATTTCTGCTCTTCTTTCTCTCCGGAGAGCATGGTTTTTCTGCGATACCGCCCCCGCCGGAGGCGGGGGCGGTATCTGTTTCATTTTAATTACTCGTCCTTCTCTCCGGAGAGCATGAGGTTCGTGAGGATGCCGAGGATCAGCGCGCAGGCAACCGTGCGGATCTCCACCGCGCCGAAGGACACGACCATGCCGCCGACGCCGACGATGAAGATGACGGAGGCGACGAAGAGGTTGCGGTTCTTGTTGAGGTCAACCGGCTGCAGCATCTTAAGGCCGCTGGCCGCGATGAAGCCGTAGAGGGCCACGCACACGCCGCCCATGACGCAGCTGGGGATGGTCTCAAGGAAGGCCACCAGCGGGGTCAGCAGGGAGAAGATGATGCAGGCGATGGCCGCGCCCCAGATGCTGACGGTGGAGGCGTTGCGGGTGATGGCCACGGTGGCGATGGACTCGCCGTACGTGGTGTTGGCGCAGCCGCCGAAGAAGGCGCCGACAAACGAGCCGATCCCGTCGCCCAGCAGGGTGTTGGTCAGGCCCGGGTTCTCCAGGAGGTCCACACCGACGATGGAGCTGAGGTTCTTGTGGTCGGCCAGATGCTCGGCGAAGACGACAAAGGCCACCGGCGCATAGGCTACAAATATTGTCAGCAGGTAGGAGCTGGTCACGCCGCTCCAGTCCGCCTTGGTGAAGGAGAACTCCGGCAGGGAGACGAAGGAGCCGACATGGTGCAGCGCTTCATAGTTGATGACGACAAGAGCGTCGTTTCCGGTGTTCTTGCCGATCAGGGCAAAGACGGAAGCGACAAGATAGCCCGCCAGGATCCCGATGATGAAGGGGATCAGTTTGATCATGTGCTTGCCGTAGGTGGAGCAGAGCATGGTCACCGCCAGTGTCACCAAGCCGCAGATCAGCGCGACATACACCGAGCCGCCTTCCACATTGCTGCGCATCAGGTCGCCGATGGCGTTGCCCGCAAGGCTCAGTCCGATGATGGCAACGGTGGGTCCGATGATGACCGGGGGCATCAGCTTGTCGATCCACTTGACACCGCAGAATTTGACGATCAGCGCGATGATGACATAGACCAGGCCCGCGATCAGGGCGCCGAGGATCAGGCCTGCATAACCGATGGAGACAGAGGCCGCACCGCCGAAGGCGGAGAACATGGAACCGATGAAGGCGAAGGAAGAGCCAAGGAACACCGGGCTGGAGCTCTTGGTGAAGAGCAGATACACGATGGTGCCGACGCCCGCGCCGAACAGGGCCGCCGAAGCGCTCATGCCGTTGCCGACAACCGCGGGAACCGCGATGGTCGCCGCCATGATGGCAAGAAGCTGCTGCAGAGCAAAGAGGACGACCTGTCCGAATTTCGGTTTGTCTTTGATACCGTAGACGAGATTCATACTTTTTCTCTCCTTCTCTTTTCTGTGTGCTTGCTTTTTCTATAGAAAACGGCCTTCCGCGGAAACCCGCATGCTGCCGTTTGCTACCGCTATGATTCGAGGTCCATCAGGAACACACCGGTCTCCCCGTCAAATTCCGGGAGCCGCACCTCTACCAGTTCGCTCCGGGAGGTGGGCAGGTTCTTCCCCACGTAATCGGCCCGGATCGGGAGCTCCCGGTGTCCGCGGTCCACCAGGATCGCAAGCTGGATGGTCTTCGGCCGGCCGCAGCTGAACACCGCTTCAATGGCCGCCCGTGCCGTTCTCCCGGTAAAGAGCACATCGTCAAACAAAACAACATCCCTGCCGTTCACATCAAACGGAAGGGAAGCTTTCCGGATCTCCGGGCTCTCCGCTACGGTCGAGAGGTCGTCCCGGTAGAACTTGATATCGATGCTGCCGCAGGGGACGCGGATCCCCTCAATGACCGCAATATTTTCACACACGCGCTCGGCAATGGGCTCTCCGCGGCGGCGGATTCCGACGAAGACGAGATTGGCCGCTCCTTTGTTCTTCTCCAGGATCTCATGCGAAAGGCGCATCAGCGCACGCTTCATTGCGTTTTCGTCCATGATCTGTGCCTTCTGATGCATGGTTCCGACCCCTCTCAACGAAAAAATCCTGCCGTTTCCGGCAAGATCCCGCATTCCGAAGCAGACGCACAGCATGCGCCTTTCGATATCAAAGATTTTGCCGGCATCTCGGTACCGAAGCTTAAAAACCTGTTGTCTGGCGGCATTATACAACCGCCCCATAGAAAATGCAAGGTCTTTTTTCTGAATCCTGAGGTCCGGACAACATGCAGGAGTAAAACAGGAGCTGCGAAAAATCGCAGCTCCTGTGGGGTTTTATGCTTTCTGATATGCCTTCCGGCCGAAGTACGGGGATTACTCGTACAGGCCTTTGAGCTTCATCAAGTGCTCGTACCGGGCCTTGGCGTTCTCTTCGTTGGCTTCGAAGAGTCTGTCGGCGCGATCCGGGAACTCGCGGGTCAGACGGCTGTAACGCGCTTCGTTCATCAGGAACTCGCGGTAACCGCCGGCCGGCTCCTTGCTGTCGAGGGCGAAGGGCTTCTCGGCATCCGGGTTATAGCGGAAGAGGTTCCAGTAGCCGCACTTGACCGCCTTGTCCATTTCCTTCTGGCAGTTCTCCATGCCGCCCTTGATGCTGTGCATCTCGCAGGGAGCATAGCCGATGATGAGGGACGGGCCCTTGTGGGCT
>CADAPN010000227.1 GCA_902789835.1 Oscillospiraceae bacterium
GGCTGGGACAGCACGACGCTCCCGGGCTGCGTCGCGGGGTGGATCCGCCTTCTGAAAGACTACGGCAGCATGTCTCTGGCGGAGGCGGCGCAGCCGGCCATCGAGCTGGCGGAGAAGGGCCATCCCATTACGCCCTATGTCCAGGGCAGCTTCCGGACTTGGCGTGACCGGCTGACGCCGAGGCTCACCGAAGAGGAAGCCCGGAACTTTGACAGGGAGTTCTTTCCGGGCGGTGCCGCCCCGGCTCCGGGACAGCTGGTAAAGCACCCCGCCATGGCGGCCTTCCTGCGGGAGATCATCGAGACGGAGGGCGCTTCGCTCTACGAGGGCGGACGCATCGCGCAGGCGATCCTCCGGGAGTCGAAAAAAGGCGGCGGCCGCTGGAGCGAGAAAGACTTTCAGGGCTTCTCTCCCGTTACGCATGACCCGCTGCGGGTGTCGTACCACGGCTATGAGGTCTGCGAGCTGCCCCCGAACGGACAGGGCATCACCGCGCTGATGGCGCTGAATCTGCTGGATGCTTATTCTTTCTCTCCGGAAGACTTCGGAAAACCCGAGACGGTCCATCTTCAGATGGAAGCCATCAAGCTTGCCTTTGCCGACAGCCTGAAATATGTCGGGGACCCTGATTATATGAATGAGGTCAGCTGCCGGATGCTGCTGAACCGGGAGTATGCAGAGGCGCGCCGCAGGCTGATCCGGCCTGCCCGGGCGCAGGACTGTCACGCGGGGAACCCTCCGAAATGCGATACCTGCTACTTCTGTGCGGCGGATACCCGCGGAAATATGATCTCCATGATCCAGTCCTGCTACAATCCCTTCGGTTCGGCGGTCATCATTCCCGAGTATGGACTCGTGCTACAGTCCCGCGGCGCGACCTTCACGCTGGAGGAAGGACACGTCAACCAGGCGGGCCCGCACAAACGCCCGTACCAGACGATCATCCCCGGCTTTCTCATGAAAGACGGGCTTCCGGTGGGGCCCTTCGGGGTCATGGGCGGCTTCATGCAGCCGCAGGGACACCTTCAGGTCGCCATGAACATGATCGACTTTCATATGAGCCCCCAGAACGCCCTGGATGCGCCCCGCTTCTGCTGGAGCAGCGGGCTGGACTTTGATCTGGAGTCGCACTATCCGGAAAAAACAATTGCCGCGCTTCGTGACAAAGGGCATCGGATCACGGTGCAGGATGCGTTTTCCGGCAGCTACAACGATCGGCCCTTCGGCAGAGGTCAAATCATCCGGTATACGGATGAAAGCGGCCGGGTTCTGGTCGGCGGCACGGACCCGCGCGGCGACGGCTGCATCATGGGAATATAAACAGGAACAGAAGGACGACGGCTCCGATGATGGATTCTTCGTCCTTCTGTTCCCTGTTATGCTTTCGGTGGGTGTGACGGAGTTGCCCTTACTCCATCAGCTCCGGCATGGACGCGCGATAGACATAGCGCGGGGAGATGGTGGTGACGCTGTCCGGGTCTTCCCGGCGGCTGATGATGCCGAGCAGGAGTTTCAGGCCCTGCTCAAAGACCTCCTGCATCCGCAGGTCGATGGTCGTGACCGACGGCGTCATGTAGCGGCAAAAGGAGTCCGGCCCGTTGTTGGCCGTGAAGAGATAGAGCTCCTCACCGACCCGGATGCCGGCTTCGTTCATCGCCGTGAGCAGGCCGCGGGAGACGCTCTCGTTGTTGCAGTAAAGCACCTTCTTCAGCTGCCCCTTCTGAATCAGGCTGCGGCCGAGTTCATAGCCGTCTTCCGAAGAACCCTCGCATATGAACTGGCTCTCGCTCAGCTCCAGACCGAGTTCCTCGGCCCGCTTCGTGAAGGCGGTGCGGCGCAGGTTCGTCGCGACGTGGAAACGGCTGTCCCAGACCGTGCAGACGGACTGGCCGCCGCGCTGGAAAGCGAGCTCACAGGCGAGCCGGCCTGCTGCCTCGTGGTCAATGCTGACGCTGGGGAACCCCTCATAACTGAACTCCACCTGAAATGCGGAAGCTTAACGGTTTTTTGATGCATATTATATCATATCGGAGTTCCGAGGGGTATTCCGTTGAACAAGAGAGAATGTCGGAATTTTTGAACAGAATATAACGGTTTTTTCGAACACGTGGCCCGAACCTCTGCTTTTACAGGGAATATCCGTGATTCCGGCCTGCTGACCGGCCCGAATTGCAAAAATCGCTCCCCGCCGCAGGCGGGGAGCGATGCAATAGAGATGCTGTTTTAATTCAAGCGATTTGAGTGATTCGGTCATGCGCTCTGTCCGGGATTCACACTCATCACGCCCCGCCCACGGCGGGGAGATATATATAATCTATTCAACGGATTTGAGTGATTCCGCCATGTTGACCTTCTCCAGTTTCCCTCTCATGAAGAGATTGGTCAGCAGGGCGAAGACCACCGTGATCACGAAGCTGAGCCCGTAGCTCAATACAGCGATGCGCACGTCATAGGTCATGTAGTCCAGCCGGATGCTCAGCATGACGAAGCGGTGCAGGAGCTTTCCAAGGATGAGACCGAAGAGCGCGCCGAAGAAGGAGAGCATGAGGTTCTCATTGAGAATATACTGGGCGGTTTCATGCGGCGTAAAGCCCAGTACCTTCACGGTGGCGACCTCGCGGATGCGCTCCATGATGTTGATGTTGGTCAAATTATATAGGGTAATAAACGCCAGCGCACCGGAACAGAAGACCAGCATCAGCACCAGCAGGTCGATGCTTGCCATGGAATTCTCGAGGGTCTCGCGTTCGGTCTGGGTGAGACTGACATAATTGACGCCCTCGGCGCTGCGAAGGCGCGCAGCCCGGAGACCGGCGTCCTCCCCGTCCTTCACACGGATCAGGGCGTAGTTGCGGGCCGTATCCGGGAAACCCTCCGGCGAGGCGAAGACCGCGTGCCCCACGTAATATTCACACACGCCCGAGATGGTGACAGACTGCTCCCTTCCGTCCGAGAGCCGCAGAACGGCGGCATCCCCCGCGCGCAGGCCCAGGGTCTCGGAGAGCTTCGCGGTGATCACGGCTTCGCCCGGACCCGGCCAGGGGTCGCCCGCCTTGGCGAGGATGAGGTTGGTGTCCTTCCCGACGCCGTCCCGGTTTATCAGGCGGATCTCCTCCCGGTGGGCCAGGGCCGCATGCTCCGCCCAGTCGGCCCAGAGCGTCTCGGGCTGTGACCCGGCTTTGGCGGCGTCGAGGGTGACCACCACGTCGTAGAGGGAGATCTCGTCATACTGGAATCCGCCCACCCCGGCGAGGGAGTCCTTGGCGCCGAAGCCTGCCACCATCAGCGCGGTGCAGCCGCCGATTCCCAGCAGCATCATGAACACGCGGCTGGGATAGCGGAAGGCATTGCGGATGCTGACCTTGCTGAGGAAGGGGAGACGCCGCCAGAGCGGTCCGATGCGCTCCAGCAGGACGCGCTTGCCCACGGCGGGGGCCTTCGGCCGG